>CAMCWM010000175.1 GCA_945882215.1 Akkermansia muciniphila | reverse complement strand
TTCGCCTGGCGCGGTCATGCCGAGTACGGCGCTGGTGCCATGGGCGACAAGATCGACCTCTGCACCGTCTCCACACCTGACCACGCGCATTACCCTGCCGCCATGGAGGCCATCAAACGTGGCAAGCACGTCTGCGTGCAGAAGCCCCTCGTGAACCGCATCTGGGAGGCCAATCAACTCCACGAAGCCGCCAAGAAAAAAGGCGTGAAGACGAACATGGGCAACCAGGGCCACACCGGCAAAGGCATCCGCTTCCTCAAGCAGTGGATCAGCGAAGGCATCGTCGGCAACGCCAAAGAGATCCACGTGTGGACCAACCGTCCGATCTGGCCCCAGGGCAACGAAGCCAAGGCCAAGTACACCACCGGCACCATGCCGAAGGTGAAGGAGAAGGCCAAAGGACCCGATGGCAAAGACATCATGGTGGACACCACCCAGGATTTGTTGAACTGGGAATCCTGGCTGGCGCAATGCCCGTCCATCCCCTTCACCAACGGCCTGCACCCCTTCGCCTGGCGCGGTCATGCCGAGTACGGCGCTGGTGCCATGGGCGACATGGGCTGCCACCTGCTCGACGGTCCCTTCTGGGCCTGCGGCCTTGGCGAACCCTACAAGATGGAAGCCGAGTGCGATGAACTCACCGATGTGAGCTGGCCGAAGTCCTCCCACGTCGTCTGCTACTTCAAGACCGAGAAGTATGGCGAGATCAAACTGCACTGGTATGAAGGCAGCCGCAAACCCGAGCGTCCGGCCGAACTAGAAGCCGACCGCGACTGGGACAAGATCAAAGGCGGCTTCATCCTCCGTGGCGATGCCGGCGTGATCCTCAACACCGACGACTACTGCGGCAGCCCGCGTCTCATCCCGAGCACAAAGATGACCGATTTCCTCGGCGGCAAGTCGCCTGAGCTGAAGATTGAGCAGTGCATTGCCGAAGGCGAGCCGCAGCTCGAACTCGTCCGCGCCATCGAGCAGAACAAGATCTGCGGCAGCAACTTCGACTACTCCGTGCCGCTGACGAAGTTCTGTCTCCTCGGCAACCTCGCCATCGCCAACCCCGGCAAAGTCATCAACTGGGACAGTAGCAAGCAGGAATCCGACAACGCCGACGCCAACAAGCTCATGAAACGCGCCGCCGTCCGCGACGGCTGGGATTACAGCGCCACAAACCTCTAAAATCGTTAACAGGCTTGCTGCCTGTTGATGATTCTATTTAACGCCCGGCAGGCCTCCTGCCGGGCGTTTTCATACCACCGCTCAATCCAATGCATCTTGTTGAAACATGAATTATCTTCCGCTGACAACCCTCATCGCTTTGGTTCTCGCCGCCTGTAGCAGATCCTACATGGATACGCCTGAAATCGCCGCAGAGCGAAAAGCCATGGAAGCGGATGGATGGACTTTCGTGGAAGTGGTCGGTGATGACGTTCGTTCCAAAACAAAAGATCGGGAGATTCGAAAATCAGACCCTGCTGGTGCATTGACGGTCTATGCCGCCAGCAGTGGCATCGACGGTCACGGACTCTCAGACAAGGAGTGGGAAAAACGCTACCAGGAGGCTGGTCATGAATTTCTCGAAGTGAAGATCATGACCGGCCAAGCGGATGGGTATTCGATCGTCTTTCGACGCAAGTCGCCTTGATCGCTCACGCAAACAGATGTGTGAGCGGCTGTCCTTTGTCGGCGACTGTGAAGGGACGCTTGCTGGGCGAGAAGATCACCTGATCGAGCGGAAGGCCGAGCGCGTAGCCGATGGTGGCGTTCAAATCAGGTGGACCGACCTTGTCAGCGGCAATACCTGCGCCGTCAGGAGTGGTGGCACCGTATTTGATGCCACCTTTGATGCCGCCACCGATGATGACGGAACTGAAGATCGGGTAGTGGTCACGCCCTTGGTTCTGGTTGATCTTCGGTGTGCGGCCAAATTCGGAGCTGACCACGATCATCGTGCTGTCGAGCATGCCACGACGCTCCAGATCGGTGACAAGCGCGGCGAGAGCGGTGTCGAGCGTGTCGCAGAGGCGTGGCGTGTTGATGAAATTCGCCACATGCGTGTCCCAACTGCCGAAACTGACCTCGATGAAGCGCACGCCATGCTCGACGAGACGACGCGCCAGCAGGCACCCTTGGCCAAAGGTGTCTTTGCCATAGGCCGTTCGGAGTTCTTCCGGCTCCTTGGTCAGGTCGAAGGCCACAAGGTCTTCGCTCTTCATGAGTTTGACTGCGTCGTCATACATGTCGGCATAAGCCTTCACACCACGCGTCTCCCACTTGCCCTGAAACTCGGCGTCGAGCGCCCCGGCCATTTCACGACGCAAGGCGAAGCGCTCATCCGTCACACCTTTTTGCGGACGGACGTTTTGCAGCCCGGCCTCGGGGTTGTTGACCATGAGCGGCCCGTGTTTCTTCGCAAAGAAGCCCGCGCCTGGATGACGGCTGTCGTTACCGACATAGACATAGGCCGGCAGCGCCGGATTGCCGCTTCCTTGGTAGAAACTCAGCCACGCGCCCATGCCGGGATGCTTGATCGTGCTGCGCAGGCCGAAGCTGGTGTGCATGAAGTAATTTGCCTGCTCGTGCGCGGCCGTGTTGGTTGCCATGGAGTTGATCACACAGGCGTGGTGCATCTGTTTGGCCATGCGTGGCAGGTATTCGCTGATCTGCACGCCGTCGGCGCTGGTCTTGATGGCCTTCACCGGCCCGGCGACCTCCTTGTTCTCGGGTTTCGGATCCCAGGTGTCCAGATGGCTCTGGCCGCCGGTCATGTAGAGGAAAATGACGTTGCGCGCGGTAGCGGCTTGTTTCGCCACTGCTGCACCTTCGCCCACGGCGAGAGCTTTGCCGGAGAACAGATGCTCCATCGAAGGCAGCAGGCCGACGCCAAGGCAGCCTTGGGCCATGCGGGTCATCACGGAGCGGCGGGTGAGTTCGGAGTTCATGATCGTTTCAAGTTTGAGGTTTAAAGTTTCAAGCGGGCCTACTCGACAAAGATGAAGCGCTGGGTGCTGAGCGCGGCGAGGGTGATGTCCTCCCAGAGGTTTTTGTTGGAGGCGTAGGATTCGAGGGTTTGTAGCATCTGCGCTTTTTCCTTCGCAGAAGGCGGGCGGGAGTAGAGGCTGAGGAAGAAGGTGTTGATCTTTTCCTCGTTGGTCGCGGCCTTGCGCAGGTTGATGCTGAGGGTGGACCACGCACCGGTGATCTGGCCGAGCAGGGAGCCGTTCATCATGGTGAGAGCCTGCGGCACACTGGCCTCGTCGCTGGCGTTTTCGATGATCTCACGATCGCTCTGGCCGAACTCACGCAGGAAGTGGCCGCGTGGGGCGGGCGACGGCAACTCAGCCGCGCGGCTCCAGGTCTGGTGCAGCGTCTTCTGGTAGGTTTCGTAACTCTTGGCGCTCTTTGGGTCTTTGATGCCAAGCACCTGCTCATCCGCCTGGATGCGTTTCAGGAGCTTGGGATCGAGCGGCATGTCTTTGGCATCGACACGCGTGTCCTCCATCAAACTCATCATCGCCATGTCCATCGAGCCACCACCGCTCACCGCTGCCAGTTCGGCCTGGATCTTCTCATTGCCAGACTTCTTCGCGGCAGCGTAGAAGTGCTTGGAGACGTTCTCGCGCAGGATGCGCTGGCTCTGTCCGAGGCGGCGCTGAATGTCGCGGGCTTTTTCCTTGTCGTCCTTGGCACGGGCCTCGTCGAGTTCCTTGCGCAGGGCATCGAACTCTTTGTTCTGCTCGCGCATGGCATCGGCGACGGCCTTCGAGGCTTCAAACAGCAATGGAGCCTCGGTCTGGTCGAGAATCTGCGCCAGACGGCGGCGGTTTTCGAGATCGCGCTTCTCGCGCTCACGAGCGCTCCAGTTCGGCTGCTCAGGATCAGGGCTAACGAGAGCGACGAGCGAGTCCCACACCTGCTCGGCAGTCATGCGGCGGAAAACAGGCCCTTGGAAGTAGTAAGGCACGCCAGGACTGACTTCCTTCGTGCTTTCGCGAGCGAATGCCTGCGTGTTCAGCAGCATGCGCAAGTAGGCCTTCATGTCATACTTCAGCGCGACCATCTGCTTCTCCAAGAACCGCATCAGCTCGGGATTCGAGGCCACACTGTTGTCCATCATCTCATCGACCTGCTCGTAAATGCCCGCGCCGAAGACGCGCTTCCACAGGCGGTTGGCAATGATGGTGGTGAAGCGAGGATTCTCGGCAGAGGTGAGCCATTGGCCGAACTCACCAATGGTGTTGGACTCCTTCGTCAGCGTCACCGGCTTGCCAAACATCACGGAAGCCTGCACGACATCCTTGGGTTTCGCGTCCGAGTATTTGTAATCGTGAGGCAGCCGGATGGCCCCCTTGTTTTGCACCACGAGCGTGTCACGCAGCGGGCGGAAGGCCTCGTTGAGCGCCTGGCGCATGAGATCGCGCGACTGGCTGTCGAGCGACTTGTCCGCGCGCATCATCTTTTGAACTTCGTCGTTGCCCTTCGAGCGGTAGCTGGTGGCGCTCATGTTGTGAGTGAAGGCCGCCATCTCGAAGAACTGCTTCTGCGTCCATTTGTCGAAGGGATGGTCGTGGCACTGCGCACACTCCATGCGCGTGCCGAGGAAGATGCGCGTGGTGTTGGACAAATTGTCGAGCGGCATGCCGCGGTCGCGCATGTAGTAGCCGATGGCGCCGGTGTCGAAGCAGGTGCCCTCGCTGGAGACGAGTTCGCGGGCCATCTGGTCCCAGGGCTTGTTCGTGCTCAGTGATTCGCGGATGAAGTTCAGGTACTGCTGCGCCGTGGTGCTGCCACCCACGCCCTGGCTCTGCGCACGAAGCACGTCGGCCCAGTAGTTGAAGGCATGCTGCACATAACCATCACTGGCGAGCAGGCAGTCGATGAGCTTGGAGCGCTTGTCGGGAGCCAGGGAGGCGTGGAAAGCCTTGGCTTCGTCCAGTGTCGGGATGCGGCCCACGACGGTGAGATAGGCACGGCGGAGGAAGGTGGCGTCATCCACCAACGCGTTGGGCTTGATCTTGTGTTTCTGCCAGCTCTGGGCCAGCAGGGCGTCAATTTGCTTCGAGGCGGCGGCGACGTTTGGTTGAGCGGCCTGAAGACTGGTGACGACAGCGATGATCGGGATGAGCAGCGTGGCTTTCATGCCGCAACCAACGCGGAGAGAAGTGCCAGCGTGTCAGCCTACCTTCAGGATGCCAAATCCTGCACAGCGAATGACAAGCGGCGTATTGCCTGGCATCCCGGCAGTAGATCGATTCGCAAAAATCACTTCATCGACATGTCGTTGAAGAGTCCTTTGATCACATCCGCAGCTTCGCCCAAGCCTTTCATCAGCTCACTCAGTCCCGGACCAAGAATCCACGAGGCATAGGTGATGCCCGCCCACCACGCGACGGCGTTGATGATGATCAAGAGCGTCGCCAGCACCTCCACCCAGCGACCCCAGACTTTGAGGTAACCGTTCTCGTCCTTTTTCCGGCGGAAAATATGATCGGAGTAGAGCGACACCGCCGCCCACCACAGCAGCGGCGGAAAAAGCAAGAAGCCCAGGATCATGCGCCGCAGCACCGCGCCGCCACGCTGGCTGTAAGGCACGCGGTTGTAGTCACGGTAGCGTGCCACCCGCCTGCGTGAAGGCCGAACGGTGAGACCGTCGGCTGAAACCTGTCCTTCAGCATGCAGTTCCAGCAGCGTGGAAACCGGCCGCCACTGTTCGTCATCCTCGCGCTTCACCAGATCGCTGTCCTTGATCGATCCGTACGCGAGGAAATTGCGCAGATCATCCTTGGAGCAGGGCCCCAGAGTCTTCTGGCCTTTGGCGATGTAATAGAGCGCGTGCACGAACCGGGAGGAGTCGAACGGCGGAAGGATAGTCCTATCCGCAGGCAAGATGCAATATCCACGCCAGAATGAATTGTAAGTTTTTTCTCAGGAATCTGCTGTCGCAGGACGTACTCCGTGGCATGCGCCCCACCCTTCTCCTTTGTCTTCTCACGGCGACACTGCACGCCCAGACACCAGCTCTCACCTCAAGCATCAAGGCTGGCTTCGCCGAGCGTGACATCACACCCGGCATCGGCATGGAGCAGCCCGGCGGCTACGGCAAAGGCTTCCACAAAACCTTCCATGATCCGTGCAAAGTGCGCGTCGCACTTTTCGATGACGGCAAAAAACGCGCCGCGGTGATCGGCCTCGATGCGCTCGTCGTGCCACGGCAGGTCGTGCTGGATGCCAGAGCGCAGATTGAAAAAGCCACCGGGATCACAGGTGATGCGGTGCTGATCTGCGCCTCGCATTCGCACAGTTCCGGTCCGGTGGGCATGGTGATGCCGGGCGAATACGATGCCGCGTCCGATCTCGTGAAGCGGCTGGCGTATGAAGAATCCTCCTGCGCTGACGCTGGCTACCTGCTGCGTCTGACGAACGAAATCGTCGCCGGTGTCGTCGCGGCAGATCGTGGCAAGGTGCCGGTGCAGCTTGGTTTTGGTTTCGGCCATGAGGACAAGGTGGCTTTCAATCGCCGTCTGCGCATGAAGAACGGCCAGAGCTGGAGTCATCCCGGCGCGGGCAATCCGGACATCCTCGAATATGCCGGCCCCATCGACCCACAGGTCGGTGTCATCGGTGCGTGGGACATGCAGGGCCAGCTTGTCGGTGTTGTGGTGAACTATGCCTGCCATGCCACCACCAATCCCGGCGGCATCTCGGCCAACTGGATTCAATACCTCGAAAAAACCATCCAAGGCGGCCTCGGCACGCGTGCGCCCATCGTCTTCATGCAAGGCGCATGCGGTGATGTGACGCAGGTGGACAATCTCAGTCCCAATCAGCGCCCGAAACCGGAGGAGTGGTCACAATTTGTCGGCAGCCGCATCGGAGCGGAAGCGATCCGCACCCTGCTTGCGATGCCGAAGACCGCAGCCGCTCCCGTTGAGACGCGTCAGGAGGTGCTCAAGATCAAACGCCGTCCGCCCTCAGCGCAACGCGTCGCCAGAAGCCTCGAAACCGTACAGAAGCCGAAGAACACCGTCGAACCCACCGAATGGATTTTCGCGAAGGAAATCGTCATGCTCGATCACCTCAACAAGACCGTCCCGCTGGTCGATTGTGAGGTGCAGTGCGTCAAAATCGGCCCGGCATGCTTCGTTTCCAATCCTGCTGAGTACTTCGTCCAGTATGGCCTCGACATCAAAAAAGGCAGCAAGCACGCCTTCACCTTCCCATGCGAACTTTCCAACGGCATCGTCGGCTACGTGCCCACGGAGGAGGCGTTCGGCCCGAACGGCGGCGGTTACGAAACACGTCTCACCGCCTACTCGAATCTCGAAATCACTGCTGGCACGCAGATGGCCAATAAAGGCATCGAACTCGCCAACCAAATGGCTCCCGAGCCGAAGCCCGAGCAGCCCAAGATCCCGCCCTTCGCTGGCAAACCCTGGACGTATGGCAATGTGCCACCGGAACTGGAATGAGCATGTGGTTCGCGCTTTAACGTGTCTGCCGGTTGCAGTTCGTCCGATTCCGTGCCAAACCGCGAACTGTTGCACATGACTCCCACCGAACTCCTCGCCGCCCTGAACTGGCGCTATGCCACCAAGGTCTTCGACTCCACGAAGAAAATACCCGCCGACATCTGGGCCGCGCTTGAAGAATCGCTGGTTCTCACGCCCTCCAGCTACGGCCTGCAACCGTGGAAGTTCCTCGTCATTCAGGACAAGGATCTGCGTGAACAGCTCGTGCCGCATTCCTGGCGGCAGCGACAGGTCGCCGATTGCTCACATCTCGTCGTCATGGCCACGAAACGCACGATGACCGAGGCCGATATCGATGCGAACCTCATCCGCATCGCCGAAGTGCGCGGCGGTACGCCGGATGCGCTCGCCGGTTTTCGCAGGATGCTCATTGGCGATGTCGTCACCGGCGAACGCAGTCAATACATCACCGTCTGGGCCAAGATGCAGGCCTACATCGCCCTCGGCCAGTTCATGGCCTCCTGCGCCCTGCTCGGCATCGACACCTGCCCGATGGAAGGATTCGTCGCCGAAAGATACGACGAGATCCTCGGCCTCGAAGCCCAGGGCCTCACCACCGCCGTGCTCTGCCCCGTTGGTTATCGCCATGCGGATGACCGCTACGCATCACTGCCGAAAGTGCGCTTCAAGAGCAACGATGTGATCGAACATCGCTGACCCTGTTTATTCCGGCTTTCGCACCAGTTGCACGAGCCGTGGATCTTTTTCGGGGTCCAGCCACATGAGAATGGAGCGCAAGTCGCTCTCGCTCATCGCCGTGCAGCCGGAGGTGGGGATGGTTTCACCCTGCCAGACATGAAGGAAGATGCAGGAGCCGTGTCCGGGCTGGTTTTGTGGATTGTGAGCGATCACAGCCCCGAGCCGGTAGCAGCCGCCGCCGGGCACCATCGTTTCGGGACTGGTCCAGTCGCAGGTGACCTCACGATCATCGACGATCTGGTTGTAGTGACGCGAACGCACATCGTCGATGCCGAAATGATGCGAGGTGCAGCGGATGTAGGGCAGTTTGATCCAGTTCGGCTTCGGTTCGGAACCGAAGGCCTGCGTGATGCGGAAGACACCCGCCGGAGCGCAGCCATCACCTTCCTGTTTCGTGCGAAAACCGGCGGGAACAGGCAAAACAGGCTCTCCAACGCCCCAGGCGAGTCCGTGGCGTCCGATGCGAACGGGAATCCCTTCACCAAGGCTCGTCCAAGGGCTGCTTGGGTTACGTTGAAGCATCTGAAGACGGCCTGAAGTCGTCTGATCGTCCGCAGCCGTGACATAGAGCACTTGTTGGCAGCTTGGGGGCAATGCCGCAGCGAATTCAGGTGGCAGCGTGGTGGGCACAGGCATGCGCGCACAGGAGGCGAGCATGAGAAGCATGACAAGAAGACGATGCACGCTGGCAGAGGTGGAAAGATCGCTCACGTGTAATTCATGGAAGCGTCACCACGAAGCGGGCCAGTGCGATCGAGTTCCATAGAGGGTGGGGTGGGTGACTTGTCACTTCAGCTTCGCCTTCACCTCAATGAGCAGCTCTTTCAGTCCCTCGCTCACCTGATGCCAGCCGATGCTGCGGGGGGTGAAGGAGTTGATGGGCTGGTTATCGCGGGGCAGACCTTGTGGCACGCGCTTCCTGCGTTCTTTGAGCTTCTTGAGCGGCGGGCTGTTGGCAAAGGAGTCCACCCAATCGCAGGGCTCGAGGATGATCGGCACAAACACCGCCTTGTTCGACAGATGCCGGTTCAACGCAGGACGCACTTCATGCTGATTGATGTAGCCGCTGGCCAGCGAGGCAGTGCTGGTGAGAAAGATCACAACATCGGCTTTCGCGATCTCGTCCTGGATTGCCTTATCCCAATCCATGCCCGGCTGGATGCGGCGGTCGTGCCAGACCTTGTGGATGAGGCCCAGATTCTTCAGCACCGTCAGGTGCAGGTTCAGCGTCTTGAGATGGCGCTCGTCTTGGTGGCTGTAGCTGATGAAGATGACCGGCTTGGGCTTGGAGCGCTTGGGGGGGGGTGACTCCTATTTCACGATGATATTCCTCTCTGGCTCTTTCAAAAACAGTGGGAGAACCTCTCCCCTCATCCGGTAGCCGCCCCTCCTCCGTCCCGAACTCATCCAGCTCTTTCTTGGTCTCCACTTCCGCGCTGCCCTCACTGGTCTCCACCGCCGTTTTGGTTTTGCCTTTCAGCTCATCTTTCTCCAGCGTCGGCACTTTCACCCATACCCGCTCGCCTTCGGCCACGACTTCCGTGCGCTCGGTGAATTCCAGGCCGGTGATCTGGGCGTTCAGGCTGTTCAGCTCATCGCGGCAGAGGCCGGCGAGATCGCGGCGGGCGTCGGGGTTGCTGCCGATGGCGGTGACTTCCACCTCGGTCTTGGAGACGGCGCGAACGAGGGCACGGGCTTCATTCAGAGTCAGCACGGTGCCACTGGCCCACTGCATCTGCGACTCCATCAGCGGATGGGTGCGCACGATGAACTGCGCCAGCAGGCCGGGCGGCACCGAGGTGTAGGTGTAGCGCAGACGCGCGGCATCTTCGGGCGCAGCCTTGCCAAAGACCTCCACCCCCGCAGGCTGGCTGTCTGGCAGGGCCAGGGGGACGAGCCAGCGCTCGGGCGGCCATTCCTCACCCAGCGGATACGCCGCCTCGAAGCGCTCCATCAGTCGCATCAAATAGAAATGCAGTTTCGGGTCATGCTCGCCGTGGTCGCCGGCTCCCAGCACGGTGGGGAGGTCGCTACGGTTCAGCTCACCTTTCTGCGTGGTCGCATGGCGGATCAGGTTGTAGCAATGGTGCGTTACCCAGTTGGGGCGCAGCACCGTGTTGTCGTGCAGGCGTTCGTCATCGGCGTAGTTCAGCGCCACACCGAGCGTGTGCAGATCGCGGCTGGCCGCGTCTTGACCCTTGACATCCGTCACGCCGCAGCCTGCACAGATCGTGCGCCACTCGTCGTAGCTCACATGCGGACGGTCCTGCTGCACTTTGCGGATAGCTTCCTTCACGTCCCACCATTTCTTTGGGTAGCCTTGGCGCACCCAGGGCTTCACCTTCGGATCATCCATGAGCTGGCAGAGGCTTGCGCGTAGGTCTTCAATGCCGCGCCCATCCTCACAATCCGTCTCGATGAATGCCCCGATGGACGGGTGGCGCTCCTGCAGCGCACCACGGTCCACCTTCACCGTGGCTTGGTTCGACTTGTTCAGCGCCACGAGCACCGGCGGGCTGGTCTTCCTGCCATCGGCCTGGGTCTCGGTGCCGTAGCTCTCGATCAGCTTCAGCCAGTATTCCGCATCCTCCCCGGCCATATCCTCCCGCTGCGTGAGCACCAGGATGTAGATGGTGCGGTGGGAGAGGAAGTAGCGGTGCATCGAGTGCGTGATCACCTGCCCGGCAAAATCCCACACATGCGCCGTCACCGGCTCACCTGCGCAGCCGCGCATGACCCAGTCGCTCAGCGCAATGCCCGGCGTCTCTTGCTCCTTGGGATCAAAGCGGTCATGCACCAGCCGCCGCACCAGACTGGTCTTCCCCGCGCTGCCCCGGCCGACGAGCACCAGGCGCACCTCGTTCAGCGCGCGATCCCCTTGCTGCACGCGGGCAAAGTAGTGATCCAGAATTCCGCGCGGCGCGGCGGCGGTGAGCTTCTTGTTTACAACATCCCGCCAGGTCGGGCCGAGCACCTCCGGCGGCAGATCCAGGCCGGGATTGCCGTGGAGGTAAAGCCCCGTCAGCGCCGTAAGCTGGTCTAGTTCCGGCGGCAGCGCGGTGAGCTGGTTTTTGTCGAGGAAAAGCTGCGTCAGCGCCGTGAGCTGGCCTAGCTCCGGCGGCAGCGCGATGAGCTGGTTGTCGTTGAGGAAAAGCAGCCTCAGCGCTCTGAGCAGGCCTAGCTTCGGCGGCAGCGCGGTGAGCTGGTTTTTGTCGAGGTCAAGCCACGTCAGCGCGGTGAGCTGGCCTAGCTCCGGCGGCAGCGCGGTGAGATGGTTGCCGTCGAGGTCAAGCCGCGTCAGCGCCGTGAGCTGGAATAGCTCAGGCGGCAGCGCGGTGAGGCCCAGTTCAGACAGGTGAAGCTCCGTCCCTTGATCCTCCCTGCATTGCGCGATCCTTTTCTGCGCCTCCTCGTAGGCGGCCTGGGCTTTGGGGGTCATGGGCGGCGGCGGGAGCATGGGGGTGGAGGATGAATGGCAAATGCGGAATGTCGAGCCGGGAGAGTCGAGACCGCTTGCCGGAGGGAAGCCGGAATGATGGAGGCATTGAATCGTCGCAGCCGAAAGTGCCAGAAGCTGCCTTCTGGCGACGCGGAATCCTGGGGCGGATGGCCTGGAGAGGCTTGCCCACGCCTACGGCCACCCTGGGGATGTCGGCTGGGCTTTCCTGGCTCATTACCGGACTTTGGAGTCGGGTCATTCGGTGCCTCGCAGCACATCCGGGGATGCAATTTACCGTCGATTGATGCCTCGCAGCACATCCGGGGATGTAATTTACAGTCGATTGGTGCCTCGCAGCACGTCCGGGGCTGCGATTTACAGTCGATTGGTGC
>CAMCWM010000174.1 GCA_945882215.1 Akkermansia muciniphila | reverse complement strand
TTGCGGTCGCTGGCGATCTTGGTGCCGCTGGGGTCGGTGAAGATGTCGAAGACTTCGGCACCGATGAAGAGCGGGTGCTTCTGGGCGGCGAAGAAGGCGGCGACTTTGGCGTGGGGGAGGTCGGCGGGGACTTCCATGGCGACATCGCGGGTCATACCGGGGAAACGGGGAAGTTCCTCAAATTTGGTGGGGCCGGTGCTGCCTTGGCGCAGGGCACTGAGGAGGAGTTCGGCGACGTAAATGGGGTGGCGGGCGTCGATGTCGCGGGCACGGGACGGATGAAGCTGCGCGATCCAGCCGAGGACGCGGTTGCCGGCACGGAGTTCGCTGGTGAGGAGGAAGTTGGCGGCGTTTTCTTTCGCAGGACGCACTTCGATGGGGGTGCGCGTGAGGTTTTGAATCTGGCCGACGAGTTCGTGGATGTCTGCGGCTTGGGGATCGCGGCCATGCCAGCTCGAAGGTGACACGGGGCCGCTGAGGAGGATGGAGAGGCGTTCTTCCTCGCGGCTGGAGCCGTTGGGGAGCTTGAGGAAGACGCGGCCGAGTTCGAAGAAGCGCAGGCGATGCAAACCCTGGCGGATGTTGAGCGCGGCGGTGGCGATGAGGCCAGGCACGATGCTGGGACGAAGCGTGGTGTGGTCTTCGCTGAGCGGATTTTTGACAGCGACGGCCACGCTGGCGGCATCGGCAGCGCCGAGGCTGTCTGAAAGCTGTGCGGTGGCGATGAGTCTCAGGGTTTGCGCTTCAAAGAAGCCGCGGCTGGCCAGGGACTGGCGCAGATTCATTGCGAAGTCGTAGGTGCGGTCGGCGGCCTCGACAGGCGATGCGACGGCGACCTGGCGTGATGGAACGCGGTCGAGACCGATGACGCGGGCGAGTTCTTCGATGAGATCGACGGGGCGCTGGAGGTCGAGGCGATAGCTGGGGATGAGCCAGTGGCTTTCGTGCTTGCTGGCGGACTTTTTGGTGAGGCCGAGCTTTTCGAGGATGGCGTGGATTTCGTCGCCCGTGATGTCGGGCGTGCCGAGGAGCTTGCGCGCGCGATTTTCATCAAGCGTGACTTCGCCGACGAGCGCGGGGGCTTCGCCAGCGACGAGGACGACCTCTTCGGCGGTGCCACCGGCGATGGAGAGGATCAACTTGGTCGCGAACTCGGAACCGCCTTGCACCTGCTGCGGATCAATGCCGCGCTCGAAGCGGTAACTGCTGTCGCTGCTGAGGCCGAGGCGGCGTGAGGTGCGGCGGATGCCGCTGGGGGCGAAGTAGGCGCTTTCGAGCAGCACATTGAACGTAGTGTCGGTGACGCCGGTTTCTTCACCGCCCATGACACCTGCGATGGCGACGGGGCGATGGCTGTCGGCGATGACGAGGTCGTCGGTTTGCAGCGCGTAGGTTTGGCCATCGAGCGCGAGGAATTTTTCACCCTCAGCGGCCATGCGCACGACGATGCCGCCGTTGAGCTTGTCGAGGTCGAAGCTGTGCAGCGACTGGCCCATCTCCATCATGACGTAGTTCGTGATGTCCACGATGTTGTTGATGGGACGCAGGCCGATGCTTTCGAGACGACGACGCAGCCACTCGGGGCTGGGGCCGACTTTGACGCCTTTGATGATGCGGGCGGTGTAAAGCGGGCAGGCTTCGGCGGCCTTGAGCACGACTTGGTCGTCAGCGGCCTTTTTGGTTTTCGTGGTGGTCTGTGCGTGGTGGCGTTCGCTCTTGAGCGGGAGGCCAGTGAGTGCGGCGAGTTCGCGGGCGAGGCCGAGGTGGCTGAGGAGGTCGGGACGGTTCGGCGTGATCTCGAGATCGAAGAGCACGTCGGCGGGATTGAGCTGATTGAAGGGGGTGCCGATGGGTGAATCGGCGGCCATGATGAGCAGGCCGCTGTGATCTTCGCCGAGGCCGAGTTCCTTGCCGCTGCACATCATGCCCATGGAATCCACGCCGCGGAGCTTGCCCTCCTTGATGGCGAATCCGCCGGGTAAAACAGCTCCAGGGAGCGCGAGGGGCACTTTGTCGCCTGCTTTGAAGTTCTTGGCACCGCAGACGATTTGACGTGTGGTGCCGCTGCCGTCATCGACCTGGCAGACGCTGAGTTTGTCAGCATTTGGATGCTGCTCGAAGGACTGAATCTGCGCGACGACGACTTTGTCGGTGGTGACGCCGCGTTCTTCGATGCCTTCGACTTCGACACCGGCGAAGGTGAGGAGATCGGAGAGCTGGGCGGTGGTGTAGGAACTCAGGTCGAGATGAGTGCTGAGCCAGGAGAGGGAAGTTTGCATGACGTGAAAAGATAAAAGAAATCGACAGGAGAATGGGGACAGAAGAATCAGGGACATTCTTTTGTCCCCATTCTTCTGTCGAAAATCATGCAGCGAATTGTTGAAGGAACCTCACATCGTTGTCGATGAGGTGACGGATGTCGGTGATGCCGTGCATGATCATGGCGAGGCGGTCGAGGCCGAGACCAAAGGCGAAGCCGGTGGTGGTGTCGGGATCGAAGAGCGTGTCGCCACGCGCTTTGTTGATGGCAGTGAAGACGGCGGGATCGACCATGCCGCAGCCGGCGATTTCGATCCAGCGAGCGTCTTTGCCCTTCGCTTCGAGCTTCACATCAATCTCAAAGCTCGGTTCGGTGAACGGGAAGAAGTGTGGACGGAAGCGTACCGCGGTACTGGGGCCGAAGATCTCGCGGAAGAAGTATTCGAGCGTGCCTTTGAGGTCGCCGAGGCTGACGTCTTGATTGACGTAGAGGCCTTCGAGCTGGTTGAAGACGCTGAGGTGCGTGGCATCTATTTCATCGCGACGATACGCGGCACCGGGGGCGATGATGCGGACGGGGAGCGATTTCGCGGCTTCCATGGTGCGAATCTGCACGCTGGAGGTGTGCGTGCGCAGCAGGCGGCCATCGGGAAGATAAAACGTGTCTTTCTCGTTGCGAGCCGGATGATCGGCGGGCGTGTTCAACGCGTCGAAGCAATGCCATTCGGTCTCAATCTCGGGGCCTTCGGCAAGCGCGAAGCCCATGCGGCGCAGCGTGCGAATGGCGAGATCGCGAATCTGCGTGAGCGGATGCAGCGCACCGACGCCTGCACCGGGACGGCCCGGAAGCGTGATGTCGATGCCTTCAACGGCTTTGGCATCCTTGGCGGCCTGAAGTGCGAGCTTCTTTGACTCTATGCCCTCGGTGACGGCGGTGCGCACGTCGTTGAGCTTGGCACCGACCTCCTTCTTTTGATCGGCGGGCACGTCCTTCATCCCCTGGCTGAGAGCAGTGACACTGCCTTTTTTGCCGAGGAAATTCACGCGCACAGTTTCGAGCGCGGATTCATCCTGAGCAGCGTCGAGCGCGGCAAGGGCTTCGGTTTTGAGAGAGTCGAGGGCGGAAAGCATGGAACCGGCCCCTTAGCTGCGGGAAAGCCCGCGTGCAACCATTGGAAAGGTCTCCGGCCTCCTGTTCGCAGTGGATCACGCTCGTGCGAGTTCTGGGCTGCGCAAGGTCAGCTCCGTCACTTCTGGCGGGCAGCCAATGCGCAACGGAACCCCGACGCAGCCGATGCCACGATTCACATACAGTTGCAACGCTCCCACCTGATACTGGCCGGCGAGGTATTTTTTCCCATGACGGGCGCGGCGGAGAGTCATGGGTGCCTTGCCGCGGAAGACGAGCTGACCGCCATGAGTATGGCCGGAAATCTGCAGCGCCTTCACGCCTGCGGCCGCGATGACATCAGCGGCGTCCGGCTCATGCATCATCAGCACGAGCGGTTGTGTCTGCTTCCAGTCCTGCAGGGTTTTGCGCACGTCCGGTTTGTTCACGTACACGGAATCCAGGCCGCCGAGCCATAACGTGCCGAGGTCAGTGCGTATGCGGCGGGTCTCATTGCGCAGCACAGGGATTTTATGCTCGTTGAGCGCCCTGATGACCTCCGGTGCTCCGCTCCAGAAATCATGATTGCCCAGGCTGGCATACACACCGTATGGAGCCTTCAGTTGCGCGAGCAATTCCGCCACCACCGGAGCCGCACGGGTGTTGTTGGTCACGAAGTCTCCCGTCAGGGCCACCATGTCGGGCTTCAGAGAATTGCAGGCATGCACGCTCTGCAGGATGTCAGCCACCGTGGTGAACGGCTCGAGATGCAGGTCGCTGAGCTGGGCGATGCGAAAGCCATCCATTGCAGGAGGCAGTCCGGGAACTGTGATCTCGACACGTTCGATCAGCAGCCGTTTGTTATCCGAAGCCATGGCTGCGCTGGTAGTGCCACAGGCGGCCAAAGCGGTGAATTTGCGAAGAATGCTGCGGCGAGAGTAAAGTTCTGGCATGGATCAAAGAAGAAAGCGACAGATGCGCCCGGAAGAGCGCGGCATTCTGTGACAATGCCCGACACTCGAATGATCAAAGGCCGCTGAAAAGAATGCATCCCCGGCTAGCCAGCCGAGACTCAAACACAAAGCAGCCGGGACAATGACGTCCCGGCTGCGGTGAAAGGTTTGAATGAACCTGCGGCGTTACGCGGCGGCTTTGGGAGCTTCGGCGGCTTTCTTTTCGAGAGCAGCCTTGGCCTGTCCGACGAGAGCCTCGATGGCGGCGATGTCTTTGACAGCGAGGTCGGCGAGGACTTTGCGGTCGAGATCAATGCCGGCGGCTTTGAGGCCTTCGGTAAATCGCGAGTAGCTCAGTCCGAGCGGGCGGACAGCTGCATTGATGCGCTGAATCCACAGGTTGCGGAAGTTGCGCTTCTTGGTCTTGCGGTCGCGGGTTGCGTAGGTTTCGGCTTTGCGGACGGCATCCTTCGCATAACGGAAGTGCGTGGAACGGAAGCCGCGGAAACCTTTGGCTTTTGCCAGCACGCGCTTGCGGCGCTTCCTGCTGGCGGGGGAGTTGGTGGCTCTAGGCATGTGTCTTTGTCTTTGATCAGGCTGTTGTTGGGGTAGCGATGGTCTGCCTCACCTGTTCGAAGATCCCACGGAGCGGGATCAGGCAGAGTCATCGTGGTCCTGATTTCAGGACCGTGTGGTCGTCTTAGCGATGGGAGAACGGCATGTTCGCCTTGATTGCTTTGACATCCACTTCCGCCACGAGGGCGACTTTACCGAGGTTGCGCTTCCGCTTGCGGCTCTTGTTCTGCAGGATATGGCGCTTGCCTTGTTTACGGCGCAGCACCTTACCCGTGGCAGTTATTTTGAACCGCTTGGCGTAAGCTTTCCTCGTCTTGGCGATACCGGCATTTTTGGACATAGGGGCGGCGATGGTAAAGGAGATGTCTCGTTCGGCAAGGGGTTTTTCACAGTGCCACAAAGACAAATGAAGCCACTCCAAAGACCCGCTCGCAAATGTGGGAGTCAGAAAAACTCAAAATATCAAAAATTGAAGTTGTCTTAATTATCTTGAATTGCTAAATGGGTCGGAAGCACGCGGAAAATTCATGACCTCCTCCACCACCACCTCCGCAACTCCAGCCTCACTCAGTGAACTGGAGCAGGGGCTGGAGCATCTGAAGGTGGCAAACTATTACCTGCGTGTGGCGCTGGATCAGGTGGCAGACGGCGTGGTCATCGTGGAAAGCGAGGCCAGTGATCCCAAATGCGGTCCCAAGGTGATTTTCAGCAATGCCGCCGCCGCCATGCTGGCCGGGGCAGACCCCGAGACGGGACTCCGCGGCCTGGGACTCAATGACCTCGTCGCAGGTGACAATGACGCCACAACGCTGCTGCAAGGCCTGCGGCTTGCCGTGGAGAACGGTGGCTGCCACGAGTGCGAGTGCCATCTGCAAAGCCTGCGCACCCAAAGTCCCGTGCCCTGCACCTGGCGTGTGCGTGCGGTCTTCAACAGCCTGCGCAAGCTGCTGAACTTCACCATCCTAATCAGCCCTTCGCACTCCACCGCGACTGCCAAGACCGAAGCACGGCCTGCGGCGGACGATCTGGACGCGCAATCGGTTCAATTGCGCAAAGAAAACCTCGCCGCTCTTGCCCAAGGCATCGCGCATGACGTGAACAACCTCCTCGGTCCTGTCACGGTGCGTTTGTCCGCCCTGCTGCAGCAGTTGCAGGATCAGCCCGCGCTCGCCCAGGAGTTGCAGCTCGTGTTCACCGGCCTCAAGCGTGCAAGGCAGTTCACCTCGCAGGTCGTCAATGCCTCCAAAGCGACACCACGCAAGCACGAGGCCACTGACATCGCCGCTCTGATGCGGGATACCGTGGAATTCGCTGGTGCCGGCTCAAACGTGCAAGTCTGCGTGCGCAATGACGACAACCTGCGCCTTGCCCTCGCCGATCCGGTCAAGCTCAGCCAGGTGCTGCAAAACCTCGTCATGAACGGCATCCAGGCCATGCCACACGGCGGCTACATGGATGTGGAGGCACACAACCACCTCGTGGGAGCCGCGGGCGATGGCACGCTGAAGCCCGGCCCGCATGTGCGCCTCATCGTGCGTGATCGCGGCTGCGGCATCGCGAAAGAAAACCTGCAGCGCCTGTTCCGTGAGTCATTCACCACGAAAGCGGACGGCAATGGCATCGGCCTCACCACCTGCAAGCGCTTCATCGACGAGATGGGCGGCGAGATCCGCGTGACCTCGACACCGAACGTCGGCACCGAATTCAGTGTGACCCTGCCCGCCGCCTCAGGATCTGGCACCACGAGGCAGCTCATCCCGGCCGATGCCGCGCCCGTTCCGCTCAAACACGGCAAAGGCAAGGTGCTCATCGTCGATGACGAGGATGACCTGCGCAAAGTCGCTCACATGATCCTCACCCGCTGCGGTTACGAGGTCGTGCAGTGTGACAACGGCCAGGACGCCGTCAAAATATACCAGAGCCTCTTCCGCACCAGCACGCCGCCTGATGTCGTCCTCATGGATCTCACGCTGCGCGGCGGCATGAACGGCACCGAAACCGCTGCGGAAATCCTCCACCTCGACCCCGACGCACGCATCGTCTGCACCAGCGGCAGCGTCACGCAGGAGGTGCAGATGGTCTTCTTGGAGCGCGGCTTCGTCGGCGTGCTGCCAAAGCCCTACGAAGCCGGCGAACTCACGCAGACCGTCCATCGCATCGCCACCATGATGAAGCGGAATTGAGCGTGCGCCGGGCCGTGCTTGTGACGATATTTTCCGACTCACATGAAAACACGCCGCCACTTCCTCTCCGGTCTCGCCACCGCTGCCGCAGCCACGTTCACCGAAAAGCTGCGTGCCGCGCCTGATCCGAAAAAAGACACCGTCATCGGCCACGGTGCGCATCGCTACAAAGTGAACAAAGACTGGGTGCCCGCCGGTCAGGGGCGACATCACCCGATCCTGAACTGCCACGAGATGGTCCAGGTCAAAGACGGCCGCCTCTTCATGGTTGGCGATCATTGGGACAACCAGATGCTCGTCTTCAAGCCCGACGGCACCATCCTCGACTCCTGGGGCAGCGTGTGGCCCGGCGGCCATGGTTTGACACTCTCGAATGAAAACGGCGCGGAGTTCCTCTTCGTCACCGACAGCGGTTTGTGGAAATCCGGCAGCGCGGGCTATCGCCAGACCGGCCGCATCACCAAGACCGACCTCGGCGGCAAAGAAATCTTCTCCATCAGCCATCCCATGAGCGTCGGTGCCTATGAGCCGGACATGGTCTTCAATCCCACCGAGACCGCCATCGCTCCGAACGGCGACATCTACGTCGCCGACGGCTACGGCTCGCAGTTTGTTCTGCGCTACGATGCCAAAGGCAAGTTCATCCAGCGCTTCGGCGGCAACAAAGACGTGCCCGCCGAGGAGCGCCTCAACAACGCCCACGGCATCGCCATCGACACACGCCAGGGTGAGGACAAGGCCACCGTCATCGTCACCTCACGCGTCGATAACTGCTTCCGTCGTTTCACGCTCGATGGCAAATACCTCGAAACCCTCGGCGTTCCTGGAGCCATGGTCTGCCGGCCCGTCATCGCTGGGCAGGAACTCTACGCCGGCGTCTGCTGGTCCAAGACCCCCGAGATCAACAAGCTCCCACAAAACCCCAGCGGCTTCACCGTCATCCTCGATGCCGCTGGCAAGGTCGTCAGCGCCCCGGGCGGCACTGAACCCGTCTATGAAGAGGGAAAACTGAAGCCCCTAATGCAGGCCGAACGCATTTTCGATCACGGGCACGATGTCTGCGTCCTCGACAACGGCGATCTCATCGTCTGCCAGTGGAACGCCTTCCAAACTTACCCGATCAAGCTCGAAAAAATTGCCGCCTAGCCCGGCCGCCCTGAACTCTCCGCAGAAATGAAATACCTCACCATCGTGCGTCACGCGAAATCCAGCTGGGGCCAGCCTGGACTCGCCGACCATGATCGTCCGCTCAATGAGCGCGGGCAGCGCGCCGCACCTGCGGTCGCGGCGTTTCTGCATCGCACCTACTTCGGTGGCAACGGCTCCCCTGCCCTGCTCCCGCTGCCGGACCGCCTCGTCACCAGCACCGCCTTGCGCGCCTTGAGCACTGCGCAGATCATGCGCGAGACCTTCGCCATGCCAGTCGAGAAGCTGCTGCTCGAATCGCGCCTCTACCTCGCTGAGTCAGACCGCATCCTCGACGTCCTGCGCGGCTTCGAGGAAAGCTGGCACCACGTCATGCTCTTCGGCCACAATCCCGGCCTGCACGACTTCGCCGAGCACATCCTCGCCCGTGCCAACATTCCGAAGGTGCCTACCTGCACCGCCGTCATCATGGCCTTCCCCCACGAATTCTGGGGCCTCACCGACTGGAACGAAGCCCAGATCATCGGCTACATCACCCCCAAGTCCCTCGAACGCCGCTTCCCCGAGCTGTATGCGGGGATTTCGCGGGAAGATGGAGATGATTGATCATCCGTCCATCCGGCTGCGATGCTCACTCGGCCGCCAGCCGATCCACTTTTTGAAGGTGTTGCTGAAGACGAAGGGATTCATGTAGCCGACTTCGTGGGAGATGGTCTCCACCTTCAGATTTGTCGTGGAGAGCAGTTCGGCGGCCTTGCGCATGCGCAGCCAGGTGACGTGGTGCATGGGCGTGCGGCCCAGCGCCTTGCGACAGAGGCGGCGCAGGTGCTCGGCGCTGACGTTAGCCTGCCGGGCAAGCTCGTCGAGCGTCCAGTCATGGCCGACGTTGGCGGAGACTTTTTCCCAGATGCGGTGCAGGCGGTCATCGACCTGCCAGGGTTGAGCGAAACGCTCGATGTAGTGCTGGATCAGTTCCACCCAATGGAACATGGCGGCCGGTTTGGCCTCGTTCCCGGCTTCTTCGATGAGGCCTTCGATGGCGCTGTAGAGCGCGGTGCCGGCAAAGGGGGCCATGAGCGGCGAACTGCTGCTGAGGATGGGCGTCTTCTGCGGCTGCTGTTCGTAGCGCACCCAGCAGCAGCGCCAGATCTTGCCAGGCACCGCATGAAACGCGTTCACCATGAAGGGCGGCAGCGCCACGGCCATGCCCGCGCTGCATTTTTTCCATGCGCCATCGACGAGCACGCGGCCCTCACCTTCCAGGCAGGCGAGGAAATACAAGCCGCCCTGATGCATGCGCACGATGCGGTAGGGCGCACGCGCCGTCATGACGCCCGCGTGAGCGATGCGGTGCGTGCCCAGCGTGCCGCACACCGGCGCTCCACGCAGCCAGGAGCGCGCGTCCCGCTCCGTGGCCCGCACCACGCGGAACTCCGTGCCCGGCCCGTGCGTGTGGGTTTCGGATAGCTCTTGGATGGCAGCTTTGGCGTGCATGGAGGGGAAGTTGGCGGTTGTTTACATGGTTGACTGTTGTTGACGATGGTTTCAAACCACTGTCATCCACTGTCATCCACCGTCAACGATCGTAAACCACCGTCAACCCAACCTAACGCCATGCCCAATCCCTGGACCGGAATCGGAAATCCCTACACGAAGCAAGAAGTCGTTGATCGCCTGAAGGCGACGCTGGCGAAAGGCGAGCCGATCATCGCGGCGGGCGCGGGCACGGGCATCAGCGCGAAGTTCATCGAGAAGGGCGGCGCGGATTTGATCATCATTTACAACAGCGGTCGCTTCCGCATGATGGGGCACGGCAGCACCTGCGGCCTCATGGCTTATGGAGATGCGAACGCCATCGCCATGGAGATCGGCGAGTATGAAGTGCTGCCGGTGGTCAAAGAAATCCCGGTCATCTGCGGCGTGCATGCCACCGACCCCCGCCGCCGCATGTGGCACTGGCTGGGCAAGGTCAAGGAGATGGGCTTCAGCGGGGTGAACAACTTTCCCACTCACACCATCGTGGACGGTCACTTCCGTGGCGTCCTCGAAGAGACCGGCATGAGCGTGGAGAAAGAATTTGAAATGGTCGGCCTGGCCACGCGCATGGACCTGTTCAGCATCGTCTATGTGGCGACGCCGGAGGAGGCGATCAGAATGGCCAAGAACGGCGCGGATGCGATCATCGCGCATGTCGGCACGACTGTCGGCGGCAGCATCGGCGTGACCAATGCCGTGGTGAGCTGGGATCACACGGTCAAAGTGACGCAGGACATCATTGATGCCGCGAAAAGCGTGAACCCGAACGTGTTCACCCTCACCCATGGCGGCCCCATCAACACGCCGAAGGACGCGGAATACATCCTCAGCAAGACCACCGCGGACGGCTTCGTCGGCGCCAGCAGCCTGGAGCGCATGGGCGTGGAGGATTCCCTGACGAGTCTGACGCGGGAATTCAAGCGCGTGCCACTGGGTCGATGACCCCTTCCCTGTCGCTGTAAAGGCCGGTTTAGGGCTGCTTAGGCCCGCTGGAATCGCATTTTGCAAAAAAATTACCGGCATGTATGCTCGGACTCGCGTTACTAAGCTGTAACACCCCCGCTCATGTCCGACGACCCCTTCAACAACCGCCCCGAGGGCCCAAACCGCCGCAATCAAGATCCGCAGTTCAACTGGCGCGGTTTCATGCTCTTCGCGCTCGCGATCACCCTGCTGATCTCGGGCTTCATGATGAACAAGGGGATGACCGGCAGCCGGAAGGTCTTCAACTACGCCGAATTCAAGATCGAGGTCGAAAGCGGCAACATTGACCCCAGCAAAAAGCTCGAACTCGTCAATCTCGACACCACCTCCGAGCAGACCATCCGTGGTTATTATTTCCCGTCGCCTGCCATCAAAGCGGCGGCTGGCAAAGCGGGTGAACCCGAGGTTCCCGCGCCTGATTTGAGCAAACCGGTCCTTTCCGAACCCGCCAAGGACACCACTGGCAAACCACCGGCCTTCGGCGCGACCAAGCTTGAGTCCAAGCCATTCTCCGTCGCCGTGAACATCGAGTTCCAGAAGGAAGAACTGCGCGATCTCCTCAAAGCGCAGAACCTGGTGCTCATCCCGGTCTATGAAAACGAGATGTGGTCCTCACTGCTCGGCTTCCTGCTGCCGCTGCTGATCATTCTCGCCTTCTTCTACTTCCTCGTACGCCAGCAGCTTCGCAGCGCGGGCCGTGGAGCCATGAGCTTTGGTAAGAGCAAGGCCAAGATGCTCGCCCAAGACCGCAACAAGGTCACCTTCAAGGACGTGGCCGGTGTGGAGGAAGCGAAGGAGGAAGTGCAGGAGATCGTCGAGTTTCTCAAGGATCCGAAGAAGTTCCAGCGCCTCGGCGGCAAGATCCCCAAGGGAGTGCTCATGACCGGCCCTCCCGGCACCGGCAAGACCTTGCTGGCCAAAGCCATCGCCGGTGAGGCCGATGTGCCGTTCTTCAGCATCAGCGGTTCCGACTTCGTCGAAATGTTCGTCGGTGTGGGTGCCAGCCGTGTGCGGGACATGTTCGAGCAGGGCAAGAAGAACGCCCCCTGCCTCATCTTCATCGATGAAATCGATGCCGTGGGCCGTCATCGCGGTCACGGCATGGGTGGTGGTCACGATGAACGTGAACAGACGATCAACGCGCTGCTCGTTGAGATGGATGGCTTTGACACTCAGGAAGGCATCATCATCATCGCCGCCACGAACCGCCCCGATGTGCTTGATCCCGCGCTCCTGCGTCCAGGCCGTTTCGACCGACAGGTCACCGTCAATCTGCCCGACGTGAAAGGCCGCGAGGAAATCCTCCGCGTTCACGCCAAGAAGG
>CAMCWM010000173.1 GCA_945882215.1 Akkermansia muciniphila | reverse complement strand
TCTGCTTCTTCGGGAATGCGTAGAGGCTGGGGACAAGTTCTTGCGAATGGGTAAACTCCCGGAACCTTTTCGGCACGAATATCTCATGCTTCAGCATCCGTTTTTCTTGCCTTGGCTCCGCCAGCTTTGTCCGGCATTCATCGCCGCACTTGAGATCAAGGCAGAGGGAGAATGAATTATCCGCATGACAATTGATGCGGCTCAACTCAACGCACCGCCTTCTCCATCACATAATCATCCATCACGAAGCCGCTGCCGATGTCGCTGCACACATCCTCGGTGAAGTGGAAGCCGTGGCGGAGGTAGGCGCGGATGGCGGGGGCGTTGCGTTTGTTCACGCGTAAGCGCACGAGCTTGCAACGCAGGTCGCGGGCGCGGTCTTCGGCCCAGCGCAGGGTGAGGCCGCCGAGGCCGTGGCCATGCACCTCGGGCAGGAGGTAGAGCTTGTTGATGAAGAGCACGGGCTCCATGGCGAGCTTTTCAAACGAGATG
This sequence comes from Akkermansia muciniphila, assembly GCA_945882215.1. Classification (GTDB taxonomy): domain Bacteria; phylum Verrucomicrobiota; class Verrucomicrobiia; order Verrucomicrobiales; family Verrucomicrobiaceae; genus Prosthecobacter. Next base: position 11,577 of record CAMCWM010000173.1, on the reverse strand, counting down.
TAGCCGACCGCGCCGCGCTCCTCGACCTCGACGAGCGCGTACCACACGTCCCGCGCCTGCATCTCGTGCGCCATGTTGCCGGGCTGATACCAGATGGAGAGCATGTAGCGGATCTGCGCGTCGCTGATGATGCCGGGGTAATACGCGAACCAGATGGCATGCCCGAGCTTCTGCACCATGGGCAGTTCATCGGCGCCAATACGGCGGATGCGTGCGGCAAGCGGCTGGATGGCAGCTTGAATCGCCTGCAAGGTCTGCTGCCAGACTTCGAGATCATTGGCGGGTGAGAGACGCTGCAAGTTGGCGGCGATCTGCTCTCGCGTGGGCTTCACGAGCTGTTCCTCGCGGATTTGTTTCTGGTCGGAGGGGAATTCCGCCTCCGAAAGCACGGTTTTGGCGAGATACCAACAGGCCCAGGCTCGCCAAATGCGCAGCTCCTTGTTCGGCTCGACCATGCGCGTGGCCAGATGCTGCCAGTGACGGCGCGGATTGCCGATGAACTGGCCCTCCACACGGTTCTGCATGATCCACACGAGCGCCTGATATGGCAGAGGCCACTTGGCGAGGATCGGCTCTTCGCGCTTCAATGGCAGCGAGAGCGCCCGGTTGATGAGGAGGATGCTTTTGGCCGGAAACCCCTCGCGCCACAGGCTCTGCGCGTAATGCAGCGCTGTTTCATAGAACAGAGGCCCTCGCTCGTGATTCAGCGCCTCAACGTCCGTGTGATCGTAATGACGATTCTCCTCCGGCAGCAGCGGGCAGGGCGGATTGATCCACGCGGTGTGCTTCATGCGGATTTCTCCTCCCACGCTTTGGCGCGGGTGAGCGCACGATTCCAGCCATGGGTGATTTTGGCGCGTGCCGCCGCCTTCATGGTCGGCTTGAATGTGCGATCCATCTGCCAGTGCTTCGCGATGTCGGCCACGTTCTTCCAGAAGCCGACGGCGAGACCCGCGAGGCAGGCGGCTCCGAGCGCGGTGGTTTCATTCACTTTCGGGCGCACGACGGGCACGCCGAGCAGATCGCACTGCATCTGCATGAGCAGGTTGTTCACGCACGCGCCGCCATCGACGCGGAGTTCCTTCAATTTGATGCCAGCGTCGGCCTCCATGGCTTTCAAAATGTCCATGACCTGCAACGCGATGCCTTCCAGTGCCGCACGCGCGATGTGCGCCGCCGTGGTGCCGCGCGTCATGCCCACGAGCGTGCCACGCGCATACGCATCCCAATGCGGAGCGCCCAAACCGGCGAAGGCGGGCACGAGATAGACACCACCCGTGTCCGGCACGCTCGCGGCGAGCGCCTCGACGTCGGCGGAATGCTTGATGATGCCCAAGCCATCGCGCAGCCACTGAATCGCCGCGCCGGCGATGAACACGCTGCCTTCCAGCGCGTATTCGGTGCGACCACCAATGCGCCAAGCCACGGTGGTGAGCAGTTTGTTCTTCGAGGCGATGGGTTTGGTACCGGTGTTCATCAACATGAAGCAACCGGTGCCATAAGTGTTCTTCACCATGCCGGGTTTCGTACAAACCTGGCCAAACAGGGCCGACTGCTGATCCCCCGCGATGCCCGCGACGGGAATGCTGCCGCCAAGCAGCGAGGTCGCGCCGAACACACCGCTCGAATCCTTCACCTCCGGCAGCATGGAGCGCGGCACGCCGAAAATTTTCAGCAGCTCGTCATCCCAGTCGCCTTTGCGGATGTCATAGAGCATCGTGCGTGAGGCGTTGCTGACATCGGTGGCATGCACCTTGCCACCGGTGAGGTTCCACAGCAGCCAGGTGTCGATGGTGCCAAAAGCCAGCTCGCCTTTCGCGGCGCGGACTTTGAGACCCTTCACGTTTTGCAGCATCCATTGCACCTTCGTGGCGGAAAAGTAGGCATCGACGACAAGGCCGGTTTTGCGCTGGATGAGCTTGTCGAGCTTCTGCGCGCGCAGCTTGTCGCAGATCGAAGCCGTGCGACGATCCTGCCAGACGATGGCGTTGCAGACCGGCTTCCCGGTCTTGCGATCCCACACCACGGTCGTCTCACGCTGATTCGTGATGCCGATGGCGGCAACGTCTGCTGCTTTGGCGCGCGCGGTTTGCAGCACCTCTGCCGCCACTCCAGCCTGCGTGGCCCAGATTTCCTGCGCGTCATGCTCCACCCAGCCCGGTTTGGGGAAAATCTGCCGGAACTCCTTCTGCGCCGTCGCCACGATGCCGCCCTCGTGGTTGAACAGAATGGCGCGTGAGCTGGTGGTGCCCTGGTCGAGTGCGAGGATGTATTTCATGGTTAATCGCGATGTTCCCAAGAGCTGCGACAGGAGTCAATGGCTTACAATCTGCCGGTGAACATGTAGATGGCGTTTTGGGCCGCAGGTGAATACAATCGACGCGAAACCATCCAATCCCACCGTCATGCAAACCACCACTGAATCTGTTGCGCCCGCCGCACCGCGGGCGCGTTCCACAAAAAGAACCGTTCTCATCACCCTCGCCGTCATTCTTGGCTGTGCGGGCATCGCCGCCGCCACCGGCGGCCTCTGGGTCAAACACACATTCTACCCTTCACCCATCCATCCCGTGAGCCTCACGGCCACCGAAAAGGCGGAGTTCGACAGCAAGCTGCAAGTCCTCAACAACCCGGCCGCCATTCCCGCGGATGAGACAAACCGCACAATCATCGTCAACGAGCGCGAGGTGAACGCCTACCTGGCCCAACAGCAGCTCGGAGAAAACGTGGAGGTGAAATTCGGCGAAGGCCGCGTCTCCGCCGCGGTCATCTTCCAGGCGCCCGAGGACTTCCCGGTGTTTCCGAACCAGAAAATCCGCCTGCGCTTCACCTTTGGCACCAGCCTGACGCCGGAGCACAAGCTGTCGCTGAAACTCGACGATCTGAGCCTCGGCGGCATCTCGCTGCCGAACAGTTGGATCGGCGACATCAAGGGCGTCGATCTCGTGGCGGAAAATGTCGAGTCCGATCCTGCGCTGCAAAAATTCCTCGCCGGCATCCAGTCGATGGAGATTCACAACGGCACGCTGCGTCTCGTGCTCAACAAATAAGACACGTCACGCCTTCAACGGCAGCGTGAAGCAGAACACTCCGCCGCATCCGGGCACTTCCTTCGGCCAGATGCGGCCGCCGTGGTCTTCGACGATGTTTTTGCAGATGGAAAGGCCGAGACCGGTGCCGGTGGGCTTGCCGTCGGTGAAGAAGGGTGTGAACAGCTTGTCCACGATGCCGGGCTTGAAGCCGCGGCCGGTGTCCTCGACCTCGGCATAAATTTCACGCGGCCTTTCCTCGAAGCGCACCATGATGCGCCCGCCATCCGGCATGAAATCGGCGGCGTTGTTGAAAAGATTGAAGAAGACGTGGTCAAGACGGCGGATGTTGAGCGGCATCACCACTGAGGGCACCTCGGTCTGCACCTCGACGACGACCTTTTTGTTCTCCAGCTCGTCGCGGGTCTGCTCAATCACCTCGGTGAAGTAAGCGGCGAAGTTGGTCGGCTCCAGCGCGTGCTGGGTGGAGCCTTCGCTGACTCGCAGCAGCTCGTTGAGCATGTGGGTGAGGCGCTCCACCTGCTGCTGGATGCGCTTTTTCGCCTTCTGACGCAGTTCCGGGCTGGCGCGCTCGGAGGCGGCGGCGTCACCGGCGAGGACGATGACGCTGAGCGGATTTTTCAAATCATGCACGATGGAACGTGCGAAGCGGCCCATGAGCGAGAGGCGCTCGGCTTCGAGCATTTCCTGGACGAAATGGCTGTTCGTCTCGCGCATGCGATGGCTGAAGGCATGCAAGAGCGCGAAGACGAGCTGCGGCGACTGCTCCATCAGATCCGTGACCTGGTCGCGTGACACAAACAGCAGGCGCGAATCCTGCTGCGCTGTCGCCGACGCGGAGCGCGGGGCGTTGTTGATGATGGCCATCTCACCGAAAAAGTCACCCGCCGCGAACTCACGCAACGCATGCTTGTTCGACTGGCTGACGAAGGCGGAGATGCGGACGAGGCCTTCGAGGATCGCATAAAGGCCGTCGCCGGGATCGCCCTCCTCGAAGATGCCGTCACCAGCCTTGTATTCGCGAACGACCGGATCGACCTGCTGCTGCTTCAGTTCGGACTCCAGGATGCTGACAAAGGTGGCTCTGGGTTCGGCGGCGCTCATGACAGGATGCGTCGATGGTCAGAACATGCGTTCCGTGACGGTGATGACATCCCCCGGAATGACGATGACTGGCGGATGACCGGGTTCAGCGGCGAGTTTCTTCAAATCAACCGTGTAAACCTGGCTGCCGCGCTTGAGCAGCACCTTCGACTGCCGTGCGAGGCGTGTGTAACCTCCAGCCAGTGCGATCGCCTCCTCAATGGGGAGGCGTGGCTGAACCCCACGCGGGAAATTGTACCGTCCTGGTTGTGCCACCTGGCCGAGCACCGAGTAGGCCAGCGTGGCGTACTCGATCACCAGCACCTGGGCGCGGGCCTTGACCAGGATTTTGTTGCTCACAGCATAAGAGCTGAGCTTTGCCGCCAGTTGCGAAGGGCTGAGGCCCGCGGCGTGCATCTCCGCATTCCCCTCGGCAGCGAGCGTTGGCACATTGATCATGCCATTCCAGTCCACCCGTGTTTGTTGAGTGAGGTCCGGTTCTCCAGCGAAGGTGATGGCCAGCAAATCCCCCGGCTGAATGCTGTAGTGGGAGGCGACACGCGGCGGAGGCGGAGGCAGGTGGGAGGATGGACGATTCGCCGCGCAAGCGACCAAAAGCAGTCCAAAAACCGCGAGGCAGGAGGTGGTCAGAGCCTTCATGGCGGCGTGGTTAATGGATTGGCCCGGAGGTGTCAATACAAAGGATCATGAAAAGTCTTGACGGTTTCCGCCGGTCTTCACTTAATGAAACGTGGATATTCGTGCCGCAATAGTGCTGATCATCACCACGGCTCTTGTGCTGGAATGCACATTGGCCGTGGAGCCGCCGCGCCAAGGCGTGCCGTCTCCCGGCACATCACGGGCTGGAAACTTGCGCATGCTGGAGCCCACTCTACTGCTGCCTCCGCCCGGCACCGTCGGCGCTCAAACGCTGCGCCTGCCCGAGGGGCTCGTGCTTTTGGAACCGCGGCTGCCTGCGGAAGCAGAAGCCATCACCCGCTCCTCTTCTCTACGCCGCTCAGCCAATCCCGATGCGGATCTCACCACCCAGCCACGCCGCTGGCAGACGGTGGCCTCTTCCGCCGGGCTCCAGCCTTACACCTGGGGCATCTCCGACACGGTTGCAGCTCGCGTAGCACTCGGCTTGCAGACCTCGATGTTTTACACCAACAACATTGACTTTCGGACCGACAACCTCGCCCAGAGCGAGACGGTATTTGAGATTTCACCCATCCTGAAACTCGACCTCGGTGATCCGCAGGGCTGGATCAGTGGCTCCAGCTCGCGGCTCTCCAGCTATTATTCCAGCCTGCTCTACATCCCGACCTTTTATTACAGACTCAATGACGAGCTCGATGACTACGCGCAGCACTTCCTCGGTGAGATAGGACGCTTGAGCGAGGTGTCGCGAGCCGTGCTCCGTGTCGATTACGACGAGCGCATCCAGGCATCGTCAGACAACACCTCGCCCGAAGAGAATTACACACTGCTGGATGCCTCCGCCCTGCTGGAGTACCGTCTCTCCCCACGCACCACATTGCGCGGCAGGGCCGTGTACCGGCAGATCACCGTGGCGCAGGGCGGTTCCAGCCGTGAGGAGTGGATCGGCGATGGTGCGCTGCTGTGGGAGGTCTCGCCGAAAACCAAAATAGGCATCGGCACGGAAATTGGCCATCTCATTTTCAAACAAGGGGCCTTTGGCACACAGGACTACGAGCAAGCGCTGCTGCTGCTGGAATGGAAACCATCACCCAAGCTCGGCTTCACCACGCGCACCGGACTGGAGTGGCGGCAGTTCAACCGCACCCCGACGCGAAATGACAAGGTCAGCCTTGTGACGTTGACCACCTTTTTCTGGCAGGCCACCGACAAGACGCGGCTCAACTTTCGTTTCGGCGTCGCCAACCGCCCCTCCGTGCTCGCGGGAGGAGCATTGTTCCGCGAGCTGCGCTTCGGCCCCGAGCTGCTGCATGATTTCAGCCCGAATTTTTATGCCTCCGCCGATTTTCAGGTCGTCCGCCGTCGCTACGACACTAGCCGGCTCGATTGGGAGCCAATGTCGCGCATCGCCTTCGGCTGGCGTCAGGATCCCGACAAGGCGTTCAATCGCACCAACATCGAGCTGTTCCTCCAATGGCATCGACGTGAGCGAAACGACATCCCGAATGCCGATCTGGAGCGTACCCAGGCCGGTGTGCAACTCACCCGCTTCTTCTAGGCCGCTCAACTTTCCAACCCTGCTCCGCCCATGATCCAGACCTCACCGACCAGCCTGGGACAGCGCCTTGCCTCCTGCACCCTGCTCGCCCGCCATCATCTGCGCCACGGCTTGCGCAAAGGAGCGAAACGCGCGCTCGACATCACCTGCGGATCACTCGTGGTGCTGGCGCTGTCTCCGCTACTCATCGCCGCCGCCCTCACCATCATCATCGTCGATGGCAGGCCTGTCACCTTCGCTGGCAAGCGCGTAGGGAAGTTCTGCCGTCTGTTCCCAATGATGAAGTTCCGCACCATGCGCCGCGACGCGGAGGCCATCGAGAAAAAAATCCAGGAGCACAAGATCAGCAAGACCGCGCAGCACTTCGTCGATCCAGAGCACGAGTCCGTGATGAAGCTGCGCAAGGCGCTGCTGAAGTTCTCCGACGCTGAGAAATACCCCAACGACCCGCGCATCCTTCCTTTTGGCAAGTTCATGCGCAAATTCTCCGTCGATGAGCTGCCGCAGCTCTTTCACATCATCAACGGCGACATGAGCCTCGTCGGCCCACGCCCGTTTGCGATGTGGGAGGTGGCGGAGTTCACCCCGCGCGATCTGCTGCGCCACAAGATCAAGCCCGGCCTCACAGGCCTGTGGCAGATAAGCAACCGCAGCAAGATCACCCACGACGAGGCAATCGGCCTGGATCTGAAGTACGCGGCGAAGCAGAGCCTCTGGCTCGACCTCAAAATCCTGTTCATGACCGTGCCCATCGCGCTCAAGAATCGTGGCGGCAACTGATCCACCTTCTCCTGACCATGAACGCCGACGCCATCCTTTACGACAAGCCCGCCACCCTGCTCAACGGAGAATCCTTCTTTCTTTGGGAGATCGGCCAGCGCCGCGTCATCGAGCACTGGATGGACCATCTGTTTCGCAGCAATGCCACGCTGACTCTCTGGCTCGAAAAAGACGATGAACCGCTCGCCGCTTACGTGCGCGACACTTTTCCCCTCTGCAAGCAGGCCGAGGTCAAAAGCGGCGTGCCTGAGGCCGCCACCGACACCTGCGCGTTTGTCGATGCCAGCGGCGCGATCCAGCTTCAGCGCGGCACCGCCATCGTTCCCTGCCTGCCGGACCAGCCCGTCACCAAGACATGGTTCGCGATGGTGAAAAGATGGCTGCTCGAATTGCAAAAATTCGGCACCCAGTTGCCCGAATTGGAGACCCTGATCGCCCCCGGGGTCATCATCGGCCATCATTGCAGCATCTCGAAGGACACCGTCTTCAACGCGCCGTGCTGGATCGGCAGCGGCAGCACCATCAGCGGTGCCACCATCGGCCCGAACGTCGTCGTCGGCGAGGAATGCGTCATCGCCGCCGGCACGCACATCACCGACTCGTACGTGCTCAGCCGCACCTTCATACGCCCGAACATGAAACTGGACGGCGTCATCGCCACGTCCAAAAATTTCATTGATCACGCAACGGGCGAACCCGCCGTCCTGTCATAGCCCGCATCATGAACAGCGCCCCGCCGCCAGACCAAACGCCACCACCTGAAAACACCCTCAAGCAGCTTGAGGAGGCGGGCGCGCTCTCGCACTTCGCCTCCAGCGTCGCGCACGAGGTGTGCAATCCGCTCAGCCAGATCGTCCTCGCCACCGACCTGCTCGCAGGGCCGCGGCCGATGAACGATGACCTGCGCAAAAAGATCGTCGGCTTCCTGCGCCAGGGCGCGGACCGCATCGACAAGGCGATGAAAAGCATGCTGCAGACCTGCTCTCCGATCGAAACCAGCATGACCGCCGAGGATGCCAACTCTCTCATCGAAGCTGCTCTCGCCACGCTCGCCGAGGCTCCCTCCGTGCGTGTCGAAAAGCACTTCGCGCCAGATCTTCCCGCCATCCTCGTCGATAAGAAGCACATCATCGAAACCATCGCCGGCCTCTGCGCCAATGCCATCGACGCCATGCTTCCCGGTGGTGGCACGCTCACGCTCACCACTTCCTCAAAAATCTTCACCAGCAGCGAGCGTGAAGGCTGGCAGCGCCAGTCCTGGTTCCGTGCCGGCGACCATGCCGTGGTCATTGAGATCGCCGACACCGGCCACGGCATCCCTGAAAACAAGATGGGCCTGATCTACGAGGCCTTCTTTACCACCAAGGCTGCCGGGCAAGGCGCGGGCCTGGGCCTTACCATCGCCAAAAAGGTCGTTGATTTGCACCACGGACGATTAGAGATAAGCAACCAACCCGAAGGTGGAGTTCTGGCCGTCCTGACCTTGAAATCCTCCGCACAACCTTGATTCCCAACCACTTCCATGAGCGATTCTCCCGATTCCGCGAAGAAAAAAATCCTGCTCATTGATGACGAGCCGTTCATCACCAGCCTCATGGCCATGAACCTGGAGGACACCGGTCGTTACGAGGTGCGTGAGCAGAACGACTCCCTCAAAGCGCTCGACACCATCATGGATTTCGTCCCCGACCTCGTCGTACTCGATGTCATGATGCCCGACCTTGACGGTGCTGACATCATCTACCGCCTCAAAAACGACTCGCGCCTCAAGCACATCGCCGTCGTCTTCCACACCGCCACGGTGCGCGAGGCCGAGCTGCATGCCCACGGCGGCATCATCAGCGGCTTCCCCTTTCTCGCCAAACCGGCCACGACCGATCAGATGATCGAGTTCATCGAGAAGCACCTGCCGAAGTAAGCATCAAATAACCCTCACCACCATGCCGACACCTGAAAGCGCTGCACCAGCTCCGGAAGGTGAAAACGCCTCCTTGCATCAGCATGGCCGGGTGTTTGTGAAGGTCATCTCCTCCGGCCTCGTCAGCAAGGCATTGGGTGCGGTACTGCAGCTAGCCTCGATCCCGCTCGCCATCCGACACCTTGGCGCCGAAGGCTACGGGCTTTACTCCCTGTTCATCGCGCTTTTCATCCTGCAATCACCGGCACAGGTGTTTGGCGGGCCGAATCTGACCTCCCTGCTCTCCGGGACGAAGCTCGATCACAAAAACGCGGATGTGATCCGCACCTCGCTCATCCTGACGATCCTGGTTTCAGTCGTCGGCGCGCTGGGAGCCTCCGTCTTCACCTTCCTCTCGCCCAATTTCGCCGGATCGGTGCAATCATCGCTGCTGGAGCATCTCCTGACGCTGGTCGTGTTTGCCCTGAGCCTCGTCATGCGCGCTGTGTGCAATTCCTTCATCCGCATCGAGACCGCCGCGCTGCGGGCGCACAAATCCTATCTCTACAACGGCCTCGGCAACGCCATCGCCGCCGCCATGCTGCTGCTGTTTCCGTTTTACCCGAAGATCTGGTTTCTCGTCACCACCACCTGCCTCGTCCAGACACTGCCCCTGTATCTTTACAGTCGGCGGGAGCTCAAATCACGCTATGGCATCCAGGACGGCAGCGTGGGCCTGGGCATTGGCAAAACGCTGTTCTTTGGCGGGCTGATCTATCTCATCTTCGAGTTCTCCTCCAATCTGCCGCGTGAACTGCTGAAGTTCATCCTCGACTCCAAATCCGGCGCCGCTGATCTCGCGATCTATTCCGCATTGATGAGCATCTCCCTGCTCATCCGCAACTCGGCCACGCTGATCTTTGGCCCGATGATTCCCGCCATCAAACAGGCTCTGGAGCAGAACAAAGGCACCTGGATACGCCGCGCTTATCTCATCACCGTGGTGCTCAGCGCCGCGCCGCTGAGCGTGGCGGTGTTTCCCGACGCCTGGATCAGCCGTGGTGGTGAGCTACTATTTGGTCCAGGATTGCCCATTGGCCGCTGGCATGTCATCAGCGGTGCCTATTTTCTCGCCAGCCTGCTCATCAAATACTGGGGTGCTTATTTCCTCATCGGCATGCATGAGCGGAAGCTCCTGCTCATCTCCTCTGTCGCAAGTCTCGCTGCTTTCGGCGTCACCGCGCTGGCATTCAGCGGCTGGGGGGCCACCAGCGCATTCATGATGCTCGCCACGGTGGACATGATCTTCTTCAACCTCCCCGCCTCCGTCAAAATCCTCCGCACGCCATGAGAATCCTGTATTTGATGAAGACCCAGGACTCGAACCTCGGGGACCTCCTGATCAACAAGCTCCTGATCGACCTCCTGGCGGAAAAAGCAGACCGCATGCTTTTCGACGTCTCCGGTGTCTCGAAGCAATTTCGCGAGGCGCTGATCGCCGATGTCCGCTCGCCGGTCATTTTTGCCACCGGTCGCGGCCTCGGCTACTACCTGAAGCTGCTCTTCTGCCGGGCCTACTTCGATGTCATCATTGCTCCGCCCGGCCATGCTGGCAAAGCGAGCTGGCGGCATGTCGTGCCCATCGCGTTCGCCATCTACTACCGCCTGCTCGGCGTGCGCTACATGCGCCTCGGCAAATCCATCCCGAACAACTCCGGCCTCGGTACCCGGCTGGAAAAGCTCCTCGTCCGCCTCTCGCATCACACCATGGTGCGGGACCAGGGCAGCTTGGAGCGCATCCGCAGCTTCAAAAACCAGCGGAACATCTCGTGTGCGCCGGATCTCATCGTCCTGCTCTCCGGCAAAGAACCGCCGAACGTGGTGAAAAAGGGCGGACTCATCGTCTCCTTCCGCTTCGACTACTACCCCGAGGAAAAGCGCGCCGGATTCGTGCAGCAGGTCGCCGCACTGGCCGCGCATTACGCCCGCCAGCATGCGCTGCCAGTCATGCTCACCTGGCAGGTGGAGCGGGACGAGGAATGCGTGCGTGCCATCGCCGCTGAACTCAACGCCATGGGCATCGAAACCGCCCTGCGTGAGATCACCCTGGAAAATCTCGCGTCCACCTACTGCGCCGCCTCGCTGATCCTCTCCAATCGTCTCCACGTCGCCCTCACCTCCCTCAGCCTCGGTGCCAACGCCTGGGCCGTCTGCGATCCGGCCAAGGACCACAAGATCATCGACGCCTTCAAAGAGCTGCATCTCGGCGACCGCCTCCTCAGCATCGACCAGCGCAACGATTTGATGTCAGCCGCCAATGCGCCGGTGGATCTCCGCCCCGCGCGTGACGAACTGCGTGCCGCTATTGGGGCGACGCTGACTTAGCCCGCCTCTTCTTATTCCAGACATCCAGGGCCACGTGCGCCAGAAACACCGGCGCCTCGATCAGATAGCGCTTCCACAGCCGCTTCGGCTCGCGTGTCATCCGGTAGAGCCACTCGACCTTCATCTTCTGCATCCACAGCGGCGCGCGTGGAACCACGCCCGCT
>CAMCWM010000172.1 GCA_945882215.1 Akkermansia muciniphila | reverse complement strand
CTGCGGACGCCCGGTTGAATCGTCGAACATATTATGAAAATGTCCTTCTCGTAGGCGAGGATGAAGGGGCTGTGTTGCAGATGGGAGGAGTTGGGAAATTTCTCGACTTCACGAATCTCATTCCATCACGCCCCATGTGGTCCACTGTTGACCACCAAGGGCGGTGCTGGCTGAGCGGAATGGGAGGCGTCATGTGTCTGGATGGGGAGAATGTGGTGGTGTATGGTCGCGAGCACGGATTGCCGGACCTAGCGCTTGCACATGTGTTTGAAGACTCGAGAGGTCGAATCTGGGTGGGATCATATGGGGGTGGCGTCAGCGCTTTTGATGGCAAAAACTGGCGGCAGATGAGGACCAGCGACGGTTTGTCCGACGATCAGGCCAACGCCTGCGCGGAGGACTGGCAGGGGCGTGTTTGGATTGGATGTGACAAAGGAGTTTCCATTTATGACAATAATGCTTTCGACCGAGCCGGTTTGACAGTGAAACTGCAATTGGGCAACGTCGATGTGAAATCCATGATTGGCGATGCGAAAGGTCGCATTTACCTTGGTTGTATTGGGGGTTTGATGAGGGTCGGACCTGACCTAAATTCGAACATAATTACTCCAAGGGACGGGTTGCCGCAAAAGACGCCGCAAGCAGTTTACATTGATAGCAAAGACCGGATCTGGGTGGGCACGTGGGGTGGCGGAGTGGCCATGATTGACCCCGTGGCATGGAAAGTTTCCAAAGAACACGCCCTTCCAGAAGCCGGACATGTCCGGCGGATTGTTGAGGATTCCAATGGGAGAATCTGGGTTGCAGCCATTGAAGGGTTATGGATCCTCCGAGAGGAGCGCTGGACGAAGGTGATGGCGATTCCGCTTTCGATGGTGGCGACAGTGCCCGATGCAGTAGCCCGGCAACTTCTCGATCTCGCAGAAAAGAAATGAACCATGCTCCAATGGTGAGCATTCCTAATTCCCCGGCTTGACGGGCATCTGATTCAGGGTCTTTTCCAACTGCTCCAATTGTGGAGAAGGTTGACTGTGTTGCTTCAGTTTTGACAAAATACTGAGCGACCGTCCCTTCCATTTTGCAGCCTCTTCCAGGCGGCCGCGGTCCTTTTCGCATGCTGCAAGATTTGCGTAGATCGAGGCTAGATTGAACTGCCAGTCTGCGACTCCGGCGTTCGTTCTGACAAGCTCTTCGCTGAGGAGTCTGGCGCGATGCAGATTTTCCATGGCTTCATCCCATGCACCTTGCGAAGCTTTGAGAAGTCCAAGCAGCGCGAACGACAACGAACGCTCGCTTTGCCACCGCCTGTTGCCATAGTCTCTTTCTGCGAGGCGTTCGATAATGGACACGCTGCCAGAAATGTGTTTCACAGCTTGAGAGGCATCATTTTGACCCAGTGAGGCAAGACCCAAAGCCCGTGAAAAATGAAAGAGGCTGCTCTGTAATGAGATATTGAGTGGATCCTTTTGGGCAAGGTTCTGGCAGATGATCTGTCCCTCGGATAGATGGCGGACTGCTTCGGTGTAGTCGTTCTGGTCCAGCATCAGTTTTCCCAGACTGTACAGCACGAGATAGAGCGAACGCTGAAACTCGGTATTGAAGGGATCACGCGCCGCGAGTTCGTTTAAAAAACTGGCGCTTTCGGACAAGTGGCGGCGGGCATCGGTCAGATTATTTTGAGCGGTCGCGAGCCTAGCCATGTTTTCAAGCGCCTTCGTCAATTCCAGCTTCCATTGGGTGTTGCCGGGGTCGCGTATGGAAAGCCGCTCAAGAATGGTGCGTGACTCAGAGAGGGCGATGGCGGCATCGTCATGCCTGCCCTGTGCAATTGCGATCATGCCCAGCCCACCGAGCGCTTGGGCGAGGCTAATCTGCCACTTGTCATTGGATGGATAGTTTGCCGCGATGCTTCTGGCAGTTGTCGAGGCCTCCATCTGGCAACGAAGGGCTCTGGCTTGATCTCCCTGCTCCATCGCGGCATCTCCCATTTTCATGAGCAGGATGACGTGATCCTCCTGCCATGAAAGGTTGCCCGCATCTGTATGTGTGAGCTTGCTGGAAATATGATGTGCCTTTTCATACATTTTTCCGGCATCAGCAAGCTTTCCAAGCTGCTTCAACACATCTCCCCGATTTCTACACATCACACTCTCGCGATGCTCGCTCTCGACGGAGCGCTGCTCGACTGGCAGCGTTTCAAAGTACGACTCGGCGGCGAGAGAAATGCCATCTAGCAAATCTAGCCGACCGACCGGCTGAAGCTTGTCTCTCAAATCGAAGATCGTTTCATTGATAAGTTTCTCCGCTGACGCACGGGCTTGTTTCTCCGAAGCAGCGGAGCGTTCTGCCTGTTTCTTCGCGTCTTCGGCTTTGAGGCGGGCCACAACCGCCTCTGTTCGTTCTTGAAAAGCCCAGGCTGCGAGCATCATCATGACAATCGCCACCGTCAGCACCACACCCATAGCGAGCCATGTTTCGGCTCGCTCACGGGCCTCAAGCCGCCGCTTCAGCCGGTCATACTCCAGGCCCAGCAGCCCCGCGATGAGCTTTACCCGCGCGTTGTTCTTCCCATCCCCATCGGGCCGTGCGTCGGCGGCTATGGGTTCCGCGCCGTCCTCGGTCAGGGCCGGGGGAAAGCAGGCGGGGGGATCGCCCTCCACAATGAGGGCGAAGATGCGCGCGTCGCGGTCCATTTCGCGGAAGCTGCGAATCTCCGCATCCACGTATTTCGATGCCGCCGCCGCTGGAGAGCAGAGCACGATGAGCGCATGGCTGTGTTCCAGCGCCTGACGGATCGTCACGCCCAGATCGGCGGCGGTGGGCAGTTCATCCCGGTCGCGAAAGATGGGCCGGAGACGAACTGGCAGCCCCACCGGGTAGGCCGTGCTCAAAGGCCCTGAGCCGCTGACCGCACGCTCCCGCGCCTGCTTCCGTAGGTCGCTTGGCACACGATAGCTTTCAAGAGACCGATGAAGCCATTGCGCCCATTTCCGGTCCTTGTGGCTGTAACTGATGAAGGCGTGGTATTTCAGCATGGCGCTGCACGAGGAAGGTTGGGAAGCGGCGCATGATCTGAAACTCCATGCCAAAGCGCAAGAGGTGTTTTAACGGCGAACACGAGCTACAGATCCCAAAACCTCGAAAGAGACGAGTTTCTCTCAAGGTCGCATCCCGAAGGGATGCCAGCGGCGTTCATCGGCTCCTCGCGGTCGTTGGGCTGGGGGATGCTCGCATACCTCCGGCATGCGCCCTTGAACTTGGTGGCGCATGCTTTGAAACCGGGGGCGTCGCTCGTTCCTCGCTTTACCCCCGGCTACCTTCTCTGATCCCTTTGGGATCGGGAAAGGGTGCCAGATCAAGGCTTCGCCAAAACCTCGCGCACCATCACTGGATCATCCGTCGTGATGCCATCGACGCCGAGCTTCGCAAAGCGCTGCACATCGACCGGTTTGTTGACGGTCCAGACGTAGAGGCCAAAGCCTGCGTCACGGATCTGCTTCACCATCGTCTCATCCCACGGAAAATCAGCCACACCGAGGTCCAGGCCGTCGAGTTTGTCCGCCGTGGTGTCGGCGATAAGCTGTTTCAGGTCCGTGGGCTTCTTGTCCTTCGTTTTGCCGGAGGCGAGGCGGTAAACCTTGACCCAAGGCATCGCCTTCTTCGATTCCGCCGCCGCATCGCGTTTGAAGGCGATGATAGCGAGCTGATCCGCGCGATCCTTCATCGGCTCCAGGATGCGCTTCAACTCAGGCACGATCTCCGCGCCGCATTTGACCTCGATGAAAAAGCGCTGCTTCCCCTTCGGCAAAGTCGCCAGAGCCTGCTCCAGCGTCGGGATTTTCTCCTTCTCCCACTCCTTGCTTTTCCACAAACCGGCTCCGAGCGCGGTCAGCTCCACCTGCTTCGACTTCGCCACATCCAGCGTCACACCGGCGGTGCGTTTCGTGTCTTTGTCATGAATGACGGCGGTTTTGCCATCGGCGGTAAGATACACATCCAGCTCACAGGCATCGGTTTGATGCTTCCAGCCAAGCTCAAACGCCGCGAGCGTGTTCTCCGGGGCACGCGCGGAAAAACCGCGATGCGCGATGATTTCGACGGCGTGAGCGGACATGGCGGCGAGGAGGAAAAGTGCGAGGCGCTTCATGAGAGAGAAAGCAAACGAGGCAAGCACTCGTAACCCTTCGCCCCAAATGAAATTTTGCGCCCTTCTTGTTCTCGGCATCGTCATTGTCCTCGGCTTGACCTCTTGTTCAAAGTCGAGCAACAAGGACCATCACGTCATCCTCATCAGCATCGACGGCTTTCCCGCCTGGATGTGGAACGATCCCTCGCTTCAAGTGCCGAACCTGCGCAAACTGGCCGCCGAAGGCGCGAGCACGAAGGCCATGACGGTGAGCAATCCGTCGATCACCTGGATCAATCACACCACGCTCGTCACCGGCGTGGAGCCGCGCAAGCACGGTGTGCTCTTCAACGGCCTGCTCGTCCGGCAGGACGGCAACAAGCCCGCGAAGATCGAGCCGTGGGTGGACAAATCGAGGCTGGTGCATGTGCCCACGCTGTATGACATCGCCCACCAGAACGGCCTGACCACGGCGGAGTCCGACTGGGTGGCCGTCACGCGCCCCGGCACCATCACCTGGAGCTTTGCGGAGCTGCCGGAGGCCGAAAGCCCGGTCGTGAAGGAAATGATCGCCGCCGGCACGATCACGCCGGAGCACATCGAGTGGATGCAGCTCGGGCCAAAGCGCAAGAGCGTGACCTTTCTCGACAACATGTGGACCAAGGCCGCGATCCACATCTTCAAGACGCATAAACCCAACTTGCTGCTCTATCACACGCTCAACACCGACGCCACTCATCACACCTACGGCCCCGGCACGATGGCCAGCCACACCGCGCTGGCCTACGCGGACAAGCTCGTGGGCGATTTGATCCAAGCTGTGGAGGACAGCGGCCTGCGCGACCGCACCACCTTCGTCATCGCCACCGACCATGGCTTCAAAAAAGTGTCGAAGTATGTCTATCCGAACGTCGTGCTAAAAAAAGCCGGGCTCGCCACCGCTCTCGGTCCCACGATCACCACTTGCGACGCCTTTTGCATGACCCAGGGCGGCATGGCCTTCGTCTATGTGAACGATCCCGCCCGCAAGGCCGAGCTGCTGCCGAAACTCAAGGAGATGTTCGCACAGACCGAAGGAGTGGACCGCGTGATCGAAGGCAAGGACGGCCACACGCTCGGCATGCCCACGCCGGAGGAAAACCAGGGCATGGGCGATCTCGTGCTCTACGCCAAGGACGGCCACGCCTTCAACAACGCCGCCGCAGGCGATGCCGTGACCGCGCCCACCACGAACTACGGCGGCACGCACGGCTTCTTCAACGGCGACCCCGAGCTCGACGGCATCTTCATCGCCAGCGGCCGTGGCATCAAAAAAGGCGTCGTGCTTGAGCGCATGGCCAATCTCGATGTGGCACCCACCATCGCGAAACTCATGGACCTCAAGCTGCCGCAGCAGGACGGCCGCGTGCTGGAGGAGATTCTCGCCAAATAATGCATCCTATGCGTTCGCTGCTGTCCTTCTGAACACAGGGCAGTATTGAAAACGCGTCGAAAGCTTCTAATCTCCCTTCCAGCATGGACCCGCATCCAACAACAACGACATCCCCGCGCCCCGGCTGGCACGGTGTTCGATGCGCCAGCTTGGATGACATGCGCACGCAGAACATCCTTTTCTGGCAGCAGGCAGGCGGAGCCCAGATAAGGCAGGCCGCCTGGGACCTGGTGGTGGAGACCTGGAAAGCCCAGAAACGTGATCTGAATGAACTCCGATTTTCAAGACTTGCTCCGGCTGTTCGCGAAGCATGAGGTTCGCTACCTCGTGGTGGGCGGTTATGCGGCCATGCATTACTCTCAGCCGCGTTTTACCAAGGATCTCGACCTCTGGCTGGAGCCGTCACCCGCCAACGCCACTCGTGTGATGAGCGCCTTCGGCGAGTTTGGCATGCCTTTGATCGACGTGACTCCCGCAGACTTCGAGCAGGAAAGCTTTCAATACATGGTGGGGCGCGCGCCGGTCTTGTTTGATTTCCTGACATCCCTTCCAGGACTGCGATTCCAATCCTGCTGGGAAACCCGGACGATTGATGAAAGTGAGGGGTTTCCCATCAACTACCTTTCCAAGCACTCCTTGATCACAGCGAAGACACAGGCCGGCAGGCCGCAGGACATCGCCGATCTGGATGAAATCCGCCGAGCTGGAGACAAACCTTCATGACCCGCCTCCTCCTTTTTCTCCTCGCCACCACCATCACTTTTGCAGCGCCCATCGAGCGCATCTGGCTCACGCATGCGACGAACGATCCCTCCCAGATCGTCATCAACTGGGAAACCGACACGCCCGGCGATTCCGTCGTCGAGTTTGGCACCAGCGAAGCGCTCGGTCAGCGTGTGGCTTCCGAAGCCAAAGTGACGCTGCATCACGTCGAGATCCCGCTGGAACAGATGGACGTGCTCTATCACTACCGCGTGCGCAGTGGCGATGACGTTTCGACAGTGTCCACCTTCAAAGGCTATTCGAGCAAAGACCTCCGCATCGCCATCGTGGGCGACTGGGGTTATGCGCCGGGCAAGGACGTGAGCGCCATCGTCAAAGACGACGTGCATCTGCTGCTCACCGTCGGTGACAACGTCGCAAGCCTGCATGAGAAGGGCAAGGAAGGCACGAAAGCCTTCAGCGCGCTCATCGACGCGAACCGCGATCTCTTCCGCCGCACGCCCTTCATGCCGATCCTCGGCAATCACGATCGCGAAGTTACCGGTCGCGGCCCCAAACCGCCCGCGCTGGCCGTTTATGACGTGGAAGCCGCCGCGTATCGCGAGTTCTTCGCTCTTCCCGGCGACGAATGGAAATGGCACTTCGACCTCCCAGGCTTCGATCTGCGTTTCATCGCCCTCGATCTCAATCACATCCAGGATTTCGGCACCACCTGGCAGACCTGTCATGCCTGGCAGCCGGATTCACCGCAGTTCCAATGGTTCGCCGAAACCATGGCCGCCAGCACGAGCGGCTTTGTCATCACCTTGATGAACGAAAAGCAAACGCAGGTCGCCGGACTCACGAAAGGCGCATGGCACGAGCATTTCTGCCAAGGCAGCGCCCTCATCACCGGCTTCGGCTACTTCGCGGATCGTGCCGAGCTCAGCGGTGGCCTGCCCTATTACAACACCTGCCTCAAAGGCGACGGTGACCTCTACAAAGACCCGCAGTCGAAATTCTTCGCGCAGCAGGACAACTACCTCCTGCTCACCTTCACCGCTGGTGCTCCCACGATGAAGCTCCAGTTCAAAAACCTTCGCGGCGAGGTGCTAAACACGACCGAGATTGCCAAACGCAAGCCGTGATGGCATGTCCCGCGCACGCGTGGGTTGCGCTTCGCGCTGCGGCGGGAATGATGCCTTGTTTGAAGCCCTGGCTGCTCAGTCTTGCCCTTTTCTCCACCTCCGCGCAGGCTGGTGCGCCTTGGTCATGGCTGAATGCGGAGCTGGGAGTCCTCGAAACGCGCCAGGACCAGCTCCGTGCGGAACTGTCCGCGCTGCCACCCGCGCCTTCGACACAGCCGCACGAACACGCGGGCTTTCACAGCGGCTTTGCGCCGCATGCCGACTCCATCCGCTGGGTGCAGGTGGATCTCGGCGCGGAACGCGCGCTCAATGCGGTGGTCGTCGTCCCTGCGATGCTTGGCAGTGCCGAGGCGTATGGCTTTCCGCTTCGGTTCCGCATCGACGCCTCGAATGATCCGCTCTTTGGCGACTCTGTCACGCTGTCGGATCAAACCGGTACCGATGTTGCGCCCTCGCTTTCGCCGTGGCACATCGCCGCGAACCGCGTGAAGGCCCGTTACGTCCGCTTCACCGCCACAAAGCTTTCAGCGCAGCCACGCCTGGGCAAGCGCTTCATCTTTTGCCTTGGCGAGATGCTGGTCTTCAGCGGGGGCCGAAACATCGCGCTGCGTGCCGAGGTGTTTGCGCCGAACTCGGTCGAAACATTGCCGACGTGGTCGCCACGGCATCTCGTCGATGGCTGCCACGCGCTCGGCCTGCCGGTGCGCGCTGACGATGTTCCGAACAACGGCTGGCACAGCGCCATTTTCACCCGCGCTGACTCCACGAGCTGGGTGCAGGCTGATTTCGGTTCCATTCGCGATGTGGAGGAGATTCGCCTCATCCCCGCGCATCCGCGTGATTACCCGGACCGCTTCGGTTTCGGCTTTCCGCGAAGGTTCAAGGTCGAGGCAGATGGGAAGACCATCTTCGACAGCATCAGCGCCGACTTCCCCAATCCAGGCGACACACCCGTGGCCTTCCCCACACCCGGTTTGCGCGCTCAAGCCATCCGCATCACTGCCAACGCGCTCTGGGAGCGCAGCGCTGATTTCGTCTTCGCTTTGGCAGAGCTGCAAGCCTTCGCGGGAGGCCAAAACATCGCGCTGGGAGCCACCGTGATGAGTTCGGACGACACGATCACCGGTTCATGGACGCGTGAGCAACTGGCAGACGGTCGCAGCAGCTCCGGCGTGTTGCTGGATGAGGCCGCATGGCTCGCCGTTCTCTCGAAGCGCCGCGAAATCAGCTTCCGACTCGCCATGCTCGACGCTGACAGAGCTATGGAGATGCTCAGGGCTCGGTCACGAGCCGCTTATCTGGCGATCGTGATCGTCACCGCGATGTTTTCCGCATGGTTGATGCTGCTGGTGCGTCTGCGTCGTTCGCGTCGTCTCGAAATGGAAGCTCTCCGCCTCCGCATCTCGCGCGATCTGCATGACGAGATCGGCAGCCACCTCGGCAGCATCCGTTTGATGTCCGAACTGGCTCTGCGCGAGAACGGCGACAGCGAATCGCTCCAGGAGATTCATCGTCTAGCCGGTGAAGCAGCCGAGTCCATGCGCGGCATCATCTGGCTCGTGCGCGAGGGCGATGCGCCAAAGCTTACCAGTCTCGTCGAGGCCATGCGTCAAAGCGCGGGCAGCTTGCTCAAGGGCATTGAATGGACACTCGCATCGCCCGAAGGCGGTGATGTGGCCAGCGCGTCGCTCGAATTTCATCGCCAGGTGTTTCTGTTCTTTCGCGAAGCTGTTTACAACATCGCCCGACATGCCAAAGCGACGCGTGTGAGCCTGCAAATCACCTGGCAGGCCAAAAAGCTGCGAATGGTGATTGAAGACGATGGTTGTGGCTTTGACGCCAGTATCGTCACAGCCGGAAACGGTCTCGCCAACCTCCGCCACCGCGCCGAAGTGCTCGGTGGTGATGTGAAGATCACCAGCGCGGCCGGAAAAGGCGCGCGCATCGTCTTGGAGGCCCCACTCTCATGAAAACTCTCTGGATCGTCGAAGACCACGCCGCGTTTCGACGCACTCTCGTGCGTGTCTTGAACTCGGAACCCGATTTGCAGTGCCCCCGCGATTTCGACTCCTGTGAAAAGGCGCTTTCCGCCCTCACGCGCGATGACGCGCCCGATTTGATCCTGCTCGATGTCGGTCTGCCGGGCATGAGCGGCCTGGAGGGCATCCGCCTCTTCAAAGAACGCGCGCCCAAATCGCTCATCGTCATCCTCACCGTCTTCGAGGATGACGACAAAGTCTTCCAGGCCATCTGCGCCGGTGCGGCGGGCTATCTTTTGAAAACAAGCAGCGTCGCCGAAATCACCCAGGCCGTGCGAGATGCGCTGGCAGGCGGCTCGCCGATGAACCCGCGCATCGCCCGCCGCGTGCTCGACATGTTTTCCAAACTCGCCCCCAAACAAAGCAACTACGGCCTGAGCGAACGCGAAAAAGAAATCCTCCAGCTCATGACGACGGGCCTCATCAAAAAGGAGATCGCCGACCGGCTCACCCTCAGCATCCACACCGTGGACACCTATCTGCGCCGCATCTACGAGAAGCTGGAGGTGAATACGCGCACGGGAGCTGTCGCGAAGGCTCTGAAGGAAGGTCTCGTTTAGCGAGCACCAGGGGTTCCAGTTCTCGCCGCAGCTTCACGCAGCTTGTCCTTCTTGCTCTTGCGTTGCCCTTTGATGCCACCCGTGCTTGGTGAGGGCGGCGGTGCCAGTTCCTCAGGCTCAAAGCCAGGGATCTGCTCGCGCGCGATGCTCAGATGATTGCGCTTCTCGATGAGACAGAAGTGCGCGTGAGACTCTGCCGTGACGAAGCTCACGGCGAGCCCCGCTTCACCCGCACGCCCGGTGCGGCCGATGCGATGCGTGTAATCCACCGCCGAACGAGGCAGGTCGTAATTCACCACCACAGGCAACTGCACGATGTCCAACCCACGACCCGCGAGATCCGTGGCGACGAGCACCTGAATTTGCGTGTCCTTGAAGTCCGCCAAAGCCTGACTGCGCGCGCCTTGACTGAGTTCGCCATGAAACGCCACCGCAGCGATGCCACTGCGCCGCAGCTTGTCAGCCACATGCTCGGCGCTGTATTGCTTTGCCACAAAGACGAGCACGCGTTTCCATCCTTCGGTCTTGATCAAATGACGCAGCAACGGCGTGCGCTTGTCGGTGTCCACCTCAATGGCGCGCTGCTCGATGACCGGCATTTCAGTTGGCGCGCTTTCGATCTCGATCACCGTTGGTTCATGCAGCAGTTCCTTCGCCAGAGCTTGCACGGCTTCGGGGAACGTCGCCGAGAACAGCAGGTTTTGCCGACGCTTCGGCAGCAGTGCGAGCACGCGCTTCAGCTCATCCGCAAAGCCCAGATCCAACAGCCGATCCGCCTCATCCAGCACCAGCGCGGAGACATGGGAAAGATGCACCGCGTTGTGATCCACGAGATCGAGCAAACGTCCCGGCGTCGCGATCACAAAGTCCGCCCCACCGCGCAGCGCCATCATCTGCGGGTTGATCGAGACACCGCCGAACGCGCTCACCACCTTGATCCGCTCCGGCAGATGCACTGAGCAGCGCAGCACCGTCTCAGTGACCTGCGCCGCCAGTTCCCGCGTGGGCACGAGAATCAGGGTGTGGACACGCCGGGGCTTCTCCAGGCGAGTGCCCAGCCAGCGCTGAAGAAGCGGCAGCACAAACGCCATCGTCTTGCCCGAGCCCGTCTGCGCCGTCGCCAGCACATCCCCGCCCTTCAATGCCAAGGGGATGACCGCGCTTTGAACAGGAGTTGGAGATACAAACTGGCTGACCGCACTGACAAGCGGGGCGGAGAGACCGAGGGAGGGAAATGGCATGGCCTCCCCTATAAGCTCAATCCGCGCAGCGGCAAGACAGCGCCGCCAAATGAATGCCACTGTCCCGCGCTCGCGTGGCATGAAAGGTTGCCTCCAGCGCCGTATGAATGCCCATGCGAATCATCAGTTTCATCGCCCTCACCGCCACGCCCGCTCTTGCGGCGGACTTCGTGCGCGAGGTGCGGCCCATCTTTGAAAAGCACTGCTACGAGTGCCACGGCGCGGAGAAGCAGAAGAACGACTACCGCCTCGACATCAAGGTCGTCGCTTTGAAAAACATCGTGGCGGGTAAAAGTGCTGAAAGCCCGCTCTTCCGTTTCGTCAGCGGCATGGAGAAAGACACGCCAATGCCGCCGAAGTCGAAGCTCAGTTCCACCGAACTCGATACACTCAAGCGCTGGATTGATGAAGGCGCGGTGTGGCCCGATGGCGTGGACTTCGCGAAGCTGGAGGACAAGACGGACTGGTGGAGCTTCAAGCCTCTCAACAGCCAAGGGCAAAGGGTCAAAGGCGGAGAGATTGATGCCTTCATTCAGGCGAAGCTAAAGGAACAAGGCCTCACGCCTTCCCCACAGGCCGACGCACGCACTCTCATCCGCCGTCTCTTCTTCGATCTGACCGGCTTGCCACCCACGCCGTCGGACATGTCAGACTGGTCCGACCTGTCCGGCGGACGCTACGAAAAGCTCGTCGATCATCTCCTCGCCTCGCCGCGTTACGGCGAGCGCTGGGCGCGGCACTGGCTCGACCTCGTGCATTACGGCGAAACCCATGGCTATGACAAAGACAAGCCGCGCATGAACGCTTGGCCCTACCGCGACTACGTCATCCGCGCCTTCAACAACGACAAGCCTTACTCGCGCTTCATTGAGGAACAGATCGCCGGAGATGCGCTCTATCCC
>CAMCWM010000171.1 GCA_945882215.1 Akkermansia muciniphila | reverse complement strand
GCACGCCGGTGATGAGATAGTGGTGTGCGTACTTCTTCGCGCCTTCCGGTTTGCACTCGCACAGCCACTCCGCCTTTTTGCAGGCTTCGCACTCGCTGGTGTTGTATTCCAGGCGGGCAGTCACGGCCTTGGCCTTGGGGGTGTCTTTGTATTGAAGGATGAGCCACTCGCCGGCTTTGACGACAGGAACGACGAAGCCTTTGGCATCCTTCTCAACGACGAGTTTGACGGGCTTGTCGCGTTCACCAGTGGTGGCGGTGAGTGTCTGGTCGGCCATGGCGACGGACTTCATGTCCTTGTCGAGCAGGGCGATGTGAAACTTGTCGCCTTTGACGATGACTTCGCCGTGCATGGTCTCGTTTTTGCTGAATTCAAGGATGCGGCCCTTGTTGGGGCCGAGTTCGACGCCCTCGTGTGCGAAGGTGAAGGAGGTGATGAGTGAGAGGAGGATGAGTTTGGTTTTCATGGTGTGGGTGGGTTGGAACTAGGATGGGGCTGCAATATTCGATGATTTTATTTTCAATGCGCATGTCCGCCGTGTCCATGCAGGCCCTGCCAGCCTTGCCAGAACATGAAGGCGGCCAGCAGCACGAGCAACACGCATGAAACGTAGGGCGCGCGACGCATCCATTCGCTGAAGCCCCTGATCTTCCGGTGCGCGTGCTGCACACTCCACGCGGCGATGACGCCGACGATGACCATCGTCAACGCCAGGCCAAAGCTGAAAGCGGCCACAAGGGTGAAGCCTAGCGCGACTTTTTTCACCTGAAGGCATACAAGCAAGATGGTGAAGGCCGCAGGACAGGGCATGAGGCCGCCGGTGATGCCAAAAAGCACGATCTGCGGCGTGGTGACAGCGCGGTTGGCGAAGCGCTTGGCGATGTCCTGCGCATGGGCGCGTTCATGCGCGTCCTGATATTCCACGCCGTCATCTTCCGGCTCCTCGACGGCGACAGGCGTATGATGGTGATGATCCTCCGCGAAACGCAGACGGTAGGTGTGCGCGTGGTCGCTGTGGCCGAGACTGACGACGGCGAGGAACTCATGCGGCTCCGGCAGCTCACTGGTGGCTTCCCAAAAGGTGTCTTTGGCCTCAAAGGCGAATTTTTGTGTGCGCCCGTCGATGCGGGCGGTTTCGATGCCAAGCTGCGTGCCTTTCGGCAGCGGTACAGCCTCACCGGAGGCTTTGCAGGGATAGATGCGAAAACGTGGGGACACGCCGGTCTCGAAGATGCACACCTCCAGCCAGCCATGCCCGGTATCGAGCAACATGCCGCCGTGCAGCCCCTGCTTGGCAGGGCGTGATGGCAAAGCAACAGATGCAGCCATGCCTGCGGGCACAATCAGGCCGCCAGGGGTGATGGTTTCGCCCGTGTGCAGCAACGGCGAGGCGCCGTGTGAGTGTGAATGATCCTTCCAGGGATCATGTTCAGTCTTGCTGGCTGCCGCCGGTGCCACAGCGGGTTCATGCTTGTGACCATGATCATGTCCATCACGATGATCATGTGAGTGAGCCTCCGCGACCTCGCGCCGCGTGCGCACAAACATCCACACCGCGAGAACAAAGATCATCACGGCGGAAGCGATGTGAAAATACGGCTCCGTGTGCTCCGCATTCCACTGCCCGCCATAGTACAGCGCCAGAGCCGCCAGCAGCCAGATGAGCAGCGAGTGCGAAATGGCGGCGGAGAGGCCCAGCAGCACCGCCTGCCAGACGGTGCCGCGAATGGCGATGATGAACGCGGCCATCATCGTCTTTGAATGCCCTGGCTCCATGCCATGCAGAGCGCCAAGTAGAATGGCGACGGGAACGTAGAGCCATACATGGGCGCTGCCGCTTTGGATGAGCTGGGTGATGTCGGTCATGGGCGTGGAACCAAATTTGGAAGCTAAACGAGCGCGCTACTCCGCCAGTTTCGCGTTGGCGACATCGGCGGGATACAGCTTCTTCAGTTCGGCAAGCGTGGAGGCGATGCCTTCCATGCCTGATTTGGCTTCGTCGAGCTTGCGGGTGGCGCTGGCTTCGCGCACGGCGGCGAGATGTTTCACCAGCATGTCCACGAGGGGCTGCGCGGCATCCTTCTTGTCGCCAGACTGCGCGGGCAGGCCTTTGGCAAGCTTGGGATAGGCGCGGGTGACTTCATCAATGGCCTCATATTTCTTTTCGGCCACGCCTTCGATGAGTTCGCCCTGATGCTGGTTCAACTCAGCCCAGATGCCCGCGGCGGTGGCGGGAACTTCGATGTTGTCACCGCTATGCGCGTTGACGCTGTCATCGAGATACATGGGCTTGCCGGATTCAGCGGGCGTGAGGTCGTAGTTCAGGCGGAGGGTGATGGATTTCGCGTCCGGCGTCTCTTTGAGCTGGAGCACCATGGTGTAGGGCGCACCGTCGGGGACTTTGTCGGTGATGAACTTGGTGCCCTGCTTTTCGGCGGTGAGCTTTTTGGCCTCGGCACGCGGTCCGGCAGTCACATTGAGGGTTTGCGCGGTGAGCGTGATGGGCTTGCGGTCTTTGTCGAGCAGGCTGATCTCGGCGCGGCCTTCTCTGTTGACGATGACTTCGACATTCGGCGTGGTGCTGGAATCCACATAGAGGACGCGACCGCCATTCGGGCCGATGGTGACGGCTTCATGGGCAAGGCCGAGACCGGCGAGCAGGAGGGTGATGGTGAGGATGTGTGTTTTCATGGTGTTTGTTGGGTTGGGAATGATTAATGCGATGCAGCCGCATCGAGGCGCAGCGCTTTCTCGGCGGCTTTTTTGCCGAAGAGGAAGAAGACAGCGGGCGTGACGACAAGGTCGAGCAACGTGGAGGAGACGAGTCCGCCGACGATGACGACGGCCACGGGATGCAGGATTTCCTTGCCCGGCTGACCGGCGGCGAGCACGAGCGGCACGAGCGCGATGCCGGCGCTGAGAGCGGTCATCAACACGGGAACGAGTCGCTCCAGTGTGCCGCGCTCGATCATGGCGCGGGTGAAGCCTTCGCCCTCGTGCTTCATGAGGTGCAGGTAATGACTGAGCATCATGATGCTGTTGCGCGCGGCGACACCGGCGACGGCGATGAAACCGACGAGTGTGGCGATGCTGATGTTGTTGATGAGCACCCAGGTCAGCGCGAGGCCTCCCATGAGCGCGAGCGGGATGTTGATGAGCACCTGCGCGGCGAGTGAGGCGCTGCGGAAGTAACCAAAGAGCAGCATGGCGATGACGATGAAGACGAGGATGGAGTACAGGCCGATGCGCTTCGCCGCCGCCTGCTGTGCTTTGAATTCGCCCTCGAAGCTGATGAAGTAGCCAGTGGGCAGTTTCACTTTGGCGGTGACTTCGTTTTGCAATCGAGTGACGAGCGCGCCGAGATCACGCTCACTGGTGTTCGCGCCGATGACGATGCGGCGCTGGGTGTTTTCCCGGTTGATGACGTTCGGCCCTTTGCTCTCGCGCACATCGGCGACGAGGCGCAGAGGCACACGCAGTCCGCTGCCGGTCTCGATGAGCAGTTCGCTGATTTTCTCCGGCGAATCACGCCACTCGGGCGGCAGGCGCAGCAGCAGATCGACGGTGCGCTGGCCTTCGCGAAGTTCGGTGAGCACCTTGCCGCCGATCAGGCTGGAGAGCTGCTCATTCACCGCACCGGGCTGCACGCCGTAGGCGGTGGCGCGTTCGCGGTTCACCTCAATCTTGATCTGCGGAATGGGCACTTGGGCTTCGAGGTTCACATCGGCCAGACCGGGGATGGTTTTGGCGATGTCGCGGATCTGGCCGCCTTTTTCTCGCAGCACATCGAGTTCGGGGCCGAAGATCTTCACAGCGATCTTTGCCGAAACACCGCTGAGCATGTGCGAGAGACGATGGCCGATGGGCTGGCCGACATTGAGAAAGGTGCCGGGGATGGTGCTGAGCTTTTCGCGAATCTCCTGGAAGACCTCCGTGCGCGGACGTCCGCCTTCTTTGAACTCCACATCGAACTCATTCACGCTCACCGGCATGACGTGGTCGTCCTTTTCGGCACGTCCGGCGCGGCGACCCACGCTATGAACTTCTTCGATGCTTTGCAGCAGACGCACGCCGACATCGCCGACATCGTTCGACTGCGCCAGTGAGGTGCCTGGAGCGCTGGCGAGTGAGATGGTGGCACTACCTTCATTGAAGGTGGGCAGGAACTCCTTGCCCATCATGGGGTAAAGCATGAACGCGGCGATGAGCATCATGCCGGTGACGGCGAGCACGAGAAACGGCTGCGCAAAGGCGAGGCGCAGGAAGGTCTGACGCACGGTCCATTTCAGACCGCGGACCAAAAAGCCGTCCTTGTGCGCATGACCCGCTTTGGGATGCAAGAGCAAGGAACACAGCACTGGAATCACCGTGAGACTGACGACAAACGAAGCCGCCATGCTGGTGATCGTAGCGATGGCGATGGGGCGGAACAGGCAGCCTTCGATGCCCTCCAGCGCGAGTAACGGCACGAAGACGAGGATGACGAGGATGGTGGCATAGAGGATGGAGTTTCGCACCTCACCGGAAGCGGAGGCGATGACTTCTAGCTTGGGCTTCGGCGTGGGCAGGGAGGCGTTCTCACGTAGCCTTCGGAAGACGTTTTCCACATCGACGATGGCATCATCCACCACCATGCCAATGGCGACGGCAAGTCCGCCGAGGGTCATGCTGTTCACCGTGACGCCGAACCATTTGAAAACGAGGATCGTGATGGCGAACGACAGTGGCAGCGCGGTGAGCGTGATGGCGGTGGTGCGGAAGTTCAGCAAAAAGAGGAACAGCACGATGGTGACCATGATCGCGCCGTCACGGATGGCCTCTTTGAGGTTGTGGATGGCATGGCCGATGAAGTCGCCCTGACGGAACATGATCTCGATCTCCACGCCGGGTGGCAGAGAAGGCTTGAGTTCTTCCAGCGCGGTTTCGATCTGCGAAGTGAGCTTCAGCGTGTCGAAGCCGGGCGCTTTATCCACGCTGAGGATCACACCGCGCGTGCCGTTCACGCTGGCATCGCCACGCATGGGCTGGATGCCGTTTTCGAGCCGCGCGACATCGCTGACGAGGATGGGCCGGTCGTGGATGGTCTTGATGACCGTGCGGCCGATGTCAGCGAAATTCGTCGTCATGCCGAGATTGCGCACCATGATCTCCTGCGTGCCGGTGGTGAGGTAGCCGCTGGTGGAGTTGTTGGCCGCGAGCGCGACGGCTTTTTCCAGCTCCTCAAACGACACACCATGCGCAATGAGCTTTTGCGGGTCTGGCAGCACATGCACTTGCTTCACCCCACCACCAATCGTCAGCACCTCCGCCACACCGCCGATGCTTTGCAACCGACGACGGATCGTCCAGTCGGCCAGCGTGCGCAGGTCCATCGGCGCGATCTTGCCATCCGTGCTGCGTACGCCGACGAGGAGGATTTCGCCCATGAGCGAGGACACGGGCGTCATGCCCGGCTGGATGCCCGCAGGGAGATTACCAACCGCAGCTTGCAAGCGCTCCTGCACCATCTGGCGGGCACGATAAATCTCTGTGCCCCAGTTGAACTCGGTGAAGACAAGCGACAAGCCCACGTCCGAATTCGAGCGCAAGCGGTCGAGTCCGGCGATGCCTTGCAGCGTCGCCTCGATGGGTTGCGTGACGAGCACCTCGACTTCTTCAGGAGCGAGGCCGGGACATTCCGTGAGAATGGTCACGGTGGGCTTCGTCATGTCCGGCAGCACCTCCACCGGGAGCTGCTGCAAAACCTGCCAGCCGGTGAAAACAAGCAGCATGCACACCGCCAGCACCATGGGACGGCTGCGGAGCGAAAAGCGAATGAGTGAATTCAGCATGGCCTCAGGCGGTGGCACGGTTGCGGAACGTGAAGCTGACGATCAGCAGGATGAGCAGCAGCCCGCTCGTGCTGGCGAAGAAGAGGGTCAGATTGTTAAATCCAGAGCCGCCGTGTGCATGGTCGTGCTCACCGTCGGATTTCTTGGCGACGTCTTCTTTGCTCATCTCGGTACCGTCGTCGTTGTGCGGATGACCGTGCGCCGCATCCAGCGCTTCTTTCAGCGAGACGCTGCCTTTGCCTGCAAAGCCGAGCATGTAGGCTCCACGAATGACGACTTCATCACCGGGAAGGAGTCCGCTGCTGATCTCCACGCGGCTGTCATTCATCTCGCCGGTCTTCACCTCGGTTTTCACAAAGGCATTCTTCAAGCCATAGTCCGCCACATAGACGAAGCGTCCGCCAGCATCGCCCTGGATGGCTTCACGCGGGATGGACATCACATTCTCCCGCTTGCTGGTGGCGATGCTGAACTCCGCGCGCATCCCCGGACGCAGCAGCTTGTCAGGATTCGCCACATGAAAGGCCGCTTCGATGGTGCCGCTGTTTTCATCCGCCGTGGCGGCGATGTGAGCGAGCGTGGCCTCGAAAACCTTGTCCGGCAGCGCACTGACCCGGATGTGCGCCTTCAATCCCACCTTCAACTGCCCGGCGAGGTGCTGCGGCACGCTGGCGGCGGCTTCAATCGTGCTCAGATCAATGATTTCGATCAGTTCCTGATCCGGCGAGATGGGCTGGCCTGGCGCGATGTTCACTTTGGAGACCATGCCGCTGATCGGTGCGGTGAGTTTGATCACGGGTGGTGGATCACCCGGCTGGCGGCTCTCCACCCACGCGACCTCGGCATCGACATCGACCTCCTGATGCGGAATCACGAGTACCGAGAACGCCCGGCCCGGAATGCGGCTGCTGACGATGGCTTTTTTTCCAGGCAGCACCTCGATGTGGCCGAGAGCGAAGATGGTTTTTTCAAACACCGTCTCCTCAGCCTCGACCAACTGGATGCCAAGATTTTTGACGCGGGTCTCGTCGAGGATGATGAGGTTGTCTTTGGCCTTGGGATCAGCGGCGTGGAGCGCTGTGACGGTGAGAAGCAGAATCAAAAGAGATTTCATAGGGAAGTCGAAACAGAGGTTCAATGTTGGGAGCCAGTGGCGGCTTCGTAGCGGATGCGGGCGAGGTGAAAGTCCCGCACGGCATCCAGCGCGGCAGCTTCGAGCTGGAGGCGTTGCTCGCGGGCGCGCAGCACGGTGAGGAGATCGGTCTGGCCGGTCTCGTAGGCTTTTTCGAGCTTCGCGGTCTGTTCCAGCACGAGCGGCAGCAGCTTGTCGCGGGTTTCGCGGGCGAGATCAGCATTGGCCTGCATCTCGCGACGAGCGGTGTCGGCCTCGCTGGCGATTTGCGTCCCGAGCGCTTCTGCTTCAAGACGCTGGCGCTCAGCAGCGGCTTTCTTCTCGGCAATCTCGCCTTGGTTGCGATTCCAGAAGGGCAGCGGGATGGAAACGCGGAAGCCGATGAAGCCGGTGTTCTCGCGATTGCCCGCCGGTTGATCCTGACCTTCACGCGCGGCAAAGAACCCGGCGCTGACGTCTTGCAGACGCTTGGAATGAGCCAGCGCGGCGTCGGTGTGTGCGGCGCTGATTTTGGTTTGAGCGAGCTGGTAGTCGGCACGCTGCTGCCACGGCGTGATCCCCGGCATGACGAGCGACGGAAGATCGCCGCTGATGATGAGCGAGTCACGCGGAGCGACGCCCAGCATTGGTTTCAAGGCACCACGGAGGCTGATGCTTTCGGTTTCGAGCCGGCGTGCTTCGAGGAGCAGGCGCTGGGCATCGACCTGGGCCTGCGCGGCATCGAGCGGCGACAACTCACCTTTCTCGGCGCGGCTTTTGGCGAACTCGGAAAGCTTCTTCGCGAGCTCGGTCTGCTGCTGGCGCAGCGTGCGCTGTTTTTCAAGGGCGGCGATCTTGATCGCGTGACTGCGCGCTTCAGCGATGAGACGACGTTCCGCATCAAGCACTTCGAGTTCGGCGGCGGTGACGAGCTGACTGGTGAGCCGCTTTTCGAGACTGAGGCGTTTCGTGATCGGAAACGACTGGTCGATGCCAAACATCATCGTGCGAGGGCTGGCACGGCTTTCGTTTTGGAAACTGGTCTCCAGTGTCGGATTGGCGAGCCTGCCGCTGCCAAGCTGCCGTCCTCGTGCTTCCTCAACGGCGAGGCGCGCCGCTTTAAGCATGGGATGATGGCTGCGAACGCGGGTGGCGATGCCGGAGAGCGGCAATGTGAGCGCCTGTGCGGCGGTGCTGGCGAAAACCAGGAGGAAAAGAAGGGATGATCGGTACATGGAAATGCGGGTTGGAGTTTCGAGGCACGAAAATAGTCGTGCCTATGATGGGGACGCTAAAACGCCTGCCATTCATCGTGGAATGGCGGCGTGGCGTGATCTCAAACCCGCAATGCGATGGTACGCGAGAGTACCTGCGGCCATCGTCGGCCATCTGGATGCGCAGCGATGTGACGCGGCGCGGGCTGTTCAGCATGAACAACCGGAGGAAGTGTGATAACGGACAAAATCACCGGCGTGGTGGCCGCAACGCTTGCAAAGACGCTGGAATCAGCCTTGAGGGCGAGCAGGGAGTCGATCAGCGCCGTGTGGTGGTGCGAGTCCCCATCATCGTCATGATCATGAAAGGGTGATTCTTCCTCGTCATGCTCATGACAGGCGTCAGGATGCTCACCGTGGCAGTGTTCGTGGAGCGTGAAAGCAGGCGCGTCACCGCAGTCGCATTCGAAGCCGCGTGCAGGCTTGAACACATGCACCCAAGTCATCGCGAAAAGAGCGACGAGGCTGAGGGTGATGCGTGCGGAACGCGTGAGCTTCATGGACAATCGCGATTGAACGCGATGAATGTGAAACCGTCAAGCGCCGGGTTGACCGCGCTGTTTCAGCTCCACGAGAGCGTTGAGGATCTTCACGCGGTTCATTTCGTGGACTTCCACCTTCTCACCGATCTTCGGCACAAGGGTGACGGTCAGCTCGCCGCCGAGGTGTTCGCGGAATTCTTCGAGGCCTTCAAGGATGGCGGGCTCACCGCTTCTGCCGGTGTCGAGGAGGTGCGGGGAGAAGGTGGCGAAACCGATGCGCTCGATGAGCTGAAGCACGCGCTCGCAGGTCTCAGCATCCAAGATGCCCTGCATGCGCGAATAAACGAGATCGACGGCCATGCCGATGGCGACGGCCTCGCCATGCGCGACGGCAAACTTGGAAATCTGCTCCAATTTGTGCGCGGCCCAGTGGCCAAAGTCGAGCGGACGGGCGGAGCCGAGTTCAAAGGGGTCGCCGCCGGTGGCGATGTGCTCGACGTGCAACTCGGCGCTGCGCTGGATGACTCTTTCGAGCGCCTCCTGCTTCAGCGCGGCGAGATCGTCGGCCATACTCTCGATTTGCTCAAAGAAGGCACGGTCACGAATGAGTGAAACTTTGATGGCCTCGATGATGCCGTTGCGGCGCTCGCGTTTGGGCAGCGACTCGAGGAAGGCGAAGTCATTCACCACGGCGTAGGGGACAGCGAAGCTGCCGATCCAGTTTTTTTTGCCGAAGTAGTTCACGCCGTTCTTCACACCAACACCGCCGTCGCCCTGGCTGAGCGTGGTGGTGGGAAAACGCACGTGACGGATGCCACGATGAGCCGTGGAAGCGGCGAAACAGACGAGATCGAGCACCGCGCCACCACCGATGACGAAGACGTAACTGTGACGGTCCAGCGCCGCCTCATTGATGGCATCCCAGCAGCACTCGACGAGGCGCAGGTCGTTTTTGCAGGACTCTCCACCGGGAATGACAATGGGAGTGTCTGTCAGCGTGAAGGTCTCCGCATGGGCTTCACCGTAACCGACAATGTCGTCGATGAGATCGCGATTCGCGTTAGCGACGGCCTCATCGACAAAGACGAGGACGCGCGGGAGCTTGTGCGGCTGGTCGAGCTTGAGGAGATCGCGGATCGTGTTGTTCCGGGGCGCGAAGACTTCTCTCGTGAACAAGATGCGATGGGTGTGTTCGAGCCTGATTTGTTTCTCCAGCATTGGGGGCGGGTTCTTTGCCTGCAAGCGGCTTGGAGGTCAAAGGGAAACCATGAACGGACGTGGAACGAGTTTTCTAACTCGTTTTACGTTGCCGCCACCCAGCGCTGCCAGAAACGCAGCAGAGGAGCCAGCGCGACGAATCCGAGGGCAATCGTGGTGGAAACCGTGGAAACGGCGAGGGCATCGACGATGGCGATACCCGCGAGCAATGTGCCAACGGCCTGGCCGATGGCGGGACCGCCTTTACGCAGCATTTGCGTGGCGTAAGCGATGAGGATGGCAAAGGCGGCAAGGATGACGAGCTGCATCGGATAACCGCCCGCCGAGGCAAACCGCATCGCAAAGACGATCCCAGGCGTGTAGAGCAGCGCGAGCGCCAGCATGGACGAAGTGGCGGGCAGGACGCCGTTTTTGTGCTCCAAACGTGCGGCGATGGTGATGCCGACAACGTAGCAGCCGAGGGCGACGGCGGCAGGCAGGGCGGCGGCGGGCGCGGCGCTGGCAGCCATCAAATAAAGGAGCATGCGGCATGCGCCCATGATGATGACGGAGCCGGCCCACTGCTTGTGGTAGAGATCGTAGAAGACAATGGAGGCCACGAGCAAGGCGGTGATGCGCGGATTGGCACCAAACCATGTGGCAAGCGTAGCCCCGCCAAGCAGCATGAGGATGCAGGCAATCCACGCAGCATTCAGCCCGACTTGTCCGCTGGGGATGGGGCGATCTTTGCGATGTTCACGGTCGAAGTTCACATCGGCAGCGTCGTTGAGAATCATGCCGCCGGTGTAGAGCAGCGAACCGGCGAGGATGAGCCAGTAGAGACGTGGTTCTGTGAATGTGCCGCCAGCGAGGAGCCAGGCGGCGGTGACATTCGTCCAGACCGTGGGCAGGTTGGAGACACGAGCGAGGTGGAGCCAGGGGCGCATGTGATGGATTGAATCTTTCTCCTCCTCTTACTCCTACTCCCTGAAACGAGGGCCGGAAGACATTCAGAAAGGGAGTAGGAGTAGGAGAACGAGTAAGAGGAGGATTAGTTTAGCATGCTGCGGACGAAAGGAAGCATGCTGGAGTAGAGCGTGCTGCCGTGAAAGCGGGAGAGCTGTTCGCTGACCAGTTCGGCATCGCTGTCCACGTCGGCAGGAAGGACTTCCTCGTGGCGGTGCTGGCCACAGGTGGCGCAGACATGGAAGAAGGACGAGTCACAGTCGCGGCGCACCTCGCTGCGCACTCCATCGCCTTCAAGGATGAGGCTTTGCAGGGCGGGGCCGGTGTCTGTCTCGATGAAATCGAGCTGAAGCGAGGTCTGGAGACGTTGATTGATCCATGCGGCGAGCAGCAGCGCGGAAGTGCGCTGGCCTTTGAGATGGGTGATGCGCAGCGTTCTGAGTTTCGGAAGGTTGTGCCGCGCGGCGGCGTCCTGGAAGCAACTGGCGAGCGCGGTGCGCATGAAGTGCGAGCGTGTCCAGGCGAGATCGCGCACGTCGAAGTCGGCGGTTTCGGCGCTCATGGCGGCCAGCAGCGCGTCGAACTGACGTGCGGGATCGCTCCAGCGGCTGCTGTCGATGATGAGTGTGTCGATGCGCGAGTAAAAGCGCTCTTCGAAATGCTGTGTGATGTCCGCCTGCCACCAGACGACGAGCGGGAGATCGCTGTCGAGATGGGCGAAGACGATGTTTTGCACCTGCGCGGCATCACCACCTTCGAGGACAAAGCTGAGCTGCTCGCTGCACACGGTTTGCTTGCCTTGATACGGGCGGCACAGCGCCTGAATCCACGCACGTGCACGCGGCGGCTGTGACTCGGGCAGTGCGAGAATGAGCAGGGCGCGGCAGGCGTGTTCGGCGGCGACGTGCTCGAGCAGGTCGTTGTCAGCGGCGAGCAGGCTGCTGTCTTCCGTGTAGATCGCCAGATTGATGAGCGAGGCACGCGTTTTGGCCTCGTCGCCTTCCCAGAGCTGTTTCAAGGCACGATCGATGCGCGAGATGGGCGTTTCGAGGCCGAGGCGGCCGAGGTCGGATTCGTTGAGGATGGCTGAAGGCATGGTTGGAATCCTCCCAAATCAAAGCAGCCGCCATTCGCGACCATCGGCACGGAGCAGATCGTCCGCTTCCTTCGGCCCCCAGCTTCCGGCGGGGTATTCGTGCATCGGCGGCGGGGTGTCGGACTTGTGCCAGGCGTGTTCGATTTCGTCGATGAACTTCCAGGCGTTCTCGACTTCGTCACGACGGGCAAACAGAGTGGCGTCGCCAGCCATCGCATCGAGCAGAAGACGCTCGTAGGCTTCGGGGCTGGCCTTGCCGAAGCTG
>CAMCWM010000170.1 GCA_945882215.1 Akkermansia muciniphila | reverse complement strand
AAGCCCCTGCGGAAGTGGCTGTGGCTCCAGAGCCGGTGATTGCGCCCGCCCCCGTTGTCACAGCCCCGCCTCCTGCTCCCGTCATCGCGGCTCCAGAGCCCGCCACGCCGCCGCAAGCTGCTGTGTCCAATGAGGACTCTGATGACGATCAGGAGAACGATAGCAACGAGACGGGCGCGTCTGGCGGTGAATCCGGCCTGCCACGCTACATGGTTCTCGATGAAAATGGCAAGCCTCGCCCGATGACGGCCAAAGAGCGCCGCAAGGCCAAGTTTGAGCGCTGGAAGCAGCGCCGCGCCGAACGCGATTCCCAGCGCCGCTCCGGCCGCGAGCCGAGCGGACAAAACAGCCAGAATGGCGGCCATCGCGAGCGTGAAGCGCCGCATCATCAGGCCCAGAGCAGCCAGTACCACGAACCCGAGCCGGAAAAGCCGCTTGGGCCGCCGGAGCCTGCCAACGGCATCCTCGAAATGTCCCCCAAGGGCTACGGCTTCCTGCGCCAGAGAGACCGCTCCTTTGCCCAGCATCCGCAGGATGCGTTCATCGCGCCCGAGTTCATCCGCAAATATGGATTGCGCGAGGGCATGCACATCAACGGCGTGCAATGCAAAGGCAGCCGCGGCCCGCAGGTCACCGAAGTCACCGAGGTCAACGCACGCAATCCCCATTTGATGCGCGATCTGCCCTTGTTCGAAGAACTCAAGGCCGTGAACCCCAACAAGCGCTACCAGCTTGAAACTGGCAAAGACCGCCTCACCACACGCGTCATCGACATGATGACACCTGTTGGACGTGGCCAGCGCGGTTTGATTGTGGCGCCTCCACGCGCCGGGAAGACCACCATGCTTCAGCACATCGCCGAGGCCGTGGCAGAGAACCATCCTGGCGTGCATTTGATGATCCTGCTCGTCGATGAGCGCCCCGAGGAAGTCACCGAGTTCAAGCGGATCCTGCCTCAGGCCGAAATCTTCGCCAGCAACAACGACCAGGACGTGAAGAACCACACGCGCATCTCCGCCTTCGCCATTGAGCGTGCGAAGCGCCTCGTCGAGTGCGGCGAGCACGTCTTCATGCTCATGGATTCCATCACCCGCATGGCCCGCGCCTTCAACAACACCGCCAAGAGCGGCGCCACCATGAGCGGTGGCGTTGGTGTCGGCGCGCTGGAGATTCCCCGCCGCCTGTTCGCCGCCGCGCGCAACACGCGCACCGCCGGCTCGCTCACCATCCTCGGCACCGCGCTGATCGAAACCGGCAGCCGCATGGACGACCTCATCTTCCAGGAGTTCAAAGGCACCGGCAACATGGAGCTCGTGCTTGATCGCAAGATCGCGGAGCAGTTCGTCTTCCCCGCCG
This sequence comes from Akkermansia muciniphila, assembly GCA_945882215.1. Classification (GTDB taxonomy): domain Bacteria; phylum Verrucomicrobiota; class Verrucomicrobiia; order Verrucomicrobiales; family Verrucomicrobiaceae; genus Prosthecobacter. The sequence goes on along the minus strand of CAMCWM010000170.1, from coordinate 10,882 downwards.
TGAACATTTTCAAATCCGGCACACGCCGCGAGGAACTGCTTCTCCAGACCTTCCAGCTCGACAAGATCCACATGCTGCGCCGCGGTCTCGCCGGTCACAAGCCCATTGAGGCCATCCAGCGCGTCATCTCCCTGCTCGAGCGCTACCCCAGCAACGCCCAGATGCTCGTCGATCTGCCAAGCAAGAGCTAGTGACTGTCGAATTCATCATTCGTCATTCTGGTTTCGTCATTTTCTCCCCGCCATGCCTCTTCCGACTCCAGAACTCAAAGTGGATGAAGTGGTGCCACCGCCGCTCAATCCCATCGCGGCTAGGCTGGCGGCCAGCAAAGATCCCACTGAGAGGGCCACGGCACGCATCCTCGCGAAGTATCTCGACGAGCTGCTGCGCATTCCAGGCACCAACTTCAAAATCGGCCTCGATCCCATCCTCGCGCTGATTCCCGGCGTGGGCGACACCGTGGCCTCGGGCGCGGGAGTCATCATCCTGCTCGATGCGCTGCGCAGCGGCGTCTCCGTCCCGGTCTTCCTGCGCATGACGATGAACATGGGCCTGAACTTCCTCCTCGGCCTCATCCCCGGTCTCGGAGCTGTCGGATCGGCGTTCTTTAAATCCAACGCCCGCAATCTCAGCCTCCTCACCACCTGGCAGGCCGGTCAAAAAGATCAGGTGAAGCGCAGTACCCTGCGCTTCTACGCCGGCCTCGTCCTCCTGTTTGCCATGATCGTCCTGTTCATCGTCATCGGCTGGGTGTTTTACGTGTGGTTGTTTTACAGCTTCGCGCAGACGCTGGCACATGCGCTGGGCATCCAGCGCGCTTGAAGCGGCGTAAGCCGATGCCATGAGCAAACCCGCACTCAACTCCAAAGCACCTGACTTCACCGCACCCGTCATCGGAGGCAGTCACACAGCGGGAGACACCGTGACGTTAAGCCAGCTCCAAGGACAGAACGTGGTGCTCTACTTTTACCCGAAGGATGACACGCCCGGCTGCACGAAGCAGGCCTGCGGCTTGCGCGATGGCTGGAAGCAAATTTCCAAAAAGGCTCTGGTGTTTGGCGTGAGCACCGACTCGATCACGAGCCATGCGAAATTCATCCAGAAGCATGAACTCCCCTTCCCGCTCATCGCGGACGAGGACAAGGAGATCGTGAACGCCTACGGGGTGTGGGTGGAGAAGAGCCTGTATGGCAGAAAATACAATGGCACGGAGCGCAGCACCTTCGTGATCGACAAGGACGGCAGAATCGCCGCCATCCTGGAGAAGGTGAAGCCGGAGCAGCATCTGGAGGCCGTCCTCGCGCTGCTTTGACATTGCCGGCCACATGCGGAAGGCCACGTTGCCACGAAACTTTTTCGTTCCACTCCAAACGCCGACAAATCAGCTTGCCGGAATGATTGAACACCCCATAATCGCCAGCGGTTCGACGCATGACGAGTCCGTCCTGCTCACCGGACCCTGTTAAACAAAGGGGGCTATAGCTCAGTTGGTAGAGCGCTTCGTTCGCAATGAAGAGGTCAGGGGTTCGAATCCCCTTAGCTCCACCATCCTCCCAACCACCAGCCATGAAACACCTGCTGCTCTCCGCCCTTGCCTCCAGTCTGCTCCTTTCCTGTGCCACCAAGGATCTGGAAAATTGCGCACCGGGAACCCCGGGCATCATCGTGGCACAGGCGGTGGAATGCACCCACAAGGACGGCAAGCTCACCCTGCCCGCCGGCTTGTACCAACCCGAGGCGCAATCAGCCAAGGGCACCTACTACGTGGCGCCCGAACGACTGAAAACCACAGGAATCATTCGCGACGGCCATGAACGCGGGGGCCTATTCATCGCCAACGAAGGCTGGCAGTGGGCCTGGGTCGGCCATCCGGGCTTCGAGGTCGAGGAAAACAAAACCTCCATCCTCGGCAAACGCGGCATCATCATGCCGACGCATTTCAAGTTTGAGCCGTACGTGCATTACACGAGGGCGAAGCGGTAGGCGGACGCGGCTACGAACCCGGCGCGCGCTGGATGCGCGCCGGCACGTCATTGATGCTGTAACCGGCCTCGCGCAACGAGTCCCAGACTTTGACGAGCACGCCGAGCGCGGCGGTGGTGTCGGCCTGGAGTTCAAGCTTCATGCCGGGCTTGGAATCCTTGAGCGAGGTGATGGCAATGGCGAGCTTGTCGAGATCAACCGGCTTGCCATCGAGGAAGATTTTCTGCTCCTTGGTGATGCTGATGGCGACACGTGATTCGGGTGCCTGCGTTGCACCGCCGAGAGATTTCGACTCCGGCAGGGTGATCTTCACCTGCGTCTTCTCCTTTTTGAAGGTGGTGGTGGCGACGAAGAAGATCAGCAGGATGACCATGATGTCGATGAGCGACACGATGGGGATCATCGGCACCGGGCGGCGGCGTGGGCGCAGGTTCATGGTGGCGGTGCGTGCGAGGGATCAGGAGTTCGGACGCTGCACCTCAAAGTGCTGATAAAAATGCTGGATGGTCTCCTGCATGACAGATTCGACACGCACAGCGAGGGCATCGAGACGGCGGACGAAGTAAGTGTGCGCGAGCACGGAAGGCACGGCGACGAACAAACCCGCGATAGTACAGCGCAGCGCCACACCAATCTCATGGGCGATGACGGCGGTGTCAGGGGAGCCATCGCCACCCGTGCCGAAGGCGGAGAACATGCCGACGAGACCGGCTGTGGTGCCGAGCAGTCCGAGCAGCGGCGCGACGGTGACCATCACCTCCAGCAGCGGGATGCCGGACTCCAGCCGGTGGATCTCTTCGCGCGCCTTGATATCACAGGCGGCATGACACTCCTGCTTGCTGGTGAAAGCACCGCTGATGGCCATGGAGCCGAGGCGGGAGAGCATGGAGCCATCCCGTTCCAAAAAGTCCTGCAGCGGCCGGATATCTCCCTTCACCGCATAGTTCGGAATGGAACGAAGCTGGCTGACAACCGCATTCGGCATGATGACCTGCTCGCGCAATTGCAACCAAGCGAGGATCGATGCGCCGATAGCTGCCATGGAGCACAAAACAATGAGCGCCATGACGAACCCGCCGGTGGCGAGGAAATCCCAGACAAGCTGGATGCCAGAAGGTGCGGTCTTTTCAGCGGCTGCGAGCAGAGGCGAGGCGAGGATGAGGTCAGTAAATGAGGACATTGTATTCAATTTTCAGACGCTCCTGGTCATTCATGGGGAGCGTGGGGATCACGTCGGCGGGAATGGGCGGAATTACCGCATCACGGATCGCCTGCAAGGTGAAGCCGGTGAGCACCGGGTTGGACTCCTTGTCGTTCACCACGCGAAGCCCCTCCACCTTGCCCTTTTTGTTGACGTAGAAGACGATTTCAAGGCTGCCGTAGGTGACGCCGTCACGACGCAACAGGCGATAGAGGTGCCATTTCTTCTCCACCTGGCCGGTGACCTGGCGGATGTAGCGGCCCTTCGGCGATTCCTCGGCATCGACCGCGGCCTCGGTGCCACGATTGGAAATAGTGCCCTTCGTCTGCGTGGTGCGCGTGAACGGGGTGAAGGCGTCGGGATCCTGATTGCGTGTGGTGCGCGTGGTCGGATCATCCAGCACCGGCAGCGCCTTTGGCACTGGCTGCTGCTGCGGTGACTCCGGCATGGCCTGGGCGGTTTCGCGCGCCGGAGGCGTCTGCGGAGCGGGCGTTTGTGGCATCGGCGGGGTGTCAGGCGTGGCCTCGGCTTTCTTCACCTCGATGGTGAGCCGGTTTTTCTCCACACTAGCCAAAGCTTTGTCCGCTTCTTCCATCATTTTGGTCAATGGCGTCGATTCCGGCACCGCTTTGGCGACTACCTGCGGCGGAGCCACGGGCTGTGGAGGCGGAGCGGCATCCTTCGGCTTCACGATCGATGGCGGCGTGGGCGGCGTTTGCGGTTGCGGCTGCAACATGGCCGGCGCTCCCTTGGGAGCCTTGGGCCGCGCGTCGTCCTTCAACTCACCGTCACGATGATCGCGATCCGCCAGCTCACGCGTGGGCAGTTTGAGGCCGTCCATGGTCGGCAGCGGCTCAGTGCCGTCGGGAAACGGTGCCTTGACCGTGGCGGCCTTTGTGTTGCGGTCGGAGATGAAGGCGGCGTTCTTCGGCGCGGCGTCCGTGCGCTCGTTCTGCGCGGTGCGGATGTAGATCTCCTTTTTCTGCGGCGGCGGTGGCAGCATCGGCGGCGGCTCGGGAATGATCTGCTCCGGGAACAACAAAGTGACCTCCTTTTCCTTTGGCTGCGCCATGGCCTGCTGCCACAGCCTGCGGGCCGCCTCGCCTGCAAACATCCACGCCAGCACCAAAAACAGCAGCGCATGCACCACCAGGGAGCCGGTGATGGCGATGCGCAGGTTTTTGTCGGGGTATGCGGTCACGTCGCGGCTTTTATAGTGCTTCCCGGCCGCAGGGAATCAAACGCTGATTCCCATCACTTCACGGCGGCTTTGAAGACGATCGGGATGATGAGGATGGCAAGGATGTTCACCACCTTGATCATCGGGTTCACGGCAGGTCCGGCGGTGTCCTTGTAGGGATCGCCCACGGTGTCGCCGGTGACAGCGGCCTGGTGTGCAAAACTGCCTTTGCCGCCGTGATTGCCTTCCTCGATGTATTTCTTCGCATTGTCCCAGGCTCCGCCGGCGCTGGTCATCGAGATGCCGATGAACAAGCCGGTGACAATCGTGCCGATGAGCACGCCACCAAGCGCCTCCATGCCGACATAGGCCATTCCAATCACAAAAACCAGCGGCAGCAGCGCTGGAAGAATCATCTGACGCAAAGCGGCACTGGTGACGATGCCAACGCACTGTGCGTAGTCAGGAATGTCGGTGCCATTGAGAATGCCGGGCTTCGCGGTGATCTGGCGGCGCACTTCGCGCACGACAGCACCCGCGGCGTTGCCCACGGCACTCATGCAAAAGGAGGTGAAGAGGAATGGCAGCAGGCCGCCGATGAACATGCCGATCACGACCCGGTGATCCATCAAGTCAAAGCTCACCTTGTGGCCGACAAAGGCCTGCAAATCCTCCACGTAGGAGCCAAACAGCACCATTGCGGCCAGACCGGCGCTGGCGATGGCATAGCCCTTGGTCACGGCCTTCATGGTGTTGCCCACGGCATCGAGTTCGTCGGTAATCTTGCGCACACTCTCTGGCAGGCCGGACATGACGGCGATGCCGCCCGCGTTGTCCGTGATCGGGCCGAACGCGTCGAGCGAGATGATGATGCCGGAAAGGCTCAGCATCGAAACAACAGCAATCGCGATGCCATACAGCCCCGCGAGGTCGAAACAGCCCCAGATCGAGGCCGCGATGGCCAGCACAGGCAGCAGCGTGGCCTGATTCCCGATGCTGATACCGGCAATGATGTTCGTGGCGTGGCCGGTTTCGGAGGCCTTCGCGATCATACGCACCGGCTTGTGATGCGTGCTGGTGTAGTAGTTGGTGATCCACACGACGAGCAGCGTCATGATCAAGCCGACGGCCGCGCAGTAGAAGATGTTCACGCTCGGAACCTCAAGAGCGCCGATTTTCAGCGAAGCGCCGAAGATCGAGGAAGTGGCCCACCAGAACAAGGCGGAGGCGATGATGCCGGAAACCGCCACGCCACATACAAGCGCCGCCGTCGCCTCCTGCTTCACAAAATTCACCCAGCCGATGCCAATGAGCGAGGCGATGATGGCAAGCCCACAGAGCACGAAAGGATAAATCACCGCCGCATCGGTGCCCACGGTCAGATGACCCACAAGCACTCCGCCGATCAAACTCACCGCATAGGTTTCAAACACGTCCGCCGCCATGCCGGCGCAGTCACCCACATTGTCACCCACGTTGTCGGCGATGGTCGCCGGATTGCGCGGGTCGTCTTCATTGAGATTCTGCTCGTTCTTGCCAACGAGATCAGCGCCCACGTCGGCCGCCTTGGTGTAGATGCCACCGCCGAGACGGGCAAAAACGCTGATGAGAGAGCTGCCCAGCGCAAGACCGACGAGCGAGTCGATCGCATGCTTGCCGGCGTTGACGGAGCCGTGTGTCATGCCCTTGACGATCAGATAGAACACGCCAACCGAGAGCAGTCCGAGCGCCACCACGAGCAGACCTGTGACCGCTCCACCGTTGAAGGCCACCTTCAGCGCCGAGTGGCTGCTGACCGATGCCGCTTGTGCCGTGCGCACATTGGCACGCACCGCGACCATCATGCCGATGTATCCGGCGGCCAGTGAACACACAGCCCCGACCACAAAGCCTGCGGCGGTCAGTCCATCCCGCAGATACCAGATCGCCGCGAAGATGATCACGGCGATGAGGCTCACCGCGAAGATCTGACGGTTGAGGTAGGCTTTCGCCCCCTGCTGGATCGCGCTGGCGATGGCATGCATCTTTTCGTTGCCAGCATCTGCACCGACGACTTTGCGGATCAGAATCAGGGCAAACGCCAGTCCCACGATGGACAGGGCGATCGAAAGGGCGATTCCGTTTTGCAGGAGGAAGGATGGAGGCATGTGAGATTAATGTCGGGTGGTTGGTCCGGGGCGGGTAAAGCCGGGAATTCTAGCGAGTCGAAATTTGCTGGCAAGAACTTGCTCCGTGTTTTGCGGAGCATCATGCGCAGTTCAAAGACGACGACCAGCCCCCGTCCAGGCACGAAGGCTCTTCCTATACGCGACCCGCCGGGTGCATCCTTGCGCACGATCTCGGTTTACCCCTTTTACACAGATTCATTCTTCATCCGGGAGTCTCTCCCACCCTTGCGATGAAGCCCTCAGGGCGACATCCACATGAGGTGTCCAGTGGTGCTCGGGAAGGGACTCGAACCCTTAAGCCTTTCGGCACAAGATCCTTAGTCTTGCGCGTATACCAATTCCGCCACCCGAGCAGGTGTCTGTGGAAACAGGGGCGCGAATATAGACGCCTCGGTTTTTATGCAACCGCTGATTTGAATTTTTATGCAGTTCGTCGCCGTCGAGCTCGAAACACGATCAGTCTTGTCTTTGAATGCCGTTTGGGATTGCATCCACCGCCATGCGCACTCCCCTGCTCCTCTGCCTGCTCACGTCGTTCGTCTCAGCCGCGTCGCCGTATCCTGAAAAAACACCGGACACGCCGGGCAACAAGCTGCTCGACCGCTATTTTGCGGAGCAGACACGCGAGATCGCCGCGACCAACAGTGTGGGCCACATTGAAAGCGCGGATGATTGGAAAGCAAAAGCACCCGAATACCGCCGGCAGATGTTTGAGATGCTGGGACTCGATCCGTTACCGGAAAAAACACCGCTCAAGGCCGTGAAGACCGGCGAATTGAAAGGCGACGGCTACGTCGTGGAGAAAATGCACTTCCAGTCGATGCCCGGGCTGTATGTCACGGCCAATTTATACCGGCCTGACAAGGTGGAGAAGCCGCTGCCGACCATTCTCTATGTCTGCGGCCACGCAAACATCATGAAGGACGGCGTCAGCCTCGGCAACAAGGCCGGTTACGAGCATCACGGCAGTTGGTTCGCGAAACACGGCTACGTCTGCCTCATCATCGACACCGTGCAGCTCGGCGAGATTCGCGGCGAGCATCACGGCACCTACAGCAAGAACCGCTGGTGGTGGTATTCACGCGGTTACACGCCTGCGGGACTCGAAGCCTGGAGCTGCATCCGTGCGCTGGATTATCTCGAAACTCGCACAGAAGTGGACAAGAACCGCTTCGGTGTCACCGGCCGCAGCGGCGGTGGTGCGTACTCGTGGTGGATCACTGCGTTGGATGAGCGCATCAAGGCCAGCGCTCCCACTGCGGGCGTCACCGACATGCAAAACCAAGTCATCGACGGCTGTGTTGAGGGACACTGTGACTGCATGTTCTTCGTGAACACGCACCGCTGGGATTTCGAGCGCATGGTCGCCCTCGCAGCGCCACGTCCGCTGCTGGTCGTGAACACGGACAAGGACAGCATCTTCCCCATCGACGGCGTGTTCCGAATCTACCAGAACGTACGCAAACTTTACTCGGTGCTCGGTGCCGAGGCCAACATCGGCCTGCAAGTGGCTGAAGGTCCGCACAAAGACCTGCAGCCGCTGAACATGGGCGCCTTCCATTGGTTCGAGCGCTTTCTCAAAAAGGCCGATCCCATGCAGGTGATCGACGAAGGCGCGAAGAAAACCATCGAACCATCATCACTGCGTGTCTTCACCGAGCTGCCCAAGGACCAGCTCAACACGAAGATCGACGAAACTTTCGTCCCTGTGGCCAAAACGCCGGCTCCAGCGACGAACGAGGCTGATTGGAAGAAGCAGAAAGACGCCTGGATGAAAGCGCTGAAGGAAAAAGTCTTCGCTGGCTGGCCACAAGAGATCGCCTCCGTCAATCCGCAGAAGGAAAACAGCGCTGAAGTCGATGACATCCGCATGACCGCGTATGATTTCGAAAGCCAGTCACCCTATCGCCTGCGGCTCTACGTCGTGCATCGCGACGGCCTGCGCGCGCAGGATCTGGAACTCGTCGCGCTCAATGTGCTCGATGAGGAAGGCTGGGATGAGTTCTGCGCCGCCTATCACTCGCGTTTCGGCAAGCTGATCGAAGTTTTCCCCGGCGCAGCGAAGGATGATACCGCTTTCGAGCAGGAGAAGAAGATGTTCACGAACTTCAAATGGGGCATGGCCTACCTCTGCCCGCGTGGCGTCGGCCCCACGGCCTGGACCGGCAGCCCAAAGGCTCAAACCCAGCGCCTGCGCCGCTTCTACCTCCTCGGCCAGACACTCGACGGCATGCGCGTGTGGGACATCCGCCGCACGCTGCAAACGATCCGCGCGATCCCCGGCTTCGAGGAAACCCCTCTGTGGATTCAAGCCCATCGCGACATGGCGGTCGATTCTCTCTACGCCTCGCTGTTTGAAGACAACATCACACGCCTCGACCTCCACGACATGCCCCTCACCCACAACGGCACCGTCGAAGGCGATCCCAAAACCGTCGCCCCCGCAATGCTGAACGTCCTCAAGCACCTCGACATCCCCCAGGCCGCCGCCATGGCAGCCACGCGTGGCCGCGTCGTGATTTACTCCGACAAAAAGGAAGCGTGGGACTATCCGACCACGATCACGAAGAACCTCGGCAAAGAGAAGCAGTTTCAGATTCGCGAGCCGGTGAAGGCGGAGGATGCGAAGTGACCGGCATATTGTGACCCTAACAACCTGCTATCTGTCCAATCATTCCACCGGTCTAAAATGTATGAACGAAGTCTGGAGAGCCATAACGGAGATCGCAGATGGACATGCCAAACTTAGAATTGCGATTCTCAAGAAGGAAAATCTCGATGAGAAGAACGATGACGGATGGACGCCCTACATGTGGGCCGTTCGATGTGGTCATCAGGAAGCTGCCGATGCGTTAAAAAATGCTGGGGCAGATTCGTCAGGCCACTTTGACGCTCTCCTTTTGAACGCCGTTTTCGAAAACAACATCACTAACTGCGTTCACGCGCTGCGAAATGGGGCGAATCCAAATCGTAAGTTCGCCGGGAGTTCGATAATGGAATGCGCGGCGGATCACGCACAGTACCCGTTAGTACAGGAGATGATCAATCATGGAGCAAAAGTCCAAAGCGAGATGCTTTTCACCGTTTGTCATTGGGAGACAGCTGATTGGAAGATTTCCGGCCAAGAGGACATCGATGCATATGCAAAAGTAGTCGAAGCCTTCATGGAAGCTGGCGCTGACCCAAATGTCAGGAACGCTGATGGCAAAACACCTCTCGAGGCAATCGCAGGTGATGAACTTACCGCAATTGAGACGGTTCTACAAAACGCCCAACAACGTTCTAGTGGAGATTCCAATTCCACACAGAGTCTGAATCTACGCTAGCCAAAAACCTCACCCCGCCCGCGTCACCCTCTTCCAGAAGAAATCCAGTTCACGCGCCAGCACGCTCATCACCTGCGCAGGTGTGGTCTGCAGGGAGCCGCTTTCGGATTCCTTGATGATGCGCTGCATGGCGTAGAGCGAGGCAACGCTCGGTGTGTCGAGATGGATCGCATCGACATGCGTCTTCAGTTCCTCCGGGAAGGCGGTGCTGTGCTGGAGGATGGCCCAGTTCTGCTGCTCACGGTCGGTTTTGAACGTGGCGATCTTGAGCTTCGGCACGGCATCGACCGCGTTGATGTTCAACTCGGCCAGACGACCGGCGGCGAACCCGGCAAGCGTGCGCCAGTAGGAGCCGTCGGCGAAATTCGCGAGGCCAAACACGATCTCCAGGCCTTGCAGCGACCAGCAGATGGCGTAGCGGCCGGTCATGCCGGGCAGTTCATGCTCGCTGAAGCGCACGAGGGGGAAGCGTTTGCCGGCCAGCCGGATGAGTTCCGACAGCTTCGTGTAATCCAGCGGCAGTGAGACGGCCTCGGCGGACATTTGCAGCCGCAGCGCCTCATAGCGACCGAGCAAGGCATCGCGTTCCGTATTCACCGGGGCCGTCACGACCGCAGGCGCTGACACCGGAGCTTCCGCAGCAGCAAACGATGGCGCGGGAATGCTCGGACGTGCCGCCAGCACCGGCGCGGCGGCGCTCATCACACCCGCGAGCCGTTTGGCGACGACATGCGTTCCTGCCTCCTCCGTGCCAGGCACCGGAGCGCTCGGCTGGCGCAGTTTGCCGAGCATTTCGCGAAGGTTTTCAAACGCACCCGCCGAACTCGGTGAAAATTGCGGCGGCGTTTCTAAATCGTGAGCAGCATGAGCAGTCTCCAGCGCCTCGCTTGGTGGCGGAAGATGCGCTCCATTGCTGCCATTGATGACAGGCAGCGGCGCTTCGTTCTCCTGCGGCAGCGCAGGCGTCGGCTCGGCCAGTCCCTCAGCCATGAGTTTCATCTGCGCCGTGGTGCTGGAGTCGAAG
>CAMCWM010000169.1 GCA_945882215.1 Akkermansia muciniphila | reverse complement strand
GGACGAATGGAGAAACACGAATGTCGAAAGGCAGAGGATGAGTGCACGCATGATGCCTGTAACAGAGAAGTGTGTGTGGTTTTGTCAAAAAGGAAAGGCGGCGGTGCCTGCTGCGTTTTGTTCAGCACCATGACCAACCGCCGCTCCTTCCTCAAACAGTCCGCCGCCGCTTCCACCGGCGTTTTCTACATCGCCAAAACCTCCTGGGCGCAGAAAAGTCCGGGCGACACCATGAACGTGGCCGTCATCGGCTTTGGTGGCCGTGGCAAGTCGCACATCGGCGGCTACAAGAGCCTCAAGAATGAAGGCGTGCGCATCGCGGCCTTGTGCGATGTCGATAGCAAGGTGTTGGGCAAAGAAGTGGACGCTTTTGACAAGGACAAGCAGAAGGTCACGGGCTACACCGACCTGCGGAAACTGCTAGAGAACAAGGACATCGATGCGGTGAGCATCGCCACGCCGAACCACTGGCATGCGCTGGCTTCGATCTGGGCGATTCAGGCGGGCAAGGATGTGTATGTTGAGAAACCCGTCTCGCACTGTGTGTGGGAAGGTCGTCAGATCGTGAACGCGGCGCGGAAGTATTCGAAGATCGTGCAGACGGGCACGCAGTCGCGTTCCAGCCGCAAAGGCATCGCTGAAGCGGTGAAGTATGTGCAGGAAGGCAATCTGGGCAAAATCCTGGTCTCACGCGGCCTGTGCTACAAGCGCCGTGGCAGCATCGGCAAAAGTGAAGGCGAGCAACCGGTGCCTGAATCGGTTGAATACGATCTCTGGTGCGGCCCCGGCCCGAAGCTGCCGCTCACGCGCAAGAAACTGCACTACGACTGGCACTGGACCTGGGCCTACGGCAACGGCGATCTTGGCAATCAGGGCATCCATCAGATGGACATCGCGCGTTGGTTCCTTGGCGAGATGGAATTGTCGCCGAGTGTGTGGAGCGTCGGTGGCCGTCTCGGTTATGAAGACGATGGCGAAACGGCCAACACACAGATCATCTACCACGGCTACGAGAAGGCACCGCTCATCTTTGAAGTGCGAGGTCTGGCGGAGTCGAAGGAAGGCAAGAACATGGACAAGCTCATGCAGACGAGCAAAGGCGTGAAGTTCCAGTCGAATCCGGGCAAGGACGGCAAAGAAGGCGTGACTGGCGCGGGTGTCGGCGTGATCGTCGAGTGCGAGGGCGGCACCGTCGTCGTGCCGAACTACTCCGGTGCCATCATATTCGACAAGGATGGCAAGGAAGTGAAGAAGTTCGAGGGGGCTGAAGACCACTTCAAAAACTTCATCAACGCCTGCCGCAGCCGCCGCGTGGAAGATTTGAATGCCGACATTCTCGAAGGCCATCTTTCCAGCGCTCTGTGCCACACCGGCAACATCAGCCATCGCCTTGGTGCGAAGGAGGCGCCTGACGCGATCCTGGAGAAAATCAAAGGCGACAAGCTCGGTGCCGAGTCCTTCGAGCGTATGAAGGAGCATCTGGCGAAGAACGAGATCGATCTGAGCAAGGAAATGCTCACGCTTGGTCCCGTGCTGAAGATGGACGGCAAGACCGAACGCTTCATCGATCACGACGCCGCGAACGCGATGCTCAAAAACAAATATCGCCCACCATTTGTCGTGCCAGAGGAAGTGTGAGCCCGTCTCACTGCACGCCCAGCAGCTCTCCATACGAGAAGTCAGACACACGCATGCGCACGCGCACGGTGGCACCTTCCTGTAGCGGGAAGTCGGGCTGGCCTTTGCCGACGAATCCCCAGATCTCTTTGCCATTGGGCAAAAGGGCGTGGCAGTTGCGGGCGTCGATCACAGCTCGGATCGTGGCCACGGTTTCGATTTGATCGGGAATCTCCATCACTTCGTCACGGGGATGGCACGGCGGGCGGGTGGTTCGCCGCTGACAGGGGCTTTGCGTTTCCAGTCGATCTTGGCCGATTGAAAGAAAGTGCGGGTCGTGATGAGGTCCACGGCACGTTGCAGCACGGCATCCTGCGGTTTGGGCTGGTCCTCGGGCAAGGATTGTCCGGCGGAACGGCGGATGTAGGAATCGAGCTCGGGATTCGCATTGGCGACGAGGGCGGCTTCATTGAAACGGGCACGCGGCTTGTCGGTGATGGCGTTTTTGACGCTCGCCTCTTCGGTGGATTGGAAAACCACGCGTTTGGTCGCGGTGGGCAGGTAAACGGCAAAATCAGGCTGCAGTCCCTTTTTGAAGACGGAGCTGGCATCGGCGAGCAAGACCTCGGCACGGGCGAAACGCAGCGACCATTCGGCATCCACCGGCACCGTCTCGTAGCGCACGGCACCACCACGGGTCGGAGCGCCGATCAAGAGCGCCTGTTTGCGCTGGCGCAGCACGGCGGCGATCGTTTCGCCGAGGTTGTTGGTTTCATCATCGACGAGCACGAGCAACGACTGCGACCACACGGGCTCACGGGCGTTGGTCTCGGTCTCGGACGTGGTCTGGCCCATCTGTTTCATTTTGAAGAGCACTTCTCCCTTTGGCACGAGCAGGCTCAGCAGGTCCGCTGCATCATCGAAATCGCCCGGTGGTGCCGGTGTGCGAAGGTCGAGGATGAGGTGCTCGACCTTCGCCTCCACAAACGCCCGCAGGTGCTTCTCCACCTCAGATGTTTCACGTTCGGTGATCTCCCGCGGCCGCAGATAGGCGATTTTTGGAGTAATCAATTCGGTCTGCACACCGGTGAGCGCGCCCGGTTTGGCTCCGTTGACGCGTGGCACCAGCTCAGCGCCAAAATCGAGGCGTTCGAGCAGGCCGGAGAGCGCGGCACGGTTCAACACGTCGAAGGTCAGATCGCTGCTGCGGATGTATTCCTTCTGCAGAATGCGAAACGCCGTCTGGATGCCCGCCTGGCTGATGTCCTTCGTCTCTGTGCCGCTGGCTGCGAACACGGAGGAGGTGAAGGTCAGGATGATTGCGAGTCGTCTCATGCGCCGGTCTGTTGCAGATGATTGAGAGCATGTACGATGCCCGCGCCAGCACTTTGCCACATGAAATGCTGCGCGATGGCCCGGCTGACGAACTGCTTGGCCTGTGCCACGGCTCCATTCAAAGGAAGTACGTGGGCGAGACCGGTGGCGATGGCGGCGGAAAAAGTGCAGCCCGTGCCGTGCGTGTGAACGCCCGCTGTGCGCGGTGTGGTATGCCAGGAGAGGTTGTTTTGATGACAGAGCACGTCGGCGGCATCACCCCGCAGATGACCGCCTTTGACTAGCACGGCGGTGCCAAACCGGGTGCTCAGTTCGCGGGCGCAGGCTTCCATGTCTTCGAGGCTGGCGACGTCGCGATCCCACAGGACGCGTGCTTCGTCCATGTTTGGCGTGATCAAGGTCGCGAGCGGCAGCAGTTCATCGACGAGCGTGCGAACCGCCTCGTCTTCGAGCAAACGACCGCCGCTCGTGGCCACCATGACGGGATCGACCACCAGCGGGATGCGGCCGTGGGCGAGCTGTTTCCACGTTTCGGCCACGGCGTGGACTTGTTCGCGACCGCCGAGCATGCCGGTCTTTGCTGCGGCGATGGGAAAGCCGCCAAACAGCACGCGGACCTGATCCCTAATGAATTCCGCGTCCAAAAGCCGCACCTGAGAGACGATGCCGGGGGTTTCCGAGACCACGCTGGTCAGTGCGTTCAAACCGTAGCCGCCCAAGGCCGAAATGGCCTTCAAATCCGCCTGCACACCCGCACCGCAGGAGGAATCGGAGCCTGCGATGGTGAGAACGACGGGAGGGGCGGCCATGGTGGGGGTGGGCGATGGTAGGAGCCGGGGAGCTTTTTGCAAACCCGGCTTGTGGCGGCGGCGCGATGAATTAGACTTCACGCATGAATTTCGACCCGCTGCCTGGACTCACAGTCACGGTGGACAGCATTGCCTACGATCCCACGCGGCCTGCTCCGCCTGATCGTCCACACCCGTTTGTGTATCACGTTTCGATCCACAACGACTCGGAGGAAACCGTGCGCATCTTTGGCCGGAAGTGGATCGTGCGTGACACGGATGGCGACACAATGGTTGTCGAGGGAGACGGCGTTGTCGGCCAGTTCCCGAATCTCTCGCCCGGCGAAACGTTCAGCTACAATTCGTATCACGTCATCAAAGTGGAGAGCACCGCCACGGGTTCCTTTTTCGGCACCACGCCTGATGGCCGTCGCGTCTGCACGCGCATCCCGCCGTTCGAGATGCAGCCGCCGCTGATGGTTTGAGTCACTCCTTTTCGCACACGATGCGGAAACCGACGCTGTCGAGGCGCACGTTGTAGGGATCAGGGCCGCGAAACGAGGCCAGCAGGCGCTTTTCCCCACCCGTGCGGAAAGCACCGCCACGCACGATGCGCAGCGTGTTGTTGGGCGGATCATACCAGTCTTCGACCCATTCCCAGACGTTGCCGGCAAAGTCGAACAAGCCGTTCGCATCCGCTGGATAACTGCCCACGGGTGCGGTGTCGGCGTGGCCGTCATCCATCTCCAGCCACTTTGCATCGTAGCTGGCGTGGTATTTTTTGCCGAAGGCCTCGTCGCAGAAGTTGCCGACGTCTTTGGCAAGTGGTCGCGGACCCCAATGAAACACGCCCGTGCTCGGTGGCTGCTGATTGGGTGCCACATCAGGTTTCTCCGTCAATCCGGCGAGCACGCTCCATTCGCGGTCGGTGAGCAGGCGATACTTGCGACCTTCCTTTTTGCCCAGCCATTCGCAGAATGCCTGCGCATCCTGCCAGCTCACGTTGATGGCCGGATGATCGTCCGCCTGCGGAAAGTCGGGCTTCTTCCATTCGGCGTTCGTTGCCGCGGCGAAGGGCTGGTAGTCCTTCACCCGCGTTTCATAACGGCAAACAAGCGCGTTGATGCTTGCGACGCGCGCAAACGGCATCTCCAGGCTGTTCGTGAACGCTGTTTCGACCTTGGGCGACTGCGCACTCGCGCCTAGAGCCAGCAGTGTGAGGATGGGAAGCGTTTGCTTCATGGCTTACTTCTTCACTGGCTGCTGCTTCCATTCCCAGCTTTCTCCGAAGAAACCGGCATCGCTGATGCCGCCGGGTGCCTGGCTGTTCTTGGGCTTCGTGAGATCAATCACGGCCCAGTCCGGCAGCTTGGCCACCTGACGGGCGTTGTTGAGGTAATCGTATTCGCGATACGTAAAGCCGCTGTTGATCACGACATACTTCGCGGGATTGAGCGGGTTCGGATAAATCAACACAGGCGCGTTGGTGGCGGTGTCATACGTCTTGCCGTTGGCGACAAGTTTATCCTTCGACCACTGGATCGGCAGCTTGTCAGCGATCTTCGCGAGGACCGCATTGCTCTGCGGGTCGCCCCACAGCACGAGGTTATGGGCGGCGATGTCGGCGTCACTGATGGCGGCATCATCTTTGACCGGCGCATCGCCACGGAACTGCCTGCGCCATTCAAACTGCGCGCGTTCGAGCTCAGCCTTGGCCCAGGCATCGACTTTCTCGCTCCAGCCGGGCTTCGATGGCTTCACAAATAGGAACTTGTCCATGAAGGCGTCGTCGATCGGGCCTTGCAGGCCGTGCTTCTTCAAGAGTTTGCCTGCATCCTCGTCTCCTAGCGTCTGCGTCCATTTGCCATCCTTCATCTGGAAATGCACGAGCCATGAGCGGTCGATTTTTGGACGGGTGACTTCGAGCAGTTGGCCATCAATGCTGATAGTGGGCTTGTAGAGCAGTGACAGCGGACAATGGCCGGAAGGCATGTCCAGGGTGAAGGCGCTGATGTTTTGCAGCTTGATGGTGACCTCGGACGTGCCGGTGATGCGTGCATGGATGCGGCCGCGCACCCAATGTTCCTGCAATGCATCGACGGTGACCCAGAACATGCGGTTGTAGCGCAGGAACCACGTCGAGAGATGGATTTCCTTCGGCGCACGATTGCGGCCGATGGCGGCGATGTCGGCCAGACGGCGCTCGATTTCGATCAGCGAGTCAGGATGAATCTTGTGCGCGGTCTGCGGGCCGATGATGTGCAGCAGATCGACGTTTTCGCCACGCAGTGCCTTCTCCATCATGTCAGCGGCCTGCTTCTGTTTGTCGATCTCGCCGCTGTAGGCCACGGTGGGGCAGTTTTCGAGGTTCAGCGCGTTGTCAGTCGCGTTATACCAATGCCAGAGCTTCTGCTGATACCATGGTGCCCCGCTCACATCTTCGTTCTGGAAACCACCGAGGAATTCGGGCGTCTCCGAGAAGCCAGCGCCCGGATTCGCGGCGCACCACTTGTCCGCATGGTTAACCGCGAACTGCCATGCAGCAGCACCGCCCATGCTGAAGCCGCGCACGATGACGCGGTCTTCGTCGATGGCGTAGAACTTGGATGCGTGGTCGATGGCCTCGATCAAATCGATCTCACCCGCGAACTTGTTCGCGCAGCAGTAGCGGCCATAGGGATGCAGCACGAGCGCGCCTTTCGGCGCGATCTGGCCGGTTTGTTTGCGACGTTGATCGAGGAAGGCGAGTTCGCTGAGTGTTTCACCTCGTCCATGGCACCACGCATCGAGTCTCACGGGCGCTCCGGCATAGCTTTCGGGAATCACCATGCCATAAGGCTGCACGGAGCCGTCGATCTTCGAGCGATAGCCGCGCACGACGAGGCCCTTCTGCTTGGTCCATGGTGCTTGACCGGTTTTGAACTGCTCGGCACGTTGCAAGCCTTCCGCGATCAATTCGTCGGCGCTTTTGAGTTCGGTGAGCTTGTGCACCTCGTTGTAGCGCAGCGCCCAATCGACCGCCTTGTGATAAATCTCAAGGTCGGGCAGCAAATCGGCGAGTTGTGGGTTCTTCGCCTGCGCTTTGGCAGCCTCATCAATGGCGGCGCGAAGTTTTTTCAAACCTTCCGTGAGCCGTGTACGATCCGCATCGGGGACGGCGACGCCAGGAGGCGGAATCGGGCGCACGTCGGCGATTTGATTGTCCTTGGGGCCGTCGGCGAGTGCGGAACTGACAGCAATGAGAGTGAGGAAAAGACGCTTCATGGTTGGAGAAGAAGGCGGGAGGCAACTATTTCTTGCGGGAGGCTTTGGGTTTCGCAGCGGAGAGCAGCGGCACGGTGTGAACCTCAAACGGAGCGGCGGTGGCGCTGTCGAACTCGGCGGCGGCTTCGAGGCCGATGCGGGCGATTTCCTCGGCGGTCTTGCACTTGTCATACGCGGCCTGCATGGCGCCGAGCGCGTAGTCGCGGCCCGATCCGGCGGCCCAGAATTTGTGAAACTGCTGCGCGGAACGATACGAATACAGCGCGAAGATGCCGTGCGGGTTTGCGGCGAGGCCATAGAACTGGGTTGTCTCATATTCCTCACCCTTGTCGGGCATCGAGGCCATGAAATACTCGGCTTTGAGCCACGCATGCGCATGACGGAAGGTCTCGAAGATGGCCTCGCAGGACGAGAAATTGCGCGGGCGCTCGGGATTGGCGAAGTAGCTGTTCATCACCACGAGACTCGCCGAGGTGCCGGTGAGACCGATGAAGGTGTCGCCGATCTTGGTGATCTTGGTTTTGTTCACGACATGCTGGGCTTTTTGACGCAGCGAGCCGAGACAACTGAGCGTGTCAGCGCCGACACAGGCGACGCCGTTTTTCTGGGTGACAACGATGGTGGACATGAGGCGTGATGAGTAGAGGGCGCGAAGGAATCACGCAACCTGCAAACACCACGCTATCCGCGACGAATCTCCGAGCCCTTGAAGCGGATGCTGAAGCGGAAGACCTTCTTCTTGCGGCACTGGATCTGGCCGGTCTGCAGGTCAAACAGCTCCGGGATCTCAATGCGGTGCAGGTCCGCCGTCGCATGGAAGCCGCGCTCGGAGAAGATGTCGATCAGGATGGCCAACGCTTCGGGATCGTGGAAAAGCTTGTTCTCTGAGTTGATGTCCGCTCTGCCGGAGATGGCATGGCGGACGATGATGGGCATCATCTTCGTCTCGATGAAACTGACCACGTCCTGCATGAGTTCGGGCTTCTCCACCTTGTAGGCATCCAGACGGCGGACGAGATCCTGACGGGCGTGACGGATGATCTCGCTGGCCAGTGGCAGTTTGCGCAGCAGGTCGAAGGTGCGCGGGTCGAGTTCCAGCGAGCTTTGATACTCCAGCTCCTTGACGATGTTCTCCTGCACCAGTTCCAGCGGGGCCTGGGCGTTGATGAAGTGGTAGTGGAAGAGCGATTTCAGCGAGACGAGCGCGTCGTAGGTCTTCTCTTTGAAGACCTTGTAGCGGTTCCGCGCCAGCGCGGGGTCGAAGTCGGTGGCGCGTTCTTCCCAAAGATCGCCGAGGCCTGAACTGCGCACCTCCGCATTGTGCGCGAGCACTTCCTGGCCGCGTTTGAGCTGGCGCGCGATGCTTTCGGTCTCATCGACGAAGAGCACCATGATGTGGAAGATGGGCTGCTTGAAGTGCGCGGCCTCGGGTGTGTCGGAGAAATCACGGCGCAGGCGCATCATCTCATCGAAGAGCATCTTGAGGCACTCCACCTGCACCTTGGTGCGCGGGAAGCCGTCGAGGATCGCGCCGTTCTGCTGCTCGGGCTCCAGCAGCTTGCGAATGAGAATGCCCACGACCTCACGGTCGCCGACCATGCCACCCTGCGACTTCAGCTTCTGTGCTTCGGGGCTGTCGAGTAGCGCGCTGACCACGATCGGCTGGGCCGTGATGCCGCGAAGCTCGCGGATGAAGTCGGTGTTCGTGCCTTTGCCCGCGCCCGGTGCGCCGCCGAGCAGGATCAGCTCCTTTGGGAAGCGCAGGTTCTCGCGACCGTAATCGGCTTCGAGCTGTTTCCACACATGGTTGAAGATGAGCTGGGCATCTTTGATCTCCAGATCTGCCGGGGCGGCAGGTTTGGGGGCAGTTTCGGGTGCGGCGGGCTGCATGGGAAGGGAAAGGCTTATCGACTGCCGCGCCCGCATGTCAAATACCAGCCGCCTCGGCTTCGTGTGTCACCCAAAGCTGTTTTGCGATTCCTAGCCCTTCAGCGTCATCAGATAGGCGAGCAAATCGGCCACCTGCTGGTCCTGCAAAGTATCCAGCAGTCCTTCAGGCATCAGCGAACGACGAATGAACTTCGTGCTGCGGATGTCGGCTTTGTTCACGCGACGATCCTGCAACCCAGGTTGGCGGATGATGGTGGCTTCTTTGTCTTCGCTGACGAAAAAGGCGTCGATGAGGTCGCCGTTTTTCATTTCGACGCGGAAGATGCGGTAGCCGGGCTCCATCGCGGCGTTCGGCGTCAGGATGTTGCGCAGCACGGCCTCCAGGCCCATCGCGCCCGCGCCGGAGAGGTTCGGGCCGATTTGTCCGCCCGCATTGCCGATCTGATGACAGGCGATGCAGAGGGCGCTGAGGACTTTGCCGTTGGTGGCGTTGCCTTTGGGCGCGAGGGCGGAGAATTTGGCGAACTTGGCGTCGAGGGCCTTCGCCTGCTCTTCGGTAAGCAGCGGCGGGGTATCGATGGTTTTGGCGATGCGGGCGCCTTGGCCGAGTTTTTCCCCGACTTTGAGATAGGTCTTATGGGACTCATGCGACGCATAGGACCTATCGAAGCCACTGCGGATCTCCGTGGCGTTGCGGGCGGTCTTCCACACCCGAAACTCCATCATGGCTCCCTCGGTGCCTTTTTTGGGGCCGCTCCAGGCGATCTGGCAGTTTTCCCACTTCGCGGGGGCGGGCTTGGTGCCGGTGGCGTCGAGTTCGCCGTTTTGGTAGATGCGGATGAGGCCTTGGGCATCGCGGCTGACGGCGAGGTGGGTCCAGAGGTCGGGTGTCATGGGTTTGGTGGCCACGCAGACGTCGTGCAGCTCGGAGCCGGCATAGACGCGGAATTTGCCGCCGAAGAAATTCATGTCCACGCCGCCGCGCACGCCGAGGAGGCTGTCTTCATTGCTGATGCCGGGCGCGAGCCGCACCCAGGCCTCGACGGTGAAGGGGCCGTCGAGTGTGATCTTCGAATCGACCCACGCAGTGTCCTGGCCGTCGAGCAGCAAGACCTCGCGGAAGATGCCGCCGAGCTGCTGCTGGAGTTGGGTGATGGCGGGATCATCGCCGAGCACGGTGGCGAGGCGTTCGACGGTGGGGCCGTCGAGGTCGGCTTGCGGCAGGGTTTTGTCGAGCAAGGCGGTGACGATGGTCTTGGCTCCGGCTTTGCTGCTGGAAAGCGCGTTCAGGGCGCTGCGGCGCTGCGCCGGCTGAAGTGAAGGATAGAGCGCGAGGAGCTTCGTGGCGGCATCAGGCGCGCGTGAGGCGGCGAGAGCTTCGAGCGCGGCATCGCGGGTGAGGGGATCGGGATCGGATTTGGCGAGGGAGGCAAAGAGATCGGCTTCGCCGCTGCGGAGGTCGCGGAGTACTTTGAGTGTGTCGCTTTTGTCCTTTCCGTCTTTTGTGTCCTTCAAAAGGGCAACCAAGTCTGCTTCGAGCGCGGTGAGCTGGAAGCCACCGATGAGGCCTAGCGCCACCTGGCGGACGAGGGCGTCCGCGCTCCTGAGCATGGTTCGTGCGGTTTCACCGAGCAATGGCGCGATCTGCTTCGCATCGAGCTTCGTGCGCTGTGCGAGCAGCTTCTCGGCGACGGCGGTGCGGGATTTTTCGTTGGTGAGGAGTGCTTGGAGGGCTTCGCCGACGCCGGGCTCGGCGGGGAACTGGGCGAGGCGGAGGAGTTCCTCGTCATTCGGGGCGCGGTCGAGCTGCGGGAGCAGTTTGGCGACGCGGGAAGCGCTCGCCTTCGGCTCCAACGCGAGCGAGGCGAGCACGCGGGCTTCGACGGGCAGTTTCGCGGCGGCTTCGGAGTCGAGGAACTTCGCGACGACATCAGGATGACGCTCCAGGAACATGCGGACGAGGAAGCGCTCGAACTCGCGGTCATAGGCCTCGCGCACGGGGAGCTGCTTTGCGCCGCGCGAGGATTGGATGGTGGGGCCGCTGGGGAGGCTGGGTTTGGCGAAGGCGAGGAGTGCAGAGATGTTTTGATCGGACAGATTCCGACCGATCTGACTGATCTGACCAAATTGACTGCTGGCGAGATACTCTTGAGCGGCGAAATGGGTCGCGGGGAGCTGTTTGCGGTCGAGAAGCTCCTGCCATGCGAGATGCGCTTTGCCGACAGGCTCAGAGCCGAGCGATGCGACAAGCTCCTCGGTGCGCAGCTGCGTGAAATCAGCCACTTCGGTCTTCGCGGCTTTTGGCTTCACGCGCCAGATGCGGCCCCGCGTCTTGTCGCGGTCAGGATGCGCTCTGGGCACCTCGTTGTGGGAGATGATCTTGTTGTACCAATCGACGATGTAGATGCAGCCGTCGGGGCCGTTGGTAAGGGCGACGGGGCGGAAGAAGGGGTCGTCGCAGGTGATGAGGTCGGGGAGCTGGGCGAGCTTCCAATACGCACCGTCGCGATGCATGGCGATGGTTTGAATCTTCGAGATGATGGGATTGGCGACGGCCATAATGTAGTCCGGTTGCGCCGCAACCGGAGTCTTTGCATTCTCCAGTTGCGGCGCAACTGGACTACTTTTCAGCGGTCCGCTTTCGATGAGGGCGAGACCGCTCAAGCCGGTGCCGCCCATGCGGAAGTCGGCCTGCGGTGGGAAATCGGGTTGGTAGCTTTTTTTCAGCGCCTCCATGCCGCCGGGGTAGTAGGCGTATTCGTGGAAGGGCATGACGGGGTAGCCGTAGTCGTTGGCCTCTTGGATAAAGGTCTCTCCTTCGCCGGTGATGACGAGGCCCCAGATGTTGTTCGGGCCGGTGCTGATGACCTCGAACTCGCTGCCGTCGGGCCTCATGCGGGCCATGCTGCACTTGGGCCAATCGACGACGACATCGCTGCCGGGTTTGTGGACTTTGCTGTTGTTGAAGAGGCCCTGCGCCATCCAGATCCAGCCGCCTGGAGCACGCGTGAACTGATGCGGAAACAAGTGCGAGTCCTGCACGCCGAAGCCGGTGAGGATGACATCAAAGGTGTCGGCCTTGCCGTCGCCATTCGTGTCTTTGTAGAGCTTCAAATCGTGGCCGTGCTGTATGTAGCAGGTGTCGCCATTGCCCCAGGGCAGGATGCCGAGCGGGATGGCGAGCCCGTCGGCGAAGACTGTGGCATTGGTGAGTCCACCCTCGGGAATCTTTCCGTTCAAAGACTCCCGAGGATAGACGAGCACCTTGTCCTTGCCTTTGCCCGCATACACGGCCTCGGCGGCCGCGGGGTTCTCATTCGAATCGACGGGATACTCCAGCGCGGTCTGCGTCCACATTCGCCCTCGCTG
>CAMCWM010000168.1 GCA_945882215.1 Akkermansia muciniphila | reverse complement strand
GGTCGATGTTGGCGCCGACGTAGCCTTTGCCGGCGGTTTCGATGAGCGCTTTCAATTCGTGGGACTGCATGTCGCCCGCGTGGTTTTCGATGGCGATCTTGATGCCCTCACCTTCGGCCAACGACTGGTTGGCCTTGATCGATTTGATTGTGTTTTCGATGTGCTTTTCGATGCCGCCGTCGGTGGAGCGGTCTTTCTGATTGCCGAGGTAGCAGCGGGCGATGGGGGAGCCAAGCGCTTTAGCGATCTTGATGGTGAGTGCCATGTGCTCCACTCCAGTGCCGTTCGCGGGCTTCCAGGTGTTTGAGCTTTCACACACGCTGCCGGTGCCGACGTAGAGTTTCAAACCAGCACGATCCGCCTTTTCTTTGAGGCTCTTCAGATAGGCTTCTTCGAAATTTTCAAAGATATGCAGCTCGGAGATGAACATCGTGTCGAGCTTCAGCGACGCAGCGTACTCGATGAACTGGGCGGCCTTCCAACCGGTGGCACGCACAGCGAAATGATCGAGTCCGATGGCGAGTTTGCCCTCCAGGACGGCGGCACGGGAGAACGTTGAGGCCGCAGTGGCGGCGAGGGATTGCTTGAGGAAGGAACGGCGGTTCATGCCGCGCATGCTAGCGGAGCCGGTTCGACTGTCGATAACGAATCGGAGACAGTGATTTAGCGAATGATCAGCTTCACCCCGCCCTGGCCCTGACGATCATCAGCGGAGGAGACGAGAATCTGGGCGAGATGATGACCACTGCGCCAAGGGGTGCCATTGATCGGCTTCACTTGAAGCAGATAGGCTCCTGTTCCGACGTTGCGGAAGGAAGTGATGTTGTTGCTGAACGGAGATTGCTGACCGGGAACCTCGAAGTATTCCATCAGCGTGAAGTTGTCTTTAGTCAGATCGGTCACAGGCCAGCCACCGCTGCTGACAAGCACCATGATGTTGGCGGGATGCGTGTTGCCATTGGCGGCGGAACCTGCGGAAGCCTGGGCGGCGATGGTCAATGAGGTCGCGCCACCTGCGCCTGTTTTCATGACGATCTTAGGTGCTACTGGCGCGGGCGGGACGGGCGGCTTCGGTGCCGGGGCTTCAAAGACGGGTTTCAGCACTGGTGCGGGCTCAGGCCTCTTTGCAGGCGCGGCGGGCGCGGGCTTGGAAGGAGCTTTCTCTTTTGTTTTCACCGGCTTTTTTGCCGGAGCTGCCTTTTTCTTGATCGGGACTGCTTTCTTCGCCGCCTTCTTCACTGGCGCTGGCTTGTTTTTTTTAGCGGCGGGCTTTTTGGCGGGTGCCTTTTTGGAAGAAGATTTCTTGGCCATGGTGTTTGGTGGGTCGGAATTGTTTCAATTTCTGCGAGGCTAGCAATACTCCCGGCCATCTGTCGAGATTCCTCTTGGGATTCTGGCGCAAATCGTAAAGTAGAGGCTGGGAGCAAAGACATGTCCGATGGGCATTCAGGCACGTTAGAACGGGAATCTGCCTGTGGTGATGTTCCCGTAGGTGGTCAATTCAGGTGAGGTATAGAGCCGTCCATTTGAGGATACCTCTAAGACCTCCAGTTGATCGAATGAACACTGTTGGAGTATTTATCTATGAATGCAAAAATTGTGAAAATAGACGATTGCCAAAAATACGATCTCTCGATTATAAGGATTAGTTAGAATTTTAGTCTTATGACATTCCTGCTGCTTTCAATCCTCATTGGGGGCAGCCTGTGTCCAGCTTCTTCATGAACGCTTCTGCCGCCATTGGATTCCCTCTGCCGCATCTCTCACATCGGACGAGCCGATTTGGGAAGTTGTCTGCGTGGCCGTTGCTTGCTGGATTTTCCAGACTGATTGGATTTTCTCAAGTCGGTGGCTGGCCTTGGTTTGGTGCTACGGATGCGATGGACGATCTCATGCCTTGGGGGCATGGCACTCTAGTGACACGGCCAGGCGGCGGGGGAGGGGGGGATGCGTTTGAACCATCTCCACCTGAGTCTCCCACGCGCAATCTGCCTTTTTATCATGCGCCCGTGCTGCTAGCCGAGGTGGTTTCACTGCTTCAGCCAGCTCCAGGAAAGCTTTTTTTCGACGGCACACTCGGTGGTGGCGGACATTCTGAAGCCCTTCTGCAACATGGCGCACGTGTTGTCGCGATGGATCAGGATGAGAATGCGCTCAAGCATGCCACAGAACGTTTGAAGTCTTATGCGGCACAGTTTTGCGCGCTTCGCGGCAATTTCCGCCACTTCCCGCAGATCATTGAAGAAACCGGCGTTTCCGGCTTTGACGGCATGCTGGTCGATATTGGTGTGTCGAGCCACCAACTCGATGATGCGGGCCGTGGGTTCTCATTCATGAGGGACGGTCCGCTTGATCTGCGAATGGACACTCAATCACCACGCACGGCGGCGGACATTGTGAACACAGCGGACGAGCCTGAGCTGATGCGACTCTTCTTTGAATATGGCGAGGAGCCCAATGCACGTCGAATCGCCCGTGCGATCATCAAGGCCCGTGCCACGCGTCGCATCGAGACAACGCTCCAGTTCGCGGACATCGTCGCCGCCGCATCGCCGAAGCGCGGGAAACGTCACCCGGCCACCCTGGTGTTCCAAGCCTTGCGCATCGCCGTGAATGACGAACTCGCCGCGCTGCATGACTTTCTTGCTGCCGCGCCGCGTTGGTTGAAGCCTGGCGGCAGGCTGGCGGTGATCTCCTTCCATTCGCTGGAGGACCGCATCGTCAAACAGACGTTGCAGCATCTCTCCGCACCTTTTCTAGACCGCCCGGAATGGCCGGAACCCCGCAAGAATCCTGACTGCGTGCTCAAACTGGTCACGCGCAAGCCTGTGCAGGCCACGCCTCAAGAGATCGAAATGAACCCCCGTGCGCGCAGCGCCGTGCTGCGCGTCGCCGAACACCTTCCCGCATGAAACCTCGTCAACGCAATCGCTACCGCAACAGCCTCGGCCTGCCCACGATCACGGCGATCCTGATCGTCGTCGCATCGCTGGCGCTCGTGGGCCTTGGCATTGTGGTGAGCAAGAACCGCGTGCGCTCCCTCGGCGAGGAGCAGCGCAAGGTCGAGTCTGACATGCGCTTGCTACAGGCTGAGATCCTCGCCTTGAACAACCGGATTGAGACGTTGCTCACGCGCGATCGTGTGCAGCCGCGCCTCACCAGCTCAGGCACCTTGCTGCGTCCGATCACTAAGCACAGCCTGATCATGCTCAAACCGCTGTCGCCAGTGAAGGACACCGCCTCAGCGGTGTCATCAGATCTTTCCATTGCTCAAACCACACCCCGGAATCCTTGAGTCATCCACTGCCAAATCAAACCCAGCTCCGCCGTGACCGCCCGGTGTGCCGTCGCATGCTCCTGCTGTTGTTTGTATTGCTCGCTGGCTTTTCGCTCGTGACCTGGCGGCTCGCGGTCATTCAGATCAAAGAATCACCTCGCCTGACTGCCCTTGCCGCGCAGAAATACCAGCGCCACATCGTCCTGCCCGCGCATCGTGGCGCCATCAAAGACCTCCAGGGGGAATACCTCGCGCATGACGAGGACGTGAGCGAACTCTACACCGACCGTACGCATCTGCGTGAGATCATCACCGTGCGCCATCATCTTGCCGCGTTGCGTGGGATGAAGGCTGTCGAATTGCGTGAGCAGCTCGGCGAGGTGGAAACACTCGCTGCATACCACGATCACGTCGCGAAGGTGCTCGGCACCATTCTGCCCGGGCCGGAGGCGGAAATCCGCGCGCAGATCGCCTCCAACAAACCTGAGATCGTCCTCGCAAAGCAGATCGATGAGGAAACAGCGAAACAGTGGGCCATCTTGTTCAAGGCCGAGCACATCTTCGGCATTCACCTGCGTCCGGCCGTTGCACGTCGTTTTCCAGCCAAAGACCGTCTCTCACTCGTGCTCGGCGACACTGACACCAGCAACAAGGGCCGTTGGGGTGTCGAAAAGCTCATGGATGCCAGGCTCACCGGCATCTCCGGCGAGCAGTTCATCGAGCGTGACAAGTCCGGCCACGAACTTCCCGCCTACCGTGGTCAGGTCGTCGAGCCGCAGCACGGCAGTGACGTGCATCTCACCATCGACATGCAGCTTCAAGACAACGTCGAGGCCATCTGCGAGCGTGCTTGGAAGGCCAACAAGGCACGTCGTGTCGTCATCGTGGTCACCGAACCTGCCACTGGCACCGTGCTCGCCATGGCCGCGCGCCCGCATCGTGATGTGAGCAATCCTGATGTCAGCACCTGGACCAATCACGTCATCGCGGAACCCTACGAGCCCGGCTCCATCTTCAAGGTCGTCACCCTCGCCGCTGCTCTCGACAACAACAAGGTCACACCCGGCGAGAAGATCGACTGCGGCAACATGTTCTACGAAGACCCGGTTCGGAAAGTGAAGCTCAGCGACGACGAACCGCTCGGCATGCAGACCGTCAAAGGCGTGCTCGTCCACTCCAGCAACATCGGCATGTACAAAATCAGCAAACGCGTCGGCCAGGACATGCTGCTCGACTATGCCTCGCGTTTCGGCTTCGGCGCTCCCACCGGCATCGGCCTTCTTGGGGAAAAGGCCGGCTACATGAACACCGGCAAATGGAGCAACACCACCTACTCGCGCATGCCCATCGGCTATGAGGTCTCCGTCACACCCTTGCAAATGTGCATGGCCTACGGCGTCGTCGCCAACGGCGGCGTGCTCATGAAGCCGCGTCTCATCGACCGTGTCGTCAAATCCAACGGCGAGACCGAAATCACTCCGCCGCAGCCGGTCTGGCAGGTCTGCACCAGCAAAACGGCTGCTTCACTCCGCGATTTCCTCGAAGGCGTTGTTCTCGAAGGCACTGGCAGCCGTGCCGCCTTGCCCGAGGTTCGCGTCGGTGGCAAAACCGGCACCACCCGCCGTTACGATCCTGAAAAGAAACGCTACATCGAGGGCTCCTACCTCACCTCCTTCATCGGCATGGCCCCGATGGAAAATCCGCAGGTCGTCTGCCTCGTCATGCTCGACGATCCGAAGGCCGAGAGCGAAAAAATGATCCGCGGCGGCCGCGTCGCCGCGCCCATCTTCGCCGAAGTCGTGCGTGAAACGCTCGACCACCTCGCCATCCGTCATGAACGTCCTCTCAAAGTCGCCTCGAAAGGAGGAACACCATGACATTGCGTGACCTCATCCCGTACCTCGACAAACCCGCTGTCTCAGGCGATCTCGACACCGAGATCGCGGGCTTCGCTTATGATTCACGCAAATCGGGGCCCGGCATCGCCTTCGTCGCGCTGCGTGGCACGCATGCGGACGGCCACGCCTTCATTCCGAAAGCCATCGAGCTCGGTGCGGCCGCGATCATCGCCGAACAAGCCCCGCCCGACGATGTCACCTTGCCTTGGGTGCATGTGCGTCACTCGCGCATCGCCCTCGCGCAGGCTGCTGCTGCCTTGAACGGGCATCCGGCCAAAGCGCTGACGATTGCCGGTGTCACCGGCACCAACGGGAAGACCACCACGGCCTTCCTCCTGCATCATCTGTTCAATTCAGCGCAGATGCGCAGCGGCCTGCTCGGCACCGTGTTTTACGATCTCGGCAATGGCGAGCAGATCCCTGCCACGCACACCACGCCCGAATCGCTCGAGATCCAGGGTTTGCTCGCCTCCATGCGCGACAACGGCTGCCGCGCTTGCGCCATGGAGGTCTCCTCTCATGCATTGGATCAAGATCGCGTCTTCGGCCTGCCATTCGCCGCCGCCATTTTCACGAACCTCACACAAGACCATCTAGACTACCACGGCACGATGGAGAAGTACTTCGAGGCCAAGGTGCGTCTGTTTGAAATCACCGCCGCGTCGCCGCGTTCGGCGCTCATCATCAATGGTGATGACTCCTGGGGCCGCAAACTCGCGCAGCGCTTCGAGCACACTGGCCGCGTCACGCGCTTCGGCTTCGGCGTTCACTGTGAGTTCCGCGCCATCAACGTGCGCTACGATCTCACCGGCACCACCTTCGAGCTGGAGGCCAAGGGCCGCAGTTTCCTCGTGCGTCTGCCGCTGATCGGTGATTTCAACGTGTACAACGCCCTCGGCGCTCTCGCTGCCGCGCATGGCGTCGGTTTGAATCTGCGCGAGGCCGTCAAAAGCCTGCAAAACGCGCCGCAGGTGCCGGGACGCATGGAGCGTGTCTCCGAAAATTCGCGCTTCCAGGTCTTCGTCGATTACGCACACACGCCCGATGGCCTCGAAAACGCCCTGCGCACCGCACGGGCGCTGCGTCCACGCCGTCTGATCACCGTGTTTGGCTGCGGTGGTGATCGCGACCGCACCAAGCGTCCGAAGATGGCCGCCGCTGCCGAGGCAGGCAGCGACATCTGCGTGCTCACCTCCGACAATCCGCGCACCGAAGATCCCGAGCAGATTCTCAATGACGCCAAGTCCGGTTTCACCCGTCCGCAAAAACACGCCATCATAGCCGATCGCCGCACGGCCATCCAAACCGCACTCGAAAACGCATGGGAGGGCGATCTCGTCCTCATCGCTGGCAAAGGCCACGAAGACTACCAGGACATCCAGGGCAAGAAGCACCCCTTTGATGATCGCAAGATCGCCCGCCAGTTCATGCATGATCTCAAAGCCGCCCGCGCCCAGGAGCGCGAGGACAAAGCCGCCGAATACGAAGCCCAGCGCGGCGGATTCGACCGTCCAGATCGCCCAGACCGCCGATGATCCCGCTCCCACTCCAGACGCTCGCTCAATTCGCCGCAGGCAATCTGCGTGGCGATGGATCGCGTCTGGTGAAGAATGTGAGCACTGACACGCGCAAGATCATCGCCGGGGACGTGTTCGTCGCCTTGGTCGGCGACAAATTCGACGCGCACGATTTCATCCCGCAGGCTGCCGCCTGCGGCGTCGACGCAGTCGTCGTCAGCAAGATCAATCCGGCTTGGGGCTCGCTGCCCTGCGCGGTGATCGAGGTGGGTGACACCTTGATCGCCCTGCAAAACATGGCGCGTGGCTACCGCCAGCATCACGCGCCCTTGATCATCGGTTTGACCGGCAGCAACGGCAAAACATCGACCAAAGACCTTGCCGCCATCGTGATGGCGAGAAAACTGCGGACCCGCGCCACCTTTGGCAACTTGAACAACCACATTGGCGTGCCGATCACGCTGCTCTCTTTGCGTGAGGGCGATCAATGCTGCGTCACCGAGATGGGCATGAACCACGCTGGTGAGATCAAGGTGCTTACCGACATAGCCGATCCGGACGCCGGCATCCTCACGAATGTCGGCATGGCCCACATCGAGCACATGGGCACGCAGGATGCGATTGCGTGGGAAAAAGCCACGCTGCCAGCGCAGGTGAAGCGCGGTGGTGTCGTCGTGCTCAATGCGAACGACAAATACAGCGAGACCATCGCCCGCCACTGCCAGGCCAGCGTTTCAACGGCTGGAGTCGGCTGCGGGGATGTTTCCGCCAGCAACCTGCGCGCCGATGCGACTGGAACCACTTTCACGCTCGATTTCGGCGGTGAAAAAGTCGAAACGCGGCTGCCGATTCTCGGCGAGCACATGGTTGGCAACGCCGCGCTCGCCGCGTGCATGGGCTGGCGGCAGGGCATCTCGCCCGCAGACATCGCAGATGCCTTGAATCACGCGAAACTTACCGGCGGTCGTGTCGAACCGAAGCTCGTCAACGGCATCCAGTTCATTGATGATTCGTACAACGCCAATCCTGACAGCATGATCGCCGGGTTGCGGACGCTCAGCACGTTGGGCGGTGAAAACAGCCGCCGCGTGGCCGTTCTGGGCCGCATGGGCGAGCTTGGAGCCATCGCAGAGGCTGAGCATCGCCGTGTCGGTGAGTTTGCCGCCTCGCTCAAGCTGGATGCTGTCTTCACCGTCGGTGGTGATGAGGCCGCGCTCATCAGCGAGGCCGCCGCCGCCGTCTCCACCGAACATTTTCCCGATCACGCCTCCTGTGCGGCCCGTCTGCGCGAGTGGTTGCGCGAGGGGGACGTGGTGCTGCTCAAAGGCAGCCGCTCCGCGCGCATGGAACAGGTTCTCACGCACTTCTCCGCATCATGATGTACTGGCTCTACGAACTCAGGGAATGGCTCACCGCTCATCATTGGATCAGCGAGGACGCGGCCGTGTACAAGATTCTCAACCTGTTCAAATACCACACTTTCCGCGCCGGTGGAGCCGCGCTCACGGCCTTCATGCTTTCGTTGATGTATGGCGAGCGCCTGATCCGCAAACTGATCTCGCTCAAGATCGGCCAGCCGATCCGCACGGCCGATGAAGTGCACAAACTGTATGAACTGCACGGCAAGAAAGCGGGCACGCCGACGATGGGCGGCATTCTTATTCTCGGAGCCATCGTCATCTCGACGCTGCTGTGGGCGAAGTGGGACAACATCATGGTGTGGATCGTTCTGTTCACCACCATCGGTCTCGGCGCGCTGGGTTTTCGAGATGACTACCTCAAGATCAGCAAGAAAAACTCCAAGGGCGTCAGTGCGCGCACGAAACTGATCTGGCAGACCTCCGTGGCGGTGCTGGCGGGTGTTTTATTCGCCTACGCGGTTCCCAGTGACAACGGCATCACGCTGCGGGCGCTCTACCTGCCATTCGTGAAGGACGCCGTCATTGCGGACATGCACTTCTTCGCCGTGGCGTTGTTTGCGATCATCATCGTCGGCGCGTCAAACGCCGTGAACCTCACCGATGGTCTCGACGGCCTTGCCACCGGTTGTTCGGTCACAACGGCCATCGCTTATGCCGGATTCGGCTACATCTGCGGCAACGCGCGTTATTCCGATTACCTCGGCGTGGCGCACAACAGTCTCGCCAACGAGCTGCCTATCATCGCCATGGCGCTGGCCGGCGCGTGTCTCGGTTTCCTGTGGTTCAACGCGCATCCCGCCAAGATGTTCATGGGCGACACCGGTTCGCTCGCGCTCGGCGGCTGCATCGCGACGCTCGCCATCGGCTGCAAGCAGGAGATCGTGCTCGCGCTCGTCGGCGGCGTGTTCGTGATGGAGGCGATGAGCGTCATCCTCCAGGTCTGGAGCTTCAAGAAGCGTGGCAAGCGCATCTTCCGCATGGCCCCCATCCATCATCATTTCGAACTTGGGGGCTGGCACGAGAACCAGGTCATCGTGCGCTTCTGGGTGCTCTCGCTGCTTTTCGCCATGCTCGGCCTCGCCACGCTCAAGCTTCGTTGATTCATGAAATTTGCCTCCCAACACTTCGCCATTCTCGGCGCCGGACGCAGCGGCCTTGGTGCCGCGCTTCTGGCGCGTCAGCATGGCGCGGCGGTGACGGTGTTTGACGAGGGTGACGCGGTGAAGACCGACAAGCTCGAAGCCGAGGGCTTCAAAGCGATCACTGGCCAGGCCGCGCGTGATCTCGTGGTGAAACCCGGTGAATTTCAGCAGGTCATCATCAGCCCTGGTCTGGACGAACACTGGCCGCTGCCGAAGAAGTTCGCCGACGCGGGTGCGCCGCTCGTCGGTGAAACCGAGTTTGCCTTCAATCTCACGAGCACGCCGATGGTGGCGATCACCGGCACCAACGGCAAGAGCACCTGCACGGAGCTGATCGCGACGCTGTTCAACGGCTGTGGCATGAAATCTTTGCCTTGCGGCAATCACGGCATGTCCTTGAGCGAGGTCGTCGCCAGCGGCGCGCGTTACGACGTGCTCGCGCTCGAGATCAGCAGCTTCCAGCTCGAAACGATCCGCAACTTCCGTGCGAAGGCCAGCCTGTGGCTCAATTTTGCGCCCGATCACCTGGACCGTTATCCGAACATGGAGGCCTACTTCGCCGCGAAGGCCCGCATCTTTGAAAACGTCAGGACGGACGACGTCGCCATCGTGAGAGCGGGGGAAAGCGTCTCCTCCGGCAAGGCGGATCGCTGGACGTTCTCCGCCTATGGCGACGAGGCTGGTTACACTTACAGCGCGGGCAAATTTCATCATCTCGGTCAGGAAATCGGCCAAGCGAATGGTCTGAAGCTGCGCGGAAAGCATAACATGGAGAATGTGCTCGCCGCGCTGATGACCGGTCGCGTGTTTGGTCTTCAATACTCCAGCATGCTGCATGCCATGGAGAGCTACGAGCCGCCACGGCATCGCTGCGAGCTGGTGCGCACCTTGCGTGATCGCGAGTACATCAATGACTCCAAGGCGACGAATCTGCATGCGTTGGAGGCGTGCTTGAAGTCGCAGGAGCGGCCGATCGTATTGATCGCCGGCGGCAAAGACAAGGAACTCGATTACACACCGCTGCGCGCTGAATTGAACGGCCAGGTTCGTGCGATGGTGCTCATCGGCGAGATCGCCGGGCAGCTTGAGCAGACGTTTGGCGACCTGCTTCCCTGCCAGCGCGCCACAGACATGGCGGACGCCGTGCGTCTGGCCACCGAGGCTTCGCAAGCCGGTGACGCCATCATACTCAGCCCCGGCACCTCCTCTTTCGACATGTACACCGGTTATGCCCAGCGCGGCGACGTGTTCCGTGATGCTGTTAACAATCTGAAATAAAATTTTGAAATACAAACTGCCACCAACCCAAGGTCCCATGAAGACGAAACCCAAGACCAAAGAAACCAAACTGCTGCTCAACTTGATGGATGGTGAGCGGCACCGCCATCGCGTGGCGCTCGTGACGGAAGAGGGGGAATGGAACCAGCACGAGCCAAATTCCGGCATGGCGCGCATGTTTGTCGTCATGCTGCTGATTCATGTCGTCCTCATCGGTGGCATCATCATCTATGATTTCATGGACGAGGAAGAAACGCCGCAGCAGACCGCCACGCAGGCGGCCCGCGCGATGAGCACCGCCTCGGGACTGCCGCAGACCTCGCCTGAAGTTGTCAGCGCCCAGGCGCAGGCAGCGGCGGACACGCAGCAGCATGACAACTACGAGATGCGTTCGGGAGACTCGATCAAATCCATCGCGGCCAAGTTCGGCTCCACCGAAGAGGAGATCACCAAGCTCAACATGATCGACAAGGGGCTGCAAATCGGTCCTGGAACGATGCTGCGCGTGCCGAAGCAGGCCGTGCCCAGCGCGATTCCGGTGGATCCGAAGACGCTGAAACCGCTGGTGGCCACGGAAGACGTGCCCAAGGCCATTCCCGTCAGCGATCAGCCGCCTGTGACGAAGGTTCCCAGCGAGGCGGTGAAGCCGGTGGATGCGCCAGCGAGTCTTTCCGCCGCCGCCATGACGCCGATGTCCCTCGTGGCACCGAACGAGGAGCCACCAGCAACGTCATCGCTCGTCGCTGCTGCGGACACTCCTGCGATTGCATCAGCGCCTGAGACCAGCACCGCGACACTGCCCGCGCCTACCAACCCGCGAGCCGTTTCACTCCTGCAAGAAAACGCGCCGACGGCGGAAAGCAGCAAACCGGTGATTTCCAAACCCAAGGAAGAGCCCAAACAGGCCGCCAAGCCAGCGCCGAAGCCGCTGGCGAGGCCGAATCCCGTGCCGCCGCCGACGCAGATGCTGAAAAAGATCGCCGACACACCGCCTGCGACAAAGAAGGCTGAGCCGGCCAAGAAAACGACTGCTGACGCACCGCCCAAATCTGTCTCGAAAGCGACGCCGGCACGCACGCACCTGCTGAAGTCGGGCGAGACGCTTTACCGCCTTTCGGCAAAGTATGGCGTCTCTGTGGCCGCCATCCAGAAGGCGAACAACATCAAGAATCCCAACGCCATGCGTGATGGCATGAAGCTGGTGATCCCGGCGAAGTAAACTTCGCGTTCGCAGTTTTCAGTTCGCCGTTCGCGGTTGAACAGAGAACCGCGAACCGCGAACCGCGAACCGCGAACCGCGAACCTCATGGCCAGACACTCCATTATCCTGCTGATCCTTGCGGCACTGTCATTGATCGCGCTGGGCATCACCATGCTGGCGAGCACGACGTTTGAGATCGCTCAGGAAGGCAGCGAGGACTATGTGACGCTCTGGCGGCAGCTTGCCTGGCTGGCAGTGGCGGTCGTTGCGTGCGTGTTTGCCGCCGTGATTGATTACAACGCATGGATGCGCTGGCGCTGGCACATTTTGATCGCCGCCGCAGTGCTGCTGGCACTGTGCTACGTGCCGATGATCGGTGTGAAGATCAATGGCTCGAAACGTTGGATTGGTTTGCAGGCGCTTGGCGTGGGCAGTTTCCGGGTGCAGCCGTCGGAGTTTGCGAAGATTGCGCTGATCATCGCGCTGGCAGGCTGGTATGCGACGCATGAGGCGCTGACCCGGACGTTTGTGCGCGG
>CAMCWM010000167.1 GCA_945882215.1 Akkermansia muciniphila | reverse complement strand
ATGATGCGGTTGCCGTTTTCCTCCAGAATCTCAATCACGCGGCCCGTGGCCTCGCCAATCGGCACCGTATCGCCCACGCGGAACTTTTTCCCCGGCTTCACCATGCAACGCCAGCGCGTCGGCGTCAGCGGCTCCAGCCGCAGCACTTCGTGGCCGTGATCAGTGAAGTAACGCGCCGGAACAACCCGCGTGTCGTTCAAAACCAGCATGTCTCCGGCTTCGCGCGACACAAACTCACCGATCTCGCGAAACATCCGATGCTCGATCTTCCCCGAGTCCCGATGCAACACCATCATCCGCGATGCCGAACGCTCCGCCAGCGGTTCACTGGCGATCAATTCAGGCGGCAGATGGTAATCAAAGTCGGCGGTCAGCATGGGGGAGTTGATGGTTGTTTACAGTCGTTGACGATGGTTGACGATGGTTTTTCCACATCCGCGCAGCGGCCACTCTTCCAACCATTGCCAACGCTTGCGCAGCAAGCCTTCAGCCATCGTCAACATCTGTCAACGCCCGCGCAGCGGGCCCCTCCCGTCCGATTCCCCCCAAACTTTGTCCTTCCCCTTGGCCGCTGTTCCCGCCTATAAGATCGCCGCAACTTTCAACCATCATGTCTGACAAAAAGCTCAACATCGCCGTCGTCGGCCTCGGTTTCGGGGCGGAATTCATTCCCATCTGGCAGCGCCATCCGCTCACGACCTGCTACGCCATCTGCCAGCGTGATCCGAAGAAGCTCAACGCCATCGGTGACGCTTTCGACATCGCCGTGCGCTACACCGACTTCAAAGCGATGCTCAAGGACCCGAACATCGACGCGGTTCACATCAATTCCCCCATTCCTGATCACGGCTGGATGAGCATCGAGGCCTTGAAGGCTGGCAAGCACGTCGCCTGCACTGTGCCGATGGCCACCAGCATCGAAGACTGCAAAAAAATCTGCGACCTCGTCAAAAAGACCGGCCTCAAATACATGATGATGGAGACCGTCGTCTATGCCCGCGAGTATTTGTTCATGAAAGAGCAGCTCGATCAGGGCAAGCTGGGCAAACTGCAGTTCGTGCAGGCCTCGCACCAGCAGGACATGGATGGCTGGCCAAACTACTGGCCCGGCCTGCCGCCGATGTGGTATGCCACGCACTGCGTCGGCCCTGTGGCCGGCATGATCGGCAAACCCGCCGAATACGTGAGTTGCTTCGGCTCCGGCACCGTGCGCAAAGAACTGCAGAAGTGCTACGGCTCGCCGTTTGCGGTTGAAACCGCCCACATCAAATTCAAAGGCACCGATGTCAGTGCGCGCATCATTCGCAGCCTCTTTGACACCGCCCGTCAGTATCGCGAGAGCATCGACGTCTATGGTGACAAAGCCTCCATCGAATGGCCGCTCATTGAGCACGAACCGCTCGTCATGCACCGCGCCAAGCTTCCCGAGCACAAAATTCCCAAGACCATCAAGGCCCCTGACTTCGCCAAACGTCTGCCGAAGCCGATCCAGCGCTTCACCACCAAGGGCGTTTATGATCTCGGCAAGAAGACGCACCTCAGCTTCACCCAAGGCTCTGGCCACGGTGGCAGCCATCCGCATCTCGCGAATGAATTTGCCTATGCCCTCGCTGAAAAGCGCCAGCCCTTCCCGAATGCCGCCCAATCCGCCAACTGGACCTGTGTCGGCCTCTGTGCGCATCAGTCCGCGCTGGCGGGTGGTAAGATCGTGAAGCTGCCAGCTTTCACGCTTGGTTGAGTTTGGACAAAGAGTCAAAGCTGCGCCGTCAAGGTGGTCAAGAGGCGTGCTTTGGGACGATCTTGACCTGCTTGACTTTATGACTCATTGACCGGCATGTCAGCCACGCTTGCTTCCTCGTCACCGATCGCCCTCATTACTGGTGGTGAGGGCGATTTGGCGAAATCGATTGGCGCAGAACTCAAGCAGGCGGGCTTCGACGTGATGGCGCCGGGTCGTGGCGATCTCGATGTGACGAACGCGGACTCGGTGAAGGCGTTTTTCGCCAACGTGAAGCAGATCGACCTGTTGGTGAACAATGCGGGAATGTGTCGTGATGTTTCAGTGTTGAAGATGAGCGATGAAGATTTTGATCAAATCGTCAATGTGAATCTGAAGGGCGCGTTTTTCGTGTCGCAAGCGGTCGTGAAGCTCATGGCGAAGCAAAGGCTCGGCCACATCGTGAACATTGGCTCTTATTCCGCGCTCAGTGGACCAGCAGGCCAGGCGAACTATGCGGCGGCGAAGGCGGGGCTGATTGGATTGACGCAAAGCATCGCCAAAGAGTATGGCGCACGCAACGTGCGGGCGAACTGCGTGCTGCCGGGCTTCTTGGTGACGAAGATGACTCGGCATCTCCTGGAAGATGAGGCGTTTCGCGAGAATCTGATGAGCGCGCATGCGCTCGGCCGGCTGAACACACCGCAGAATGCGGCACGCTTCATCGTCTTCCTGCACAGCCTGGAGAATGTGAGCGGGCAGGTGTTTCAGCTCGATAGCCGGGTGCGATGTTGGGTTTAGCTTCGATTGGCAATCGAAGCCTCTGGACGCTCGGATTCGACTGCCAGTCGAATCTACAGGGCGAACTCTGGTGGCACAGGTGCTTCCCAGAAACTCGGAAATCCTTCGAGATTGAGTTCAAGCCGTGAGGAGTGCAGTGCCTGCCGGGGCAGGATGAGTTTTTTCTCCAAGGCAGGGGTCCAGCCGGTTTCGATGAACTCCAAGTAGCAGCGATCATCGCGCCCATAAAGCTTGTCTCCGACGATGGGGAGGCCGAGATGATGCAGATGCACGCGGATTTGATGCATGCGGCCGGTTTCGGGCTTCGCTTCGATCAACGTGAACTTCATGCCTTCGCGCTCAAAGCGCTGGAGAGTGCGGAATGAGGTGTGGCAGAGCACACCTTGAGAGTGGACGATTTGTTTGACCCAGATGTCAGCTTCCTGCACCTCGCCAGCGCGGAGAATGGGGGCGTCGAGAATTTTCTCCTCCCATTCCGGGCAGCCGTGGACGAGCGCGACGTAGGTCTTGTGAATCTTGCGGTCCTGCATCGCCATGCCGAAGAGGCGGGCGAGTTCGTGATTCTTCGCGACAAGCACGACACCGCTGGTCTCGCGGTCTAGGCGGTTGATGATGGAGACCTGACCGCCATTGGCGATCTCATACGACAGCAGATCGCAGAGACGATGCCAGAGCGTGGGCGGGCCGTTGGGATCGCCAGGATGGATTTGCAGCGGCGCGGGTTTGTTGACGACGATGTAACCGTCCGTCTCGTCGATGACGGTGAAGGTGGCGTCGTTGCGGATGCTCACAGCATGGGGATGGCGAGTTCGCGACCGAAGATGACGGGCTGCGGATTGTGGATGTAGTCGTCATCGTCGAAATGCCACCATTCGCTTTCCAACTGGGTGAATCCAGCCTGCTTCATGGCGTCTTTGAGTGTCTGAAGGTTCTGTTTCACCACGGGATCGTTGCCCCGGTAGTGATGACTGGCATTCTCGTAATCCTGGTCAAAGTAAGTGGGCATGCGCTGCTCGCGCCCTTGCGCATCGACGAGTGTGAGATCCACGGCGATGCCGCCGCAATGACGGCTCCAGCCAGCTTCGGGCGAAAGGAACATGCCCGTGCTGCCGCCGTGCTGATGCAGCGTCTCCTGCACCTCCGGCGGACGGTAGGCGTCCCAGATGCGCAGTCCGTAGCCCTTGGCCTGAAGCAATGCCTGGGCGATCTTCAGTTTCTCCGCTGTTTCGCGCCGCAGCAGGCAGGGCATGCGGGCGGGGTAGATCGGGCGTTGGGCCACATTGTACGGTGTCGCGTAACGCAGATCGATGGCGATGCCGGGAATGGTGGCGCGCACATCGACGAAATCGAAGCGCTTCGCGAGTTCGATGGAGCGGCTGGGCACTAGGGCGCTGCGGCGTTCCTCCTTCGTGGCACAGGCGGCCAAGGTGACGATGAGAAGGGGGGCGATGCGCAGGCTGCGCCAAGAATATGAAGTCATGCGGAGTTTTTGCTTCCGTACTCACGCACGGCGGGGCAAGTTTGCAAATTCCGCCATCATCCATGCGCTTTCAAATTCTCAACACCGTGCTGCACTTCCTGGCTTTCTACATCGGGGCGGGGATCGGTTCCTTCCTCAATGTGGTTATCTACCGCCTGCCCCTGGGCATGTCGGTGAACAATCCCAAGCGAAGTTTCTGTCCGTCCTGCAAACATCAGATCCCGATGTGGCAGAACATCCCGCTGTTAAGTTGGGTGCTGCTGCGCGGCAAGTGCGCGAACTGCGGCGGCAGGATTTCCATCCGTTACTTCATGGTCGAACTGTTCACGGGGGTGATGTTTTACCTCGTTTTTCTGAAAATCAGCGGTGACTACTCCCCCACGGATCCATGGCCCTTCATCACCACTTGGGGACCGCAGGTGCTGTGCCTGTGGGTTTTCATGAGCCTGTTGATCTCAGGCACCTTCATCGACATCGATCATTTCATCCTGCCGCACACCATCACAATCGGCGGCGCCGTGGTGGGAGTGCTTTCAGCGTGGTGGGTGCCGGCATTGGTGGAGCAGGAGACGCACACGCGCGGCTTGCTCATCTCGCTGTCCAGCGCCGCGCTCGGTCTTGGGGGGCTCTGGCTGGTGGTGGAGCTGGGGAAACTGGCCTTTGGCCGGAAAAAATTCGTGTTTGAAAAAGAGGAGACATGGGAGGTCTCACAACCGGACGACAACGAGCCCCCCGTGGTTGCCTTCGGGGAGCACAAGTATGACTGGGCAGATCTCTTCATGCGCGCGACCGACCGCATGGTGGTCTCATGCAGCACCTTGCAGGTGAATGAACGTTCCTTTGGCA
This sequence comes from Akkermansia muciniphila, assembly GCA_945882215.1. Taxonomy (GTDB): domain Bacteria; phylum Verrucomicrobiota; class Verrucomicrobiia; order Verrucomicrobiales; family Verrucomicrobiaceae; genus Prosthecobacter. Next base: position 7,517 of record CAMCWM010000167.1, on the reverse strand, counting down.
CCGTGACGGCTGAGTTGTGGATGGAAAAGCTCAAGGTGCGCGATGGCACGAGCCTGGAGGAGTTTTCACTCGAAGGCGTGACAACGCTGAAAGCCAAAACAACGCAGGTGGTGATCCCGCGTGAGGCGATGGGATTTGGCGATGTGCTGTTCCTGATGATGATCGGTGCCTTCACCGGCTGGCAGGCCGTTTTGTTCACGATCCTCGCGGCTTCGGTGCTCGGAACGGTCTTTGCCGTGATTCATCGGGTCACAGGCAAAGCCGAGTGGGGCGCGAAGATCCCGTTTGGCCCCTATCTCGCGATGGGAGCTGTGCTGTGGGTCTTTTACGGCCCGCAGTTCGTCGAGTGGTATGTGAGCAAGACTATGTGGCGTTGAGAAGCTACTCCTGCTTCTTCGCCCCGGCTTTCTTCTTGCCAGCGCCCTTGGCTTTCGGCTGCTCGGGCGGATTCACTTCGCCATCGAAGGCCTTGTTGCCGTGCGTGAAGCGTGGCGGCGGCATGGTTTCCTTCACTTCCGACTGGAGGCGGAGGATTTCAGCTTTGAGTTCCTTCACCGTGTCGGCATAGGTGGGGTCGTTGTAGAAGTCCTTCACTTCGAGCGGGTCGGCTTTGCGGTCGAGCAGTTCCCAATCATCGACATCCGGCTTGTAGTAATGCACGAGCTTGAACTGGTCAGTGATGACGCCGTAGTGCGGGCGCACGCGGTGTGGCACGGGATACTCGTAGTAGTGGTAGTAGAGCGATTTGCGCCAGTCGGCGGGAGTTTCGCCTTTCATGAGCGGAACGATGCTGCGGCCATGCACATCAGCCATGTTTGGCGCACCAGCGATGTCGAGGAAGGTGCTGGCGAAGTCGATGAGCGACACGATCTGGCTCGTGCTGCTGCCGGGTTTGATCACGCCGGGCCAGCGCACCATCAAGGGCGTGCGCAGCGACTCCTCAAAGATCCAGCGTTTGTCGAACCAGCCGTGTTCGCCGAGGAAGAAGCCCTGATCGCTGCTCAGGATGACGACGGTGTTCTCCGCGAGGCCCTCTTTGTCGAGGTAGTCGAGCACGCGGCCCACATTTTCATCCACGGCCTTCACGCAGGCGAGGTAATCGTGCATGTAGCGCTGGTAGCGCCATTTGATGAGATCGCGACCAGCAGGGGCAGCCTCGCGGTATTTGGCGTTGCGCGGCTCATAGTAAGCATTCCAGGCGGTCTTCTGTTCTTCGGTCAAATTGCCTGGGACGACGAGTTTCGCATCGCGTTCGGTGAAGGTGCGGTCGATGCCCATGTCGTGATCGCTCACCGCCTTGCTGCGGCCGGAGTAACTGTCAAAGAGCGTCTCCGGCTCCTCATACACGCGGTCTTTGTCGAAGCCGAGCAGGCGGATTGGCGGCTCCCATTCACGATGTGGAGCCTTGTGCTGGCACATCATCATGAAGGGTTTGGTTTTGTCGCGGCCCTTGAGCCAGTCGAGCGTGAGATCGCCGATGATATCGGTCGTGTAGCCGGTGAGTTTCGTGGTCTTGCCGTTGTCGATGATCGCCGGGTTGTAGTAGGCACCCTGGCCTGGCAGCACGTTCCAGTAGTCGTAACCAACGGGATCGGTCATGAGATGCCATTTGCCGATGACGGCCATCTGGTAACCGTTTTTCTGCATCACCTTCGGGAAAGTCGGCTGGCTGCTGTCGAATTTGCTGTTGCTGTTGTTGTAGAAGCCGTTGGCGTGCGAGTACTTGCCAGTCTGGATCACCGCACGGCTGGGACCACAGATGGAGTTCGTCACGAGGCAGCGGTCGAAACGCATGCCTTCCTTCGCAATGCGGTCCATGTTCGGAGTTTCGAGCAGCTTCCGCTTGTCGCCATAGCAACTGATGGCCTGAGTGGTCAGATCATCGCAGAAGATGAAGACGATGTTGGGTGTCTTGGCTGCCTGCGCAAAGGTGGCGAGAACGAGAAAGGCGAGGAGAGGACGAATCATGGTGGAATCTGAACGCGAGGGTTGTTTTCAACTTTCAACCGGCATGGCCCATGGCGGCAGCCATGAGTTTTTCCTGCGTGGCTTCGCTGCGGCTGAAGGAACCGCCGATGCGGCCGGCGTTGAGCATGAGAATGCGGTCGCTCATGCCGATGAGTTCTGGCAGTTCGCTGGAAACGAGAATGACGGCTTTGCCTTCAGCAGTCAGTTTGTTGATGATCTCGTAGATTTCGAGCTTCGCACCCACGTCGATGCCGCGAGTCGGTTCATCGAGCAGAATGACGGAAGGTTCTGTTAGCAGAGCCTTGCCAAGCACGACCTTCTGCTGATTGCCGCCGGAGAGTTTACCCACAACGGCTTCGAGGCCGGTGGCTTTGATGCGGAGGGAATCGAAGATGCCTTGGTTGCGGCGAATCTCGTCATTGCGCTGGATGAACCCGCCACGGGTGACATTGGCGAGCGATGACAGCGAGAGATTGAAGCCGATCTCGTGATCGAGATGCAGCCCGTAACGACGCCGATCTTCAGAAGCCAGCACTAGGCCACGCTGGATGATGGTTTCGGGTGTGAGGCCGCTGAGAGACTGATCACGAAGCTGTACGCTGCCGGAAATGCCGCGTCCCCAGGCACCGAAGAGGTGCATGAGAAGCTCCGTGCGCCCAGCGCCCATAAGGCCGCCAATGCCGAGCACTTCGCCGGCGCGGAGTTCAAAGCTGATGTCATGGAGCTTCGTGGTTCCGCTTTCAGCATCGGCCACGGCGAGAGAATCGACGCGCAGAATGGCTTCGCCCGGCTGTGACGTGCGGCGAGGGAACAAATCGCCTAGTTCGCGGCCGACCATGTGGCGGATGACTTCGATCTTGTTCGTGTTTGCAGCTGATTGCGTGCAAACCGTCGTGCCATCGCGCAGGACGGTGACGCGGTCGGCGATGCTGAAGACTTCATCGAGCTTGTGCGAGATGTAGATGCTGGCGATGCCGCGTTTTCGCAGATCACGCAGGATGTCGAGCAGGATCAGCACCTCGTGCTCGGCCAAGGCGGCGGTGGGTTCGTCGAGAATGAGAATTTTCGAGTCCTTGGCGAGCGCCTTGACGATCTCGACGAGCTGCTTCTGTCCGACACCAAGCGTGCGCACGGGAGCGGCAGGATCGAGATCGACCTTGAAACGATCCAGCAACGCCTGCGCCTCACGATGCATGCGAGGCCAGTCAATGAACGCGCCCCAGCGACGTGGTTCGCGGCCGAGAAAGATGTTTTCAGCGACCGTCATCTCCTCGACGAGCGCCAGTTCTTGATAAATCACCGCCAATCCCGCCTTCTCGGCATCCTTGATCGTTTCAAAGCGTGCTTCGACACCATTCACCTCAAACCGGCCTTCGTAACTGCCATGCGGATGGATGCCTGATAGCAACTTGATCAGCGTGCTCTTGCCAGCGCCGTTTTCACCGCACAGCGCATGGATTTCGCCTTCGCGGAGGTCAAACGACACATCCTTGAGTGCCGTGACACCGGGGAAGCGTTTGGTGATGTGGTCGGCGCGGAGGATCATGGAAACACGTCGCTTTCTTTGCGGAAGCCGTCCTTGATGACGGTGTCGCGCAGGTTTTCCTTGGTGACGGAGGTGATTTCGAGCAGGACGGAGGGCACGTCGATTTTGCCATTGGAGACGGCATCGCGGGCGACGATGGGCTGGCGGCGGGCGAGCTTGAGCGCGAGTTCAGCGGCTTTGGTGGCGATGCTTTGGATGGGCTTGTAAACGGTCATGGCCTGCGTGCCTTGCGCAATGCGCTGGCAGGCGGCGAGATCGGCGTCCTGGCCGGTGACGATGATTTTTCCGGCGAGGCCTTCCTCGGTGAGCGCTTGAATGGCTCCACCCGCGGTGCCGTCGTTGCTGGCGAGGATGGCGTCGAAATTCTGGCCGATCTTGGTGATGGCGGCGTTGGTGATCTTCTTGGCGTTCTCGGGCTTCCAATCTTCGGTCCAGTCTTCAAACATCACTTCAACTTTGCCGGCTGCGATCAGTGGCTGGAGGATGTTGTCCTGGCCTTGCTTGAAAAGCTTGGCATTGTTGTCGGTCTTCGCACCGTAGATGCGGATGAGGCGCAGTTTGCCGCTCGGAGGGATGCGATCCGCGAGGAATTTGGCCTGCAACTCGCCGACCTTCACGTTGTCGAAGGTCAGATACAAATCGAGGTCACAGCCGGTGATGAGGCGGTCATACGAAAGCACCGGAATGCCGGCTTGATGGGCGAGTTCGACGCCTTTGGCCATCGCGGCGGCGTCTTTGGGGATGATGACGAGCACATCGACTTTCTGGGTGATGAGGCTTTCGATGTTCTGCAGCTGAACGACGTCGTTGCTATTAGCGGACTGCACCAAGACGTCTGCTCCGGCGGCCTGGGCGGCGGCGGTGAAGAGATCGCGGTCGATCTGCCAGCGCTCTTCCTTGAGCGTGTCCATCGACAGGCCGATGAGCGGGCGCTGGCGTGCGGCGGTGACGCCCACGCCGCCGCGTGCGATGACGAGGCCGGTGATGACGCTGAGAGCGCAGGAGACGATTACGAGCAGGACGCGAACGTTCATGCCTGCTGTGTAGCGAAGTCAGTGACGGATGACGAGCAGAAAATCAGTCTGCCTTCTTCTTCGTCGCACGCTTTGCCGGCGCTTTTTTGGCTGCGACTTTCTTCACGGCGGCTTTCTTGGCCTTGGGGGCTGGTTCGGGCACAGGTTCTTCCACGGTCAGAGCAAGCTCAGGGGCGTCGCCCCAGAGTTCTTCGAGGGCGTAGAATTCGCGTTTCTCGGGGGTGAGCACATGCACCATGACGCTGCCATAGACGAGGATGATCCACTGGCTCTCGAAGTTGCCGTCCTTCACATCGGGCGGGGTGTCGTGCTCGTCCTTCATGCGTTCAACGATTTCATCGCGCACGGCACGCAGTTGTGGCGTGGAGGTGGCGGTGACGAGCACAAAGTAGTCGCAGATGGGGCTGAGGCCGCGCAGGTCGAGGATGCGGATGTCCTCCGCTTTTTTGTCATCGGCGTAAAGGGCGCAGGCGCGGGCGAGTTCGAGATCTTCCATGGTTAGAATCAAGGATAAAGCAGGAAACGCTGCCTTTGCGAGCGGAAGCTCTGGTTATAACCCTGCCAGCGGGCAACGATGCTGGTGGCAGGGACACCACGGCGGAGGTCGGAGTGGAGGGATTCGCTGCCATAGACCTTGTTGAACAGGTTCAGCTTCGATCCACTCATGCGGCCGACGACTTTGCCGCCACTGAGGCGGTTGATCTCGGCCAGCAGGAGGACATCGAGCGCGGTGAGGTCAGCAGTGGCTCGGGGGTGAATGCTGAGACGCACGCCGCCGAAGCCGTTTTTTGAATAAGGTGCGAAACTGACACCTGGGGTGTTGAGGCGTTGGCAGTAGGCGAGCAGGGCATTGGGATTGACGCCGCTGCCACCGGCGTAGCCGAAGGGATTCTCGGTGCCGATGCCAATGTCCACGGACGTGGCTCCGCCGAGGATGCCGGTGGCGACGTAGTAGAAGGGCGAGGTGGCGTGCGGAATGTTGGGCGAGGTTTGATACCAGCGCAGACCGGTGTCCTGCCAGACCATGCCACGGCTCCAGCCCTGCATTTTGACGACATCGAGACGCGGAACACGCGATACCCAGCCGCGCGCGCAGGCCATCATGGCGAGTTCGCCTGCGGTCATGCCATGCACATAAGGAACGGGAATCTGGCCGACGAAGGATTTCCATTTGGACTCCAGCGGCGGGCCTTCGACACGCCAGCCGCCGAGCGGGTTGGGACGATCAAGGACGACGAACTGCTTGCCGTTTTCTGCTGCGGCCTCCATCGCCACGATCATGGTGCTGATGTAAGTGTAGCTGCGGCAGCCGATGTCCTGGAGGTCAAACACGAGCACGTCGATGGGCGCGAGCATCGCTGGTGTTGGTTTGCGTGTGGGGCCGTAGAGCGAATAGACCGTGAGGCCGGTCACGCTGTCGCGCCGCGTGCTGACGTGGATGCCCGCACCGATGTTTCCGTCGATGCCATGTTCGGGGGCATAGAGCGCGGTGAGATTGCCACCCAGCGCCCGCTGCATGGCCGTGCGTGTGCGTTCACCACGACCGGTGAGACTGGTGTGGTTGGTGATGAGACCGACGCGTTTGCCACGCAGCAGATCAAAGCCGCGTGAAGCCAGCACATCGATCCCGAGCATGAACGGTCCGACTTGTGCCGCCTGCGGCTGATAGACCTGCGGCGCAGGCATCTGGCAGGAGACGAGAATGAGCGCCGTAAAGGCCGAAACGATGCGAAGAAAGCCGCGAGAGAACATCATGCCGCTGCTTTAGCGGAGGATCGCCCGAACGGCAACGCCACCGATGGGCAAAACGAAAAATCAGCGGGGCTGATTTACTCGCTGGCTTGAGTTATGACCGGCGTATCGAGTTTGAGCAGCCGCTTGGACTCTTCCAAGGCGAATTTGGCATCGGTGAAGGGCTGCCAACTGATGTCGAGCCAGCGGAGTTTGTTGGATGGGTCGATCAGCAAGGTGGCGTGGAGGGTTTCTTTTTCGAAGTCGTCGTAGGCGCGGACTTTTTTGAAGGCTTCGAGGCTGCTGTCGCACAGGATGGGGAAGGGGAGTGGCTGGTCTTTTTTGAGGGAGAGCTTCTCGCGAATTTTTCCGGCGACCTGCGTGGGCTCCAAGGTGACGGCGACAAGCTGAATGCCAGCCTTGTCGAAGTCGGTAGCGGCTTTGGCAAAGGCCTGGATTTGTTCGACGCAGTGGCCGCATTCGTGGCCGAGGTAGAACATGAACAGCGTCGGCTTTTTCGAGCTGTAGTCGGTGCTTTTGACGGGTTTGTTGTCGAGCGACAGCGCCTCAAAAGAGGGTGCGTCTGGAGCGTGCCAGTGAACGGGGCCGAGGGTTTCGATTTGCGGACGAATGCCACTGTCGGTGCGTTTGGGGGCTGGGGCGGGCCAATCACCGGCGATGGTGAAGGTTTTGGCGAGCGCATCAAGGCGTTTGGCGATGGGAAGGTTGCGATCCATCGCGAAGGCTTGTTTGCGGGTTTCCTCGAAAGCCTTTTTGGCTTCGTCGGTTTTGCCGCAGGCGAGAAGGACTTCGGTTTTGGCGGTGGTGCCGACGAGGTCTTGCGTGAAGTTCTTGGTGAGGTCGAAGGCTTTGGTTTTGTCGTCGAGCTTGAGCCAGTAACGGGCGAGGCGGTCTTTGGGGGCGTCGGTGTCTTTGAGGGCGTCGAGGAGTTTGGTTTTGTCAGCCTTTGGCAACTTTTCGTCGAGGAGAGCAATGAGGGCCTTCAATTCGGCGAGTGCATTGTTCTTGGCTTTGACCTCGGGCTTTTCAGCGGGCTTGTCGCTTTTCTTCTTCGGGTCGGATTTTTCTGACTTGTCGGATGAGTCGGCTTTTTTGGGTTTGAGCTTGCTGGTGTCGATGTTGACGAGTTTCTGATCGGTTTTGACGGCTTCGAGAGCTTTGAGTGACTCAGCGAGCAGTTTGGTGTCGTTTTGATGATACGCGGTGAGACCTTGGGC
>CAMCWM010000166.1 GCA_945882215.1 Akkermansia muciniphila | reverse complement strand
GTCGCTGAACGGCGTGGTGGTATCGACGACGGTGCTGCCTTGGCTCATGATGGGATGGCCTTCGGGACCGGGATAGACGGAGCGCACGATGACGCCGGGCACTTCGGGGGTGAAGGGGCCGCCGTGGCAGCTCAGGCAACTGTTGTCGCGCTGGAAGTGCAGCGGCTTCTGCGGTTCCTCGTAGGGATCGAGCAGGTAGAAGATGGGGCCGAGCTTCGGGTCGATGGTGGAGACCTCAATGCTGCCGCCGAGGCAGTAGCCGACATAGGCGTTGTCGCCAAAATAGACGACGCGAGGTGTCTGCGGGTTGATGCGGTCGTTTTGTTTGCTGGTCTTTGAGAAGACCATGGTTTGCGATTCCGGCGGGATGTCGAAATGCTTCATCACATCGCGCAGCACGGTCCACGCGTCGGTGCGGTCGATTTTGACCTTTCCGGCGGCCATCAGGCGTTCGAGGCGCTGGGCGGCGTCGTTGGGCTCGGTGTCGGAGTAGCGGATAGGGGCGTTTTCGTACTCGTCTTCGGCCTGCAAGGCAGCACCGGAGAGCGAGAAGACGGCCAGACTTGTTTGAAGGATACGCTTCATGGCTTGGGGAGCAAAATGCGATGCAGGCGTGCGACTTCCGTCCCGCCGACCAGATCGCGCAGCGTGTGGTGGTCGAGAGTTTCGTAAAAGGCGTTCACCGCCTGGGCGAGAGCGCCTTTGAGGCGGCAGGAGCCGTTGATGGGGCAGGTGTTGTGCTGTTTGTCGAAGCACTCGACGATGAAAGGTGTGTCCTCGGTGCGCCGCACGACCATGCCGATGCGGATTTCCTCAGGCTTCATGCCCAGCGCGATGCCGCCGCCGCGACCACGGCGGGTTTCGAGGTAGCCGAGCTTGGCGAGGTAGTTCACCACCTTCACGAGATGGTGGCGTGAGATGTCGTAGGCCTCGGCGACTTCGCTGAGGGAAAAGGATTCGCCCTTCAGCGCGGCAAACATGAGCACGCGCAGGGAGTAGTCGGTGAAGAGGCTGAGTCGCATGCTCGTTTTACGAGGGCATGGGGCTAAACTTGCACGCGGCGTGCATGTTTAAGCACGACATGCCAAAAGCAGCACAGTGGGCGGCAGGATCGGCGCAACGCGGGCATAAAAAAGCCCGGAGGCGCGTCTCCGGGCTTGGTGGCATCGATCAGTCGCGATGCGGGCGGGCTCAATGTTTGCAGCAGGACTCTTTCTTGGCGCAGCAGGGTTTGGTGCAGCCGGCTGGGCAGGCTTTTTTATTGAAGCCGAAGGGGCATTTGCCGTCTTTGCTGGCGCAACTGCTGAGGGTGAGTGCCGAGGCCACAAGGGCGAGGGTGAGAAGTGCTTTCATGGATGTGTGGTGTTGATTGCTGGAACTGACGCAGGGCGGAGGCCTTGCATGCAGTGGTGAGAGCATGTTCCGAACCGGGTATTCCACGCAATCTTAAAATCAGGGCATAAAAAAGCCCGGAAGGGTCGCCTCCGGGCTTCGTGGGTGAGATCAATCACCGCAGGATAAACTAGCTCTTCTCAACGGTCTCAGCATAGCCGTGCTTGGAGATGACAGCGGTCACGTCCTTGCCGACCAGCTTCTCGATGCCGTCTGCATTCTTGGTTTTCGCGGTCACCTTGGTGGTGATTTCCTTGCCATCGGCTTCGATCACGATGGATTTGGTGTCTTTGTCGAAGGACTTGAGCTTGCCCTTGGAGGTGGTGGTGACGCCGCAGCCTGCGTAAGCGGATACGGAAAGACCGACGATGGCGAGGGTGGTGAGGATGGATTTCATGTTGGTTTGGGTGTGGTTAGCTTTCCGTCAGGGAACTGACCGGGCGGATTTGCATGCATTCAAAACGATGGGGGAGGGGTCTGACAATCAAAATTTTTGTGGGGGGTGGCAAAAAGACTCGTCATAGCGGCCCAGGCTGTGCCACGCTAAGCAGATGAAGAACGCTGCCTTCTGTCTCCCCCTGTTCCTGTTTCTGGTGCTCGTGACACCCAGCGTAGCGCATCCTTTGCCGGACGTGCCGGTGCGGGCGGATTTCGCCCAAGACGGGGCCTGGACGCTTCAGGTGGAGGTGGATCCGCGTTGTTTTGAGCCGGACCCGAACGTCGCCCTTTCGGTCACCAATGCCGATCTGGCTCTCTTCAAGGCAGAGCAGAAGGAGCAACTTAAAGCCACGGCACGTGACTACGTGAAGCGTGTGGTCGAAATCGTGCTGGACCCCGCGGCACCGGTCAATCCCGAGTTCGTCTTTGAATTCACCACCCATGACAATGCGCCGCTGAAGACGCCGGAGGATGTGGTGGTGCTGACAGGAACGTGGAAGACGAAGGTGCCGGCCGGGACGATGGGTTACTCGATCAAGGCGCTGCCGACAGGGGAGTTGAGCGTTCTGTATCATAACACAGCCCTCGGCAAAAAGCTGGACCGCTTCCAGATCCTGTTTCCGGGTGAGTCGAGCTACGTACTGGATTTGAAGACCTTCACGCCACGCACAAAGGCTCCGCCACTCATCACGGCAGATGCTTCACCGATGCCTGCAATGGACTGCCCCATGTGCGAAATGGCCACAGGGGGCGGTTACACGCTGCCAGCCATCGCTTCGGTCGTGGTCATTGTGCTGCTGGTCACCTGGCTGCGAAAGAAGCGGGCTTGAGCCAGATGGCGAACTTCCATTTGCGCCGCCAGCACGTCCGCGTAAGTGCGGCGCGTGAATCAGGCATTTGTATTGGGCGCAGGCATAGGTGAACGGCTCCGGCCGCTGACGGAACAGCTTCCGAAGCCGCTCGTGCCCGTGTTTCACCGGCCGCTGATCACCTACGCCTTCGATCACCTCATCGCCGCAGGCGTGTCACGTTTCGTGGTGAACACGCATCACATACCGGAGGCGTATATGCGCGCGTTCCCAGATCAAAGCTACCGCGGCACGCCGATTCAATTTCGCAACGAAAGCCCTGTGCGGCTCGAAACCGCCGGCGGCATCGCCAACGTGCGCGATCTGCTCGGGAACGAGCCTTTTCTCGTCTATAATGGTGACATCCTGACCGACCTGCCGCTGAAGCCACTGCTCACCGAGCATCGGGAGAACGGCAATCTCGTGACGCTGGCGCTGCGCAGTCACGGACCTGCCCTGCACATCGCCTTTGATCCTCGTCGTGGCCGCGTCACCGACATCCGCAACAAACTCGGCACCGGTGACGAGGGAAAATACCTCTTCACCGGCATTTATGCCTGCGATCCGGCCATCCACGACTGGATCACACCCGGCAAAGTCGAGTCCGTCATCCCGATCTTCCTCAACATGATCCGCGAAGGGGCCAAGATCGGTGCCGTGGTCATCGACGAGGGCAGTTGGTGGGATCTTGGCAGCCGCACCGCCTATTTGTCTGCTCACTCAGCTTTGAACGGCATGTATGGCCCGGCGATTGACCCGGCGGCGCAGGTAGAGGAAGGAGCCGTGTTGCGTGGCATCAACGTCGTCGGAGCCGGAGCGGTGGTTGAAGCGGGCGCTCAACTGGAGGACACCATCGTCTGGCCGGGAGGGCGTGTGGTGCGTGGTGCGGAGTTGAAACGCTGCATCGTGCGCAGCGGCATCACGGCGGCGGGATTGCGCGAGGATGCCGATTTCTGAGGATATGCGATGGATTGTCCTGTCAGTGGGAGTGTTTGGATCAAATGACCCCGGTCAGCCGGCTTGCAATCCACCTCATTTGGGCCATCCATGACCGCTCCATGACCCCCAAGATCGACCCTGCACTGCATCGCGACAAAAAACCGGACTGGATCCGCGTGACCTTGCCGCGTGACCCGAAGTTTTGGAGCACGAAAGGGCTGATCACCGACCTGAAACTGCACACGGTCTGCGAGGAGGCCCAATGCCCGAACCGCTGGGAGTGCTGGAGCCAGGGCACGGCGACGTTCATGATCGCCGGGGACCGTTGCACGCGTGCCTGTGGCTTTTGTGCGGTCAAAACGGCCAAACCGTTCGCTCTGGAGGCGGATGAGCCGCAACGCGTGGCTGAGGCGACGAAGCGCATGGGTCTGAACCACATCGTGATCACTGCCGTGGCGCGGGATGACATGAAAGACGGCGGCGCGGAGCATTTTGCGCGTACGATTGAAGCTGTGCGTGAGGCGGTGCCAACGATCACGATTGAGATTCTCGTACCCGACTTCAACGGCAAGGACGATGCGCTGGAAGTGGTGATGAAGGCGCGGCCGCACATCTTTAATCACAACCTGGAAACGGTGGAACGTCTGACGCCGCTGGTGCGCAGCCGGGCGATGTATCACCGCAGCCTGCATGTGCTGAAGCGAGCGAAGGCGATGGCGGAGGAGCTGGGCACAAAATGCGCCACCAAGAGCGGCCTCATGCTTGGCCTGGGCGAGACGGAGACAGAGCTGTTTCAGGCGATGGACGATCTGCGCGAGCATGACGTGACGGTTTTGACACTGGGCCAGTATCTGCGCCCTTCCGCGCAGCATTTGCCGGTGATCGAGTACATCCACCCGGACACGTTTGAGAACTACAAGCAGATCGCGCTGAAGAAAGGCTTCCGCCATGTGGCGAGCGCTCCGCTGGTGCGCAGCTCGTATCACGCGTCGGATTTCAAGCCGGAGCTGGATTTGGAGTGATCCGCAAAGCGGAGTTGCAGAGCGGGTGTTCCGGTTCTTCTTCGGAGCATTCCCAACCAACCGCCATGCCCATCCGTCCTCCCGCCGAAGCCTACGAGAAAGTTCCGACCGTCATTTTTCCTGATTCCGCGAAGGCGGCCCAAACACTGGCGCAGGAAGTGAAACAACTGATCGAGACGAAGAACAAGGCCGGAAAACCCGCCGTGCTCGGCATGGCGACAGGATCGACGCCGGTGCCGTTTTATCGCGAACTGATCCGTCTGCACAAGGAAGAGGGCCTCAGCTTCAAGAACGTCATCACCTTCAATCTCGATGAGTATTATGGCCTCGGGGCGAATCATCCTGAGAGCTATGCGAAGTTCATGGCGGAGCAGTTGTTTGATCACATCGACATCCCGAAGGCGAACATCAACCTACCCAGTGGCACGGTGCCGGGGGATCAGGTGTTCAATCACTGCCGCCAGTATGAGGAGAAGATCCACAGCATGGGCGGCATTGATTTGCAGATCCTCGGCATCGGCCGAACGGGCCACATCGGCTTCAACGAACCGGGATCGAGCCGCGACTCGCTGACACGCCGCATCACGCTGGACCGCGTGACGCGCCAGGACGCGGCGAGCGACTTCCGCGGCGAGCAAAACGTGCCGCATTTCGCGATCACGATGGGGGTGGGCAGCATTTTGCGTGCGAAGAAGCTCGTGCTGATGGCCTGGGGAGAGAACAAGGCCGTGATGGTGGCCAAGGCGGTCGAAGGACCGATGACGGAGGCGATTTCGGCCTCGTTCCTGCAGGATCACCCGGATGCGCGGTTTTTCATCGACAGCGGCGCTTCCCGTGAACTCACGCGCATCAAGCTGCCGTGGCTCGTCGGCCCTGCTTCGTGGACGCCGCGTGAGACGCGTCGTGCGATGGTGTGGCAGGCGTTCAAGATCAAGCGGCCGATTTTGAAGCTCATTGATGAGCACTACAATGAGAACGGCCTCTCCGACTTGCTTTCGGAGCAAGGTCCGGCCTACCAGCTCAATATCCGTATCTTCAACCAGCTCCAGCACACGATCACCGGCTGGCCGGGCGGCAAACCCGACGAGGATGACACGTATCGTCCCGAGCGTGCGCGTCCGTATCCGAAGCGCTGCCTTATTTTCAGCCCGGAGCCGCAGGACGCGGTGGTTGGCATGGGGGGAACGATTGATCGAATTGTTGAGCAGGGCCACGACGTGCGCTTGATCGCCCTGACCTCCGGCAGTTTGCGCGTGCCGGACAGCGAAGCGGACAAGTTCGCTGAAACGCTGCTGGAACTGGCATCGAACGCCGCCAAGCCGGATGCTTGGGGCCCGCAGGTGGCCTATGCGCGCGAAGCTATGGCTTTGCTGGAGGCGAAGGGCGAGTTTGGTGAAGATCCGCCATTGTTGCGCCAGCTCAAAGGATTGATCCTGCGTGGTGAATTGCGCGATGCGGCGCACACCGTGGGCCTGGCTGGCGATCGCGTCACGTTTCTAGATCTGCCGTTCTACGAGCATGGCCGCTACCGCCGCTTCAAGAGCACGCAGGCGGATGTCGATGCTCTTTCCCGTCTGCTGCTGGATCACAAGCCGCATCAGATTTACATCACGGGCGATGCAGCCGACCCTTCGAGTGTTTCGGGCATCTGCTTCCGCTTGTTGGTGGCGGCACTGCAAGCCTGCGCGGGCGAGGAGTTCGCCGGTTCATGCAGTGTGTGGCTGTATCGCGGCAAGGAGCGTCCGCTGGAGTCGCACGAGATTGACATGGCGATTCCGATGAGTCCCTTGCAGATCGAGCGCAAGGCGAACGCCATCTCACGCTACGGGGCGCTATCCTCGCTGGAAAGAGAAGGTCCGGAGACAAACCGGGAAAATGCACGTCTCTACGATGCGCTTGGCCTGGCCGAATACGAAGCCATCGAAACCTTCCAGCGCTGGCGTAGGGCGTGATAGCCTGATCTCAGCCTGCGGTGACCAGCTGGGCATCGCGATACTTGCATTTGCCGAGGCGGCTCAGCTCATCGCAGTGCGCTTCAATGCGCATGCTTTTCATGCTGGGCTGGAAGCCGAGCCGGCGGGTGATGCAATCGTGCAGCAGCGCGGTGTGCTCGTCCTCAAACTCCACCACCCGGTCACAATCGAGGCAGATCAGGTGGTTGTGCTGGGGCTTGTCGAGGAAGTTTGGGTCGTAGTAGGTCTGGTCGCGGCCGAGATCGACCTCGCGCAGCAGCCCACACTCCACCAGCAGCGTCAAAGTACGATAGACCGTGGCCCGCGAAACGGTGCTGTCGAGCTTGCGCGCCTTTTCCAGCAGTTCCTCAGCTTTGAAGTGATCGTCGGTGGCGAAAGCGGCCTCAACAATGACATCTCGCTGCCTGGTGCGGCGCAGGCCTTGGCTGGCCAGATGCGCCTCCAGACGTTGAATGATACGTTCGTCCATGTGACGGCGAGGTTAGACAAGGCAGGCATCTGGTGCAAGGAGGCGCTTCTTGTGTCGCAAATGAATTGGCATCTTTTGATTTAGGATTGGGCCGTGGAGAGGTTTCTCATAAATAGGCGCTTGTGATAAAGGCAACTTGTTGTGATTCAATGGAGTAGATAATAGCTGGGCTACGGATTTTGGAGGCAAAGAAGATGGCAGGCTGACAACGGAGAGAGGGGAGACCTTTAAATTAACTGTAAAAAATTATGGATTTTATTGTTAATATTGTTAAAATTCCACTCATTGCCGATTCCACGCATGCCTTTACCATTCTCATTCTCAACTCAACGCCAAAGCTCCGAGGCCGAAACGCCTGTAGGAGCCACGGATGTTTCTGTTGCTGAGAAGCTTATGAACTATGCGCCAGCGCATGTCAGCACGGAACCCCTGCTGGGAACGCCGGGGAACACGTTTTCCCCACCCGTGCTTGATGCCGCCCCACGAGCGACTCCTGACTATCCCCAACGGCTTTCCAGTCAGTTTCCCCCCGCTCCTTCTCCAAATCAACGTGTTACCGGAAGCCAGGACGCTGTCCCGTCTGCGGAATTTCAGCTCGCCACCTTGCAACTGCCCGGCACCCCGATGCAGCCATCCAGCAAGGCGGTCTCTCCACCCGGACATGAGCTGGCGGCCCAAATTGATCAGTTGCGCAATGACGTCTTCGGCATCGCCATGAGTGTCAGCGCGCTGAATGACCGGCTTGACCGCCTGGAGCAACGGCCCCCGCATGGTGCTCATTCCGTGCAGGCGGGCATCGCCACTTTGCGTGGCGAAATCGAAACTTGGTTGGAAAACCACCTCAATCTGGCCGTCGAGCACTGCATGCAACGCATCATCAGCCGCACAAATTCTCCCGTCACGCATCCCGCCAGTTGATTCCCGCACACCAACCTCCTGACCTCTCCACGCCATGAACTCCCTGCGATTGCGCATCCTGTTCCCACTCTGGCTCTTCGGCTTCTTGCCGGCCATGGGAGCCACCCGCATGATGGGCCAGCCTCTCGACTGGTTCTTCGGCCTCACCGGCGTTCTGCTCGGCGGTGGCGTTTTCCTTGCCGCTTATCTGATCTCCGGCTGGCTGCTCAAGCCAACCACGGCTGTCATGAAGGGCACCACAGCGGTGCTTCGCGGTGTTCCTCCTGATGCCCAGTCCGCCGAGTGGCTGCCCGCCGACTTCTGGAAGCTGCGCTGCGACATCAACATGATCTTCGCCAAGCAGCGCCAGGCGCTCAATGCCGCCGAGCAGCATGCCTGCCAGACCGCCCAGCGCCTGCTCAATGCCGAACGCCTGCTGCGCGAGGCATTCACCGCCCTTCAGGGCCTGTTCGCCGCCAGCGATGAAGGAGTTCTCGTCGTCGATGCCCAGGGTTCCATCATCGCTTCGAACGCGAAGCTCGATGACTTCCTCGGCAAGCCGGTCGAAGAAGTCGCCGGGCGCGATGCTTCGCGCCTGCTCAACACCCTGATGGAACGCTTCCAGGAAAAAGCCGCCATCTCCGCCTGGATCGAAAAGACTGCCGCCAGTCTGGAAGGGCAGGACGAAATGCCTCCGCTCGTGACGAATGACGGTCGTGTCTTCTCCCTCCGCTCCAGCCCGATGCGCACCGATGTGGGCGAAGTGATCGGCCGCATCTGGATCGTCAAAGACCGCTCTGAAATGCGCGTGCTGGAGAACCAGCTTCGCGAATCGCAGAAGATGGGCACCATCGGCCAGCTCGCCGGCGGCATCGCGCATGACTTCAACAATCTCCTCACCGCCATCCGTGGCAACCTCACGCTCGCCGAGCTCACCCCGGCCTCCAATCAGGCAGGTGTGCGTGACAAACTGCAGAACGCCAACCACGCCACCACACGTGCTGCGGAGCTCGTCAAATCTCTCCTCGGCTACTCACGCCGCAGCACCGGCACTTCCATTCGCAAGACCACCAATCTCAAGCGCCTGCTTGCCGACGTTCAGAACCTTCTCAAGCACAGCGTCGATCCGCGTGTCACGATCCAAATGCGCGGTGGCATGGACGCCTCCTACGTCACGGCGGATGCCACTCAGGTCGAGCAGGTCATGCTCAATCTCTGCCTCAACGCACGCGACGCGCTCCCTGCCGACAAAGGCGTCATCGAAATCGCCGTCGAGAACGTCACTCATCGCAATCCTGCCAAATCCAATGACGGCGGCGAGGTCTCCGATTTCGTCATGCTCGTCGTGCGTGACAATGGCCACGGCATCTCTGAAGAGCACCGCCATCGCATGTTTGAGCCTTTCTTCACCACGAAAACCGGCGGCATGGGCAATGGCCTCGGCCTTTCCACAGCCCAGGACATCGTGCGCGAGCACGGCGGCTGGATTGAGTTCGACAGCGAGGTCGGTCGCGGCAGCGAGTTCCGTGTCTTCCTCCCCCGCGTGCTCAATCCTGAGCAGGTCGAGGAGGAAACACCCATCGAAAGCAACGGCACCGCCACGGCGGCTCCCGCTGGTGGCCAGACCACGGTCCTCGTGGTCGATGACGAGGCCCCCGTGCGCTCCATCGCCATGAACATGCTCGGTTTCCTCGGTTACCATGTTCTGGAGGCCTGCGACGGCCAGCAGGCGCTCGACATCCTCCTGCGCGGCAATGAAAAGATCGACGCCGTCCTGCTCGACATCTACATGCCCAAACTCTCCGGCCGCGACACCTTCAAGGAACTGCGTGCTGTCGGCAACGATGTGCCCGTCGTCGTCTGCAGCGGCTTCGTCATCGACCCCGATGAGTTCATGATCCTCAGTCAGGGCCACCCGCCGCCCGTGGACATCATGCTCAAGCCCTACTCGCTTGATGGATTGAGCAAGGCGCTCGCCAAGGCCGTGCAGAAGTCGAAGGACTCCGAACCCGCCTTCAATCTCACGGCCAGCCGTGCCCAAATGGCTCAGGCACCGATGCTCGTCTCCTGATCCGCGGCGGAAAAGGGCAGGGGAGGGCAGCGAGCCGCCCCCAAGGCCGCCATCTTTCCCCTTTTCGACCGCCGCAAAGGCGCTACCATCCGCGCCCCATGATCAAAGTCGGCCTCGTCTCTCTCGGTTGCGCCAAGAACCTCATCGACTCGGAAATCATGATCGGCCACCTCCAGCAGGCAGGCATGGTCATGACGCCCGAGCCGGATCTCGCAGACGTACTCATCGTCAACACCTGCTCGTTCATCGACATGGCCAAAAAGGAGAGCGTCGGCGCCGTGCATGATGCCGTGGACCAGCGTGCCGGCTCCAAAAAGCGCGCGCGGCAGAAGATCATCGTCGCTGGCTGTCTCTCCCAGCGCTTCTCGCAGGAACTCCCCGGTCTGATGCCCGAAGTCGATGCCTTCATCGGCCTCGACCAGATCACCCAGGTCGCCCCCATCATTCAAAAGCTCGTCGGCATCAAGGAGCACACGCAGGAGAACCTCGTCACCCGCCAGCCGCAGTACATTCCCGACTACGACACGCCGCGCTTCCGTCTCACGCCGCAGCACATGGCCTACATCAAGATCGCCGAAGGCTGCAACCATCCCTGCTCCTTCTGCATCATCCCGCGCATCCGGGGCCGCCACCGCAGCCGCACGCAGGAGAGCATCATCAAAGAAGCGAAGCAACTCGTCGCCGCCGGTGTGAAGGAGATCAACCTCATCTCCCAGGACACCACCTACTTTGGCATGGACAAGTGGACCGAGGAACGCCCCAAACCCCGCAGCGGCGTCGATTCCAGCAAGGGTGAATCCCTCTCCACGCTCATCCGTGAGCTCAACAAGATCAAAGGCGACTTCTGGATCCGCCTGCTCTACACCCACCCCGCGCACTGGAGCGACGACCTCATCCAGGCCATCGCCGAGAGCCCCAAAGTCGCCCGCTACATCGACATGCCGCTCCAGCACATCAGCGACAACATGCTCGGCCTCATGAAGCGTGAGACTGACGGCGCTTACATTCGCGATCTCATCAAGCGCATCCGCGCCGGCATCCCCGGCATCGCCATCCGCACCACCTTCATCGTCGGCTTCCCCGGCGAGACCGAGGCCGACTTCAACGAGCTGCTCCAGTTCATCGAAGACACCAAGTTCGAGCGCGCCGGCGTCTTCAACTACTCCCGCGAGGAAGACACCCGTGCCGCCAAGATGGAGGATCAAATCCATCACATGACCCGCAAAGCCCGCTGGAACGAGGCCATGCGCGCCATCCAGCGCAGCATCGAAGGCTTCAACGTCAGCCAGGTCGGCAAAAAAATGCGCGTCCTCGTCGAGGAACCCGGCGTCGCCCGCAGCGAGATCGACGCCCCGGACATCGACACGAGCGTCTTCGTGAACAAGAAGCTCCCCGTCGGCCAGTTCGCCGAAGTCACCGTCAAAGAATGGCGCGGCTACGATCTCGTCGCCGCGTGAGGTCGTGGTGAGAGCTCGCCCCAAGGAGCGTGGACAGACGTGTCCCCGATCAGAGAAGTTGGCAGTCGTTGACGGTGGTTGACGATTCATCCTTCGCAGCAGCCTGCTACGGAGAATGGATTGTTTGCGATGGTTTGGAAAACCATGGTCAACGGCGCGCCCCCTGCATCGCTGTGTGAAGCACTGCGGGCAGGCAGCTCCCTTCAGCCACTGCAAACCACTGCAAACGGCGCGAAGCGCCCCTCCCCTACCTCCGCAGCGCCAGGATCAGCTCATCCAGCTTGTCCGCGATCTGCTGCATCTCCGCCTGCGTCGGCGGATCACTCACCGCCATTCCCAGCGTGGCCACTGCGTTGCTGTTGCTGCTGGTGGTGACGATGGCGTCAGTGAGCTGCTGGAGCGAGACCTCGCCCGGCCCGCCCGGTTCGCCTTGCGGGCCGGGGCTCCCATCACCGCCCCTTGGGATGCTGAATGCAAAATGAACATTGGAGCCGTCAAAGGTGGTCTCCACCGCCGCCGGTTCATTGGGGTCCAGCGTGGTCACGCCATCGACCACCGCGTTGGCAAACGGCGGCCCGGGCGCGCCTTCGCCGCCGTCATTGCCGCGTGGGATGCCAAAAGTGAGATGCACGGTGTTGCCATCGAAGGTGCTGTCCACTGTCGCCGGTTCATTGGGGTCCAGCGTGGTCACGCCATCGACCACCGCGCTGGCAAACGGCGGCCCCGCAGCGCCGTCATCGCCACGCGGAATGCCGAAAGTGAACCTCACGCTGGTGCCGTCGTAGGTGGTGCTCACCGACGCCGGTTCGCCGGGATTGAGCGTGCTCACGCCGTCGATGAGGAAGCTGGTGATCGGTGCGCCGGAGTCACCGTCATTGCCACGGGGCAGATCAAAGCTGAAGTGCAGCGTCTGGCCGATGACACTCAGACT
>CAMCWM010000165.1 GCA_945882215.1 Akkermansia muciniphila | reverse complement strand
GGGCTTGCGCAGATTCTCAAACCGCCTCACTGCGGGTCCACCGCTGACGACGAGGTACTCGGTGTCGGCCGAGGCCTTGGACGCAAAACCACAGGTGAGAAGGCAGATCGCGGAAAAAATAGGGCGGGTCATGACAGCGTGAAGAATGCCAGGGCTTACTTCGATTCGACGAGCTTGAAGTTCTTGAATTGAACGACCATCGGCGGGCCTTGATGAATCTGCAGCGCCAGCAGGCCTTCCTTCGGCGCATTGGCGGCGTCTTCATCAGTCACATCGACAGTCTGCATGCCGTTGATGAAGTGCTGCACATGATTGCCCTTGGCAACGATGCGGTACTCGTTCCAGTCTTCCTTCTTGATCGATGCCTGGATCGCGGCGCTTTCGCCCACGGTGCCGGTGACTTCGACGACGGCCTTCTTGCCGCCTTCAGGGGATGTGCGAGCAGCAGGCTTGATCACGGTCTTCTCGCCACGCTTCGCCAGAATGCCACGACCGCGTTCTTCATACAGAATGCCGCTGTAGGTGTCGCCCGCCTCGAAATCGGCCTGATAACCGCTGATGATCGGTCCGAACTCGCCCGGAGCCAGTTCCTTGCTGCGATACTGCACACCAGAGTTGCCCTTTTCGATGCGGTATTGAAACGTCAGCTCGAAATCGCCCACCGTGCCGCCCTTCCAGACGAGGAAGGTGTTGTGCTTGATGATGCCTTTCTTCGGATCGGCGGGGTCAGGCGGCGTGATGCCGGTGATCGCGCCGTCCTTCACGCTCCAGAGGTCTTTATTGCCCTCCCAGCCGGTGAGGTCTTTGCCGTTGAAGACTTCTTTCTCTTCGGCGCTGACAAAGGAGAGCGCGGTGAACAAAGCGGCGAGCGTGAGGTGCAGTTTCATGATTGGGATGAGGTTGGGCGGGCGAGGTGTAACGCGAGGGCGTGCGCTTGTCTATCGCTTTGCGGGCGTGGCGAATCGCGCTTGCGGTTCCGCCCGCCGGTGATACACCGCGCGCGATGCAATTGCCGCGCTTTTTCTCCTCGCCCCAACTGTGGCGCTCGTTCGTCATCGTATGGGCCGCCATCCTCTACTGGCTCTCAGAGCAGAGCAAACTGCCCTCGCCTGGGAAATTCGAGGGCATCGACAAAATCGAGCACACACTCTATTTCGCCGCCGGTGGCATGTGCTTCCTGCTCAGCCTGCGTCTCGCTGGCTTCGCTCGCAAGAAGATCGTCGCCATCGTTTTGACGGTTCTATTCTGCTCCATCGTCGGCGCGCTCGACGAATGGCATCAAACCTTCATCCCAGGCCGCAGCGGCGGCGATTTCCGGGACTGGATCGCCGACACACTCGGCGGCTTCCTCGGATTTTTCCTCGCGTTGTGCGCTGAGAAATGGCTCACTTCAGCGGGAACCACCACATCAGCAGCGCGGTGAGGAAGACGTTCGCGAGGGCGAGCTCGAAGAACACCTTCCAGCCGAGCGCCATGAGCTGGTCGAAGCGGAAACGCGGCAGGGTCCAGCGGATGACGATGAAGAAGACGATGAAAAAGAACACCTTCGCGAAGAACGTCGCGATGTGCAGCAGTCCGGTGTAGAGCGGTGTGTCACCGGGGCTGAAGTGGAGCTGCAACGGGATGATTTTTTCCAGCAGCGGCCAGCAGGGAATGCTCCAGCCGCCGAGGAACAGCGTCACCGCGAGCCCAGAGCCGATGATCATCGCCGCATACTCGCCGAGGAAGAACAGCGCGAACTTCATCGAGCTGTACTCGGTGTGGTAGCCGGCCACCAGCTCCGTTTCGCACTCGGCAAGGTCGAAGGGCAGACGGTTTGTCTCTGCGAACATCGACACGGTAAAGATGACGAACGAGATGAAAATGGGAATCAGCAGCACCCAGCGTGCGAGGCTCAGACCTTCGCCCCACAGTGGCAGCAGCAGCCAGCCGTTGGCATCTTGAAACGCGGACATCTTGGTCAGGTTCAGCTCGCCGAAAATCATCAGCACCGGGATGACCGACAGGCCCAGCGATATTTCATACGAGATCATCTGTGCGCTTGCACGAACGCCGCCGAGGAAGGGGTATTTCGAGTTCGACGCCCAGCCAGCCAGCACGATGCCATAAACACCCAGCGAGGCGATGGCGAAGGTGAACAGCGGCCCGACGCTCAAATCAGCGATCACCAGTTGGATCGGTTCCGCCAGTCCGAGGAAGGAAAGGTTCAACTCACTGCCGAACGGAATCACCACGCAGGTCAGCAGCGCGGGCACCATCGTCAGGCAGGGCGCGAGCCAGTAATAGAAGGTGCGCACATGTGCCGGAACGAAGTCTTCCTTCAAAATGAACTTGAGGCCGTCCGCAGCCGCCTGCGCCAGACCGCCGATGCCAAAGGGCTGCCAGTCTTTCTTGAATCCCAGCAGCGTGAGCGGCACTCCCACGCGGTTCGGCCCCACACGGTCCTGAATTACCGCCGAGATGCGTCGCTCGAAGTAAACTGAGATCGAGACCAGCGGGAGGATGACCAGAAAGGTCAGAAACACGATCTTCCCCACCGAGGCGGCGAGCGCAATGAGATCGAAATTGGCGAGAAGGGGCGTGAACATCAGCTCGGCGATTATCAGGACGCAGAGAGGAGCGGCAACCCGATTTTGTGAAAAATTTCACAAAGTCCGCCGCACGCACTCACAAGGGCTGATTCCTGGGCGGATTTTGCACCGATTTCGCCACCGCTTCTTCCGACGTGGGCGCAAGGTGGTCGGCGATGCGGAAGATCGCGAGGATCAGTTCCACCGTCACGCGGGCGACAATCAGGTAGAGCAGGAAGGCTAGCGGGGCGGTGACCATCTGGAAAATGCCCGTGAATGTGCCGTTCTGGAAGCCGCTGAACATGTAGGACAGCGCATAGAACGAGGCCGCCAGCAGGCTCAGCACATACAGCATGCGCACCAGCCGCGGGGTGACGAAGCGCTTGAAGGAAAGATCCAGAACCAGATCGAGCACGGCACGGATTTGCTGCCACAGGCTGGAAAGCGCGGAACCGGGGGACTGTTCGGCATTCATATAAAACAGAGTATCCCGGCAGAACCCCGTCGCAACCCGTCAGATCACACATCCAGAGGAGCTTTTACAAGGTCTTGGAATAGTGGTTGCGCGTCCTGACAACCACAGCCAGAATCCGCGCCTCTTTTTCCACACCCGTGGCCGGGTGCGGTTATACGCTAAGCTCATCGACAATCCCAACATCGACCTAGTCATGCCTGCGAAATCCAAGAAACCCGCAGCTAAGAAGCCAGCAGCCAAAAAACCTGCGGCCAAGCCAGTCAAGAAAGCTCCCGCCAAGGCAGTGAAGCCTGTGGCCAAGTCGAAGAGCAAACCCATTTCCAAAAAAGCAGCGCCTAAAAAGCCTGCTCCGAAGAAACACTCCCCCAAACCTGTGAAGAAAACCGTTATCAAAAAAGCCCCCGCCAAAAAGCCTGTTTCCGCCAAAAAGCCCGCCGTCAAGGCCGCTCCTGCCAAGAAAACCATCGCGAAAGCCCCTGCCAAGGCCGTCACGCCTGCCGCTAAACCAGCCCCGGCTCCGGTGAAGCCCGTTGTGGCTCCAGTCAAAGCGTCCAAGGCATCCAAGGCCGCACCCGCACCGCTTGTCCCCAAAGGCCGCACCTCGGTTTCGACCGCCGGCACGCCGCGTTCCCGCGCCAATCGCGAAGAAGAAGGCATCACCATCGAAATCGCCAAGGGGCCGGTGAAGATGACTCCCTTTCTCAAAAAGCAGAAGCAGCGCCTCGTCGAACTGCGCGACGCCTACCTCAACTCCATCGAAGGCGTTGCCAGCGAGACCATCCGCAATGAAAACGGCGACTCCTCTGCCTTCGGCATGCACCAGGCCGATGCCGGCAGCGACGCCTACGACCGCGACTTCGCCCTCAGCCTCCTCGGCAAGGAGCAGGACGCTCTTTATGAGATCAACGAGGCTCTGAAGCGCATCGAAACCGGCACTTACGGCCTGTGCGAAGGCACCGGGTCCAAAATCCCCGAGGAACGCCTCGAAGCCATGCCGTTTGCCCGTTATTCCGTCGCTTATCAGGAAAAGATCGAGCGCAACCAGATGAGCGGTCGCTGGAGCCGTCCGGTGCATTCCCTCTTCGGCCTCGACAATGCCGACGATGCCGCCGACGACGACAAGGACGAGGATGACGCCACCCCCGCCGCCAACAATAACAACTCCGGCGAATCGCTTGACTTCTCCAAGGAGTGACCTAGCCTCCGCGCCCCAAATTTATGCCGCGAGAAATCATCACCCTTGAATGCACCGAAGCGAAGGCAGCAGGAATGCCGCCCTCACGTTACGTGACCACGCGCAACAAAAAGAGCGTCCGCACTCCGGGGCGTCTTGAGAAGGTGAAGTTCAATCACTTCATGAAGAAGCGCACCCTGCACCGCGAAACCCGCTAATTTTTACCCAAGACCGCCATGCAACCGAAGACCAAAGAACGCATGTCCAACTTCCGCCGCGCGAATCGCAAGATGCCGCGCCGCCGTGTGGACATCCCGGTGGAAAAGATTTCCTACACCAATCCTGAGCTTCTCGCCCGCTTCACCACCGAATCCGGCAAGCTCATCCCCCGCCGCATCACCGGTCTTCCTGCCTGGCTGCACCGCAAGGTCGTGCGTGAGATCAAGCGCTCCCGCGCTGTGAATCTCATGGCCTGATCACTGGTCCGCCCGTGAAGGGTTTCTTTTGAACCGCTTCCCACTGTTGCACCATGCGGCAGTGGGAAGTTTCATTTCCGCCCCTGACCATGCCCGCCCTCACCGACACGCAAAACGAACGCGACGACCGCCGCCTGCCCATCGACCGCGTCGGCGTGCGTAGCCTGCGCTTCCCCATGCGCATCCGTGACCGCGATGCCGCCGTGCAGCACACCGTCGCCACCGTCTCGCTCGCCGTCGATCTGCCGCATCAGTTCAAAGGCACGCACATGAGTCGTTTCGTCGAGATCCTGCATGCGCATGGCACCGAGCTGACCGTTTCAAACATCGTCGCCATGCCGCGCGAGCTGATGAAAAAGCTCCACGCCGACAAGGCGCACGTCGAAATGCGCTTCCCTTACTTTCGCTCCAAGACAGCGCCTGTCTCTGGAGCCGAGGGCCTGCTCGACTACGGTGTTGTCTTTGAAGTGAACGCTGATGCGAAGAAAACCGACTTCGTCCTCACCGTCGAAGTCCCCGTCACCACGCTCTGCCCGTGTTCGAAGGCCATCAGCGCCCGCGGCGCTCACAATCAGCGTGGCACTGTCACGCTTTCCGTTCGTTTCTCCGACCCCGTCTGGATCGAGGACCTGCTCGAACTGGTTGAGTCCAGCGCTAGCAGCGAGCTGTACAGCATTTTGAAACGTCCCGACGAAAAACACGTCACCGAAGCTGCCTACGACAATCCCGTCTTCGTCGAAGACCTCGTGCGCAACGTCGCCGTGAAGGCCAAGGCCCACACAAAGATCACCTGGTTCCGCGTCGAGGCTGAAAATTACGAATCCATCCACAATCATAACGCCTGGGCGGTGATTGAGAGCCACACTTCCCCTTCATGAGTTACGTCACCGCCGTTCTGCCCACCGACCAGCCACCGCTCATGCACCAGGCGGTCGAGGAGGCCGTCCGGCTGCTCCGCGAAGGCGAAGTCGTTGCCCTGCCGACCGAAACCGTCTATGGCCTCGCCGCGAACGCGCTCGATGCCGCCGCCGTCGCGAAAATCTTCGAAGCCAAAGAACGTCCCACCTTCGATCCGCTCATCGTTCATCTGGCCAGCAAAGAGCAGATTGATCTCGTTGCGGAGGTGCCTGCAGAGATCGCTCTGACCTTGAAAAAGATGGTCGAACGCTTCTGGCCCGGGCCTCTCACAATCCTGCTGCCGAAAAAGCCCATCGTTTCCGACATCGTCACCGCCGGACTGCCCACTGTGGCCGTTCGCGTCAGCTCCAATGCGATCTTCCGCCGCGTCATCAGCGCGCTCGACAAACCGCTCGCTGCGCCCAGCGCGAACCGTTTCGGCTCCATCAGCCCGACTTCCGCCAGCGCCGTGCTCGCCGAACTCGACGGCCGCATTCATCTCATCGTCGATGCCGGTGCCTGCATGTTCGGTCTGGAGTCCACCATCATCAAAATCGAGCCCGGCAGCCCGAAGATGTTCATCACCATCGTGCGCCCCGGTCCCATCACCGCGGAAGATTTGAAGGCCTACGGCAAAGTACGCTATGCCACGCGCACCGTCGTCGATGAAGCCACCGAAGCTCCCGGCCAGCTCGCCTCACATTACGCGCCAAAGACGCCGCTACGCCTGCTCGAGCGTCCGTCCGATTTTATTCCCGAGGAAGGCAAACGCTACGCCCTCATGAGCTACCGTGGCGAGGAGAAGGACGGCTACCTTAATCTCACCGACTGGGAAGAAGTCATGATGCTCAGCCCCGGCAATGGCAAACTGCCCGAGGCCGCCGTGCGCTTCTTCTACGTCCTGCGTGCGCTCGACAAGCTCGGTGTCGATGAAATTATTGCGGAACCGTTGCATGAACACGGCATGGGAATCGCCATGATGGACAAACTGCGGCGCGCCAGCGTCCGCTACGCATCATGAGCGAGGAAAAGAAAGACACTTCTTCCCAAGCACGGTCCACCGGGATCGTCTCCATCGCCATCCTCTGCAGCCGCGTCCTCGGACTCGTGCGCGACCAGATGCTGAACGGCTTCTTCGGTTCCGCCTTCACCGGCATCTTCACCGCCGCTTTCCGCACGCCGAACATGCTGCGCGATCTCTTTGCCGAAGGCGCTCTCTCCACCGCCTTCGTCACCACGTTCTCGAAAAAGATGAAGACCGAGGGCGACGAGGCCGCCTGGGCGCTCGGACGGAAGATGATCTCGCTCTCGATGTGGTTCATGACCCTCGTCGCCATCGCCGGTGTGGCTCTGGCACCGATTCTGTTCCGCATTCTCACGCCGGGTCTCAGTGAGGAGGCCAAAGTGCTCGGCACCTGGCTTGCGCAGATCATGTACCCTTTCATCGCGCTCGTGTCCGTCACGGCGCTGGTCATGGGCATGCTAAACTCGAAGAAGGTCTTCTTCATTCCCGCAGTCGCCTCCGCCTTCTTCAATCTCGGCTGCATTGTTGGTGGCGTGGTGCTCGCCTGGATCATCGATCCCGGCTTCCGTCATGGCAACGTCAGTGAAAAAGGCCTCACCGGCTTCGCCATCGGCACTTTGATCGGCGGTGTGCTGCAGCTCGCCGTGCAGCTTCCTTCACTGCGTCGCGTTGGTTTCCGTTTCCGCTTCGACTTCGGCTGCAAAGACCCTGCCGTGAAGGAAGTGCTGCACCTCATGTGGCCCTCCATGCTCGCCGCCAGCGGCACACAGGTCGCCGTGCTGCTCAATTCCATCTTCGCCTCTTACACTGTCGGCAAAGAATCGTCTCTGGCATGGCTGGCGAACGCCCAGCGCCTCCAACAGCTCCCTCTCGGCCTTTTCGGTGTCGCTGTCGCCACCGTCACGCTGCCGATGCTCTCCCGCCTCGCCACCGAGGGCATGACGCCCGCGTTTCGCGGCGCTCTGGCCAAAGGCTTGCGCCTCGTGCTATTCCTGACGCTGCCCTGTGCCGTCGGTCTTTCTCTGCTCTCGCACGAAATCATCTCCATCATCTTCGAGCACGGAAAATTCACCGCACATGATGTGCAAATGACCGCCGCGCCGCTGCAAGCATATGCGTTTGGCCTGATCTTCTACGCCGCCATCAAGGTGCTCCAGCCAGCGTTTTATACCATCGACCGCCGTTTCATCCCGATGATGGTCAGCTTGGGCATCATCGTGTTCACCGCGACCGTGAACTCCATCACCGTCTTCGTCCTGGAATGGGATCACACCGCGCTCGCCTGGGCCACAGCGGTTGGTCTCGCACTGAATTTCCTCACGCTCTACCTCTGCATGCGCAAGTTCGCCAGCGGCCTTGAAACACGCTCCCTCATGCAGGCGCTGATCAAGCTCATCGTCGGCATCGCCGCGATGTCCGGCATCTGCCTGGCGGCCAAATTCACGATCATGGCCGACTGGGCGCACCTGAATTTCCTTCTGCGTTGCACCACGCTCGGCGTGAGCATCGCCATCGCCGCCATTGCTTACTTCGCCGTCACTAAAAAACTCAAGGTTGAAGAATCCGGCGAATTCCTGTCGTTGCTTGGCCGCCGTTTTGGCAAAAGATAGCACCGCATGCCGGTCCAACGTCTCTGGCTTCAAGTCGCCGCCTTCCTCGCCCTCGTCTGGGGTGCGGTGACTGTTGTCATGTGGGTCACTGAAGATTCCGTGTTCTCGCCGGAAAAGACGCTCGCCATGATGGAGACGGCCCCGTGGTTGGAAGACGAAGACCTCGGCCACGAGCAGCGCCAGCAGCATCTCGACAAAGTTATCACCTCCGTCATCAAGCTCGACTTCAACCAGCGCAGCACCCTGCGCGAGGATGGCTTGGAGACCATAGATCGCTTCTTCAAGTCGCTTACCGACGAGGAAAAGGGCGAATACATCAGCCGCACCGTCGAAGAAAACTTCAAGGCCGTCATGAAGGGCATCGAAAAGCTGCCTCCCGAGGAGCGTCGCCGCATCATCGGCGGCATCCATCGTGAGATGAAGAAGAAAGCCTCCAACAATCCGGAAATGCAGCTCCTGCTCGATCAAGACGCCGCCGGCTTCGAAAAAACCTTCACCAAGGACATGGGCGCCTTCTTCAAGGAAGCCCCGCTCTCCATGAAGCTCGAAATGGCCCCCATGCTCGAAGGCATGCAGGCCCGCATGCAAGGCATGCGGATGCGGTAAAGTTGCCCAGTTGCGCCGCAACTGGCCGGACTCTTGTTGCGGCACAACAAGACTACTTTTTCCACCCCATCGGCTGCGTCCACGCGGTTTCCGTCTGCCCCTCGAAGGACGGATTCGGATGAGGCTTCGAAGACACAATCGACGCGCGGAAGTACAACTCCTTGCCCGTCGGCTTCCAGGTGATCTCCGTGCCTTCCAGCGACGCCAGCGTCTTGCCCACATCATCCGAATAAAGCTTCCGCGTCGGATACGTGTCGCCCGCTGGCGTTTGCACCTCTCTCGTGGCCGTGTCGTAGCCCTGCAAGGTGCCGCGAATCTCGGTGATGTATTTCACCCCCGGTTCCGCATGAATCCGAATGCGCAGCATGCCATCCGAGAAGCTCACGTCATCCAGCGTGACGCCGGAAGACGCATAAAAATCGCCAGCCGTCATCGCCTTCACGATCTCATTGGCATCCAGCTTCGATGCACGCACCATCACCCAGCCTCGTCCTGGGCTGCTTTCCTCGCCATGGTAGTGATGCGAGTCATCCGTGCCAACACCGTACAACGGCGGTGCCTTGAACTGCGCGATGCGCAGCGTGTTGGCGATGTCCCACAACTTCTCGTGTCCCACGCGCGTCTCATCGCCCAGCCAGTTGATGCCCGGGTGGCCGTTGTAGATCTCCCAGAAGTTTTCCTCCAGTACCGCCGCCATGTCTTCCGCCGTGAAGGCCCAGCGGAAGTTTGGATGATTGATGTGCGTGAACATCGGCACGCCCAGCCGCTTCGACTGCTCGTTCACCATCTTGAAATTGGCCCGCAACACCTCCTGGATGCTGCCCAGGTCTTTGATCGGTTTGATCTCCTCCTGCAGGTTCACCGCGTTCATGTGGACCGGCGCCTTGCCCAGGCCCGCGCTGATCTCCTCTGCCTGCACGATCAAAAACTTGCCCGGCTCCTCCAGCAGTGGCCGGTATTCCTCCAACTTCTTCAAGCGTACTTCGGTCACGCCTTCCTTGTGACGTGTCGTCACCCATTCGTCGCCAAACCGGGCGCGGTATTTGTCCATCGTCGTCTTCCCCAGCGCCTTGCGTCGCTTTTCGACCGCCGGAACGCCCATCCAGACCTCTTTCGCCTGAAGCACGTTGTGATCGGAGATCGCCAAAAAGTCATAGCCCTTCTGCTTGTACCAATCCGTGATCATCTCCGGGAAATCATTCCCGTCGCTCCACAGCGAATGCGTGTGCGTGTTACCCTTGTACCATTTCGGCTGCTGGGCAGTGGCGGTTTGAATCAATCCGAAGACGAGAAGGTAAAGAATGGCTGTGTGCATTCTTTCCGAACGTCCGAAGCAGGCTCCATCTCACTTGGAATCACGCGGATTCGCCTCGAACACGCAACGTATCCACCGAGAAACAGCATCCACATAATCCTCTTTCTTTTTTCGCTCAGGATGGCCGACTCGCAAAAATTTCAAGACCTCTCTTTGCTGATCATCATAAAATGAGCGAGACCACCAAGGCATGGTTTTCTTCCCAACGACCACTCGTCTGTTCTCGTTATTTTGACGGGTGCTGGCATAAACGGGCATGTAGCCGTCAATAAAGTCGTCGTAAGCCGTGCCAGTGTAAAAAATCACCAGACGCGGTCTGATAACTTCGATCTCCTCCCAGATGAACCGATTCTTCGCGATGCAAAATTCCTTGCTGGTGCGATCTGACGTGTCCGGGGTTGTCTCGTTGTTGCACTTGACCATGTTGGTGAAGGAGACGTGGCGAATGCCAGTCGCCAAATCGCCATACACGCGTTCGATGATGGCTCTCGTGTAGGCGTAATAAGGCCAGGAACGCTCGGCAATGGAGGACGCCCCAAATGCAGTAACGTCTTCGAGCTGGTCGGCGATTTCAGGGCCGAGGCAATCGCCTCTGGCAACCTTGCCAACGAACAGAATGCTTTTGGCGCTGAACTCGGCATCGCAGACCAGGTATGGCCCCAGTGCGTTCGTCACATGGTTGGATGCAGCCCGGCATTGTTTGCACAGGTCGTTGCTGTTGCTGCCCATGCGGGCATCAATCATCATCTGATGGATAGCGGTCTTCATTTATGGTTCCTTTCGTTCATTGAATGGCGCACCCTCAAGGCCGGTGACAGTCGCCAACTCTTGCAGTGATGAGATTTTCAGTTGCTCCATCATCGCTAGCAAAGCTCTCCCGGCTGCTTCAGCATCGGATTGGGCATGGTGATGCTGGAACTCATGTCCAATGTGGGAGGCCACAGTGTTGAGTTGGTGGTTCGGCAGCTCAGGCCAGACTCGTTTTGCTAGACGATAGGTACAGAGGTATTGGAAATCTGGGCTTGGGAGATTGAAATGCTCCAAGGTCTGTTTCAACACACGCATATCGAACGGGGCATTGTGAGCGACCACTATGTCAGCCTTGCTCAGGCACCCCAGCAATTCAGCGGCAATCGCGGAGAACTCCGGTGCGTCTTGAACATCAAACCACGAGAGACCGTGGCAGTCCTCGGTCCATTCCGGCAGGAAGAATCCATGCCCTTTGGGTGGCTTCACCAGCCAATAAGGCGATTCGACAAGCTTGCCATCTTGAAAGACCGCCACGCTGGCAGCGCACATGCTGACGGCGCTGTAGTTGGCGGTTTCAAAGTCGATGCAGGCGATGTTCATGTCTTGAGTCGGTGGGTTTGCTTCTAAACCGCAAAGCCGATGCGCGGACGATGGATTGTCTTGGGTTCATATCCCGCAAAGACCTCCGCGAGAGAGTAGTCCTGCACAACGGGGAGTTGCCAGCCGAGAGTCTCCGCAAGGCGTGACGCCTGGGCATAGTCGAGCCTGTGGAAGACCCGATGGCACAGCAGACGCCCTGGACGAAGGAGGGCTTGGTCGATGTCGGCGGCTTTGCAGTTGATGGTGCAGATGATCTGGAGGCGGAGGAAGTCGGCAAGCATGCCGTCGGAGAGATTGAGGATGGCGCTGACCTGCTCGCGATTGTCCGCACCACGGGTCATGAGTGCAGCGTCGGCATCCTCCAGGATGACGACGAACTGCATGTCGGCATAACGGCGACGTTGTTCCGCCCAAAAGCCGATGAAGTCGGGGTTGGAAAGCACGCTCATAGTCGCTGGTGGGATGAAATAGAAGCGATGCGTCTCTTTGAGCACTCCCATGAGGTGGCGCAGGTAGGAGGTCTTGCCGGTGCCAGGCGGCCCTTCAAAGATGGACACGCCATGATTGCTTCCGCGAAGTTTG
This sequence comes from Akkermansia muciniphila, assembly GCA_945882215.1. Lineage (GTDB taxonomy): Bacteria > Verrucomicrobiota > Verrucomicrobiia > Verrucomicrobiales > Verrucomicrobiaceae > Prosthecobacter. The sequence goes on along the minus strand of CAMCWM010000165.1, from coordinate 478 downwards.
GCGATAAAGCCCTCATGCCATTCCCCGCTACCACTGCCGTAATGAAGGCTGAAGACTTGATCGTCGAGAATGGTTTCGGTTCCGAGCAGGACGAGTTCACGGCTGATTTCGCGGCCCGTCCTGATGAGATAAAAACACCCAGCTCTTGGAGCGGGCGGCTTGCTGTAATTCTCGCTAAATTTAGACACCAGCCGTTCTGCATCTTGTGCGGTTTCCGCATAACCCAAGACTCTGGTTTCATCGGCGTAAAGAAAGGATCTTGGACCGAATCGGAAGGTGAGATCATCCCATGCTTTTGCACTGTCATCCGCGTCAAGTCTGTGAACGGAGCGAAAGAGTGTCGTTGAGTTCTCCGCAAGGGCACGGTCTAGATCGAAACAGCCGTTCACCCTGCATTCATGAAACCGATCTCCACCAAATGCTGCCAGCACGGGGACATGCGGGCCTTTGTATCCTGGAGAGAAGGGCGCACACTCAG
>CAMCWM010000164.1 GCA_945882215.1 Akkermansia muciniphila | reverse complement strand
GACATCAAGCCGGAGAACCTGCTCATCGACAAGGCGGGCGTGGTGAAGATCGCCGACTTCGGCATCGCGAAGATGTACAGTAGCCATCTCGCTCCGCGAGAGGAGCCATGCGCTGCCGCAGGCAAGGACGATGCACATTGTTCGGAGGCCGTTTCTGCCGACGAAAGCCCTCAGCTCATCTCGCGGAGCGAGATGGCTACTTTGGGCACGCCCGACTACGCCGCGCCGGAGCAGCAAAACGGCACAGCCGACCATCGTGCGGACATCTACAGCCTCGGCGTCGTACTCTACGAGATGCTCACCGGCGAGCGGCCGAAGGAAGACATCACACCGCCCTCAAAGCGCGTGCAGGTGGACATCCGCATTGATGAGATCGTGCTTAAAGCCTTGGAAAAGGCACCTGAGCTGCGCTTCGCCACGGCGGCGGAGTTTCGCACGCAGTTGGAGACGGTCGCTGCGAAAAACGGGAAGTCAGAATCTAGCGATCAGTGGGCAGAACGTGATCCGTTCCGTGCGAACCATGCGCTTCCGCTGAGGCTCCGATTGATTCTTGGCGCTGCATTCGTGATTCTCCTTCTGAACTTCGCCGGACCTAATGTCACACGCCTCGGCAACAACACCGAATCCACGCTCACCATCGGCCTCTCCCAACCGTGGCTCGTGGTGCATCCGCAGGTGGTGGACGACACGCGCTCAGTCCGCGCACTGGTTTGGAATTTCCGCTCCTCCTCCTTCCTCTCGGGCATCATCGCCGCGGCCATCGCTGCGACATTGCTTTTGTCCCGCAGGGACGGACATCGCTCCCACGTCGCCGAACTCGTCCAGATTCTGCGTGGTCTCCACGCGCGCTGGTCTGGCTGGATTTCCGGGAGTGGGAGTGCCGCGGCTGCTCCGCCCGGGTTCCAATTCAGACTCGTCGAAACGCGCGACGGTCGTCGTGTCATCGTCTGGCGGAGCGTATTGGCCGCGACCTTGGCCGTCTTTGCCATCGCCCTCATGGTTGGAGCAGCCTTCTCATTGGTCGCTCAAGGCGCACCGCCTCCTCTAATCATCGTCGCCTTGGCCGGGATCGCCGCCTTCCTGACAGTGATCTCCTCCGTGCGCATCAGCTTCAAGTCTGGCGCGTCGCCTCAGGCAGAACCCGATCACACCACCGGCCCGCCGCGCTTTTCTCGCGCGGCCATCGTGGGTGCGTGCTGGGTGCCGGTTGCCATTCTCTCTTTCGTGGCGGTGGCCTTGGCTAGTTATCAGGTCCGGGGCGGCACCTCCGCCGGGCCTGAAGGGTGGCAGCTAGCCATCCTGATCCCCGCGCTCATCCTGGGTGTCGCCAGTCCCTTCGGCACGACGATTCTCGGCTGGGTGGCCGTGTCGCAGATACGGCGGTCAGCGGGGCGAATCCATGGCCTGTACCTGGCGTTGTTCGACGGTTTGCTATTTCCGTTGATGGCTCTGAGCGCCGTCATTGCTCTGCTCAGCGCGGCGATGGCGAAGATGTTTGTGGATTTCTACGCGAATCTTTCGGCCGTCGGTCAGCCGCACGTCGCGCTCGTCACGAGGATGGCGAACTGGCTGTCGCTGAACAAGGAAGTCGCGGTGATCGTCGGCGTGATTGCAGCCATCGCCGTGAATGTGCTCATCGTCCGTGCCGTGCTGCGCGCCGTGCGAAGGGAGGTGGCATCAGCGTCGCCAGAGAGCAGCGCGACGGGCAATGAAATCAAGGCCGCTTCCATCGCGATCATTCTCGCGTTGATCGCCACGGCCCTGGGTGCGCTGGCCGCGATCCGCAGCGGAGGCGCGTGGCCTGCGATGGCTCTGTCACTGCTGTTCGCTGGCATGTCGATCATCATGGCGCTGCCTGCGCGCCGGTTGGCAGTGGGGAAATGCGCGTTGATCATCGCCGCTCTCGGAGTTTTCATCTGGCCGCTTCTTGCAGTGGCTGTATCGCACGGGCGATTACTTCCCTCCGTTTCCGCGCAGTCTCCCTCATACAATCCAGCGCCGGAGACACCGATCCGTTACACATTGTTGCAGGCAAAAGCGCCGGAGTCCCCGACGCCCGCAGTCTTCGGCCCGGTGATCGAGCGGGTCATCATTCATCCCGCTAATGGCACGGAGGACTACTTTCTCGATCTCGATTCCGGAAACTTTGTCGCCGCCCCCGAAGATGTATTCAACCTGCTGCGCAATCGCTTTGATGAGCTCACGAAAACTGGCCGGACAGATGAGCCAATCAAAAACTGGGCGCGGACGAGCGGAGCCGACTTGGCGCTCGCCTTCACTTCTCCCGACGTGACTCTGGCCTTGTATGGAGGCGTGATTGTCTTTCCCACGCTTTCATTCGAAGCAGCGGAAGCCCGGGAAGTGCTGAGAATGGCTGGCGATGCCGTGCAACAGCAGAAAAGAGACGGCAAGGCTGTTCCATCCCTGACGATGTTTCATCGCCATGTCCTGGACCCCGATGGCGCGTTCGTATTTCGCACCCGCGAGGGCAGCATCGGGCTTGTACAAATCGTCAGCTCCACAGAAAATCCGCGAGCCGTTAAAATTCGATATAAGCGGCTGATTCGACCGCCAGCCGCCGATCCCAACGCGAAGGACTGACCACTACTTCAAAGCTCTTCAACGGATTCGCTGCTGATCCGTAACAGAGATCAACATCAGCCGCACCAACACAACACACACCATGAAAACAAACATCATTACCAAGATCAGCACCGGCCTTCTGGTCCCGATTATCACCCTCATCGCGTCACTCTCAGAGATAAGCGTCCACGCTGATGAAGTGAAAGCCCGTTACACATCGGTGCAGGCGACAGCGCCGGAGAACCCGAACCGTTACACATCGGTGCAGGCAACAGCGCCGGAGAGCCCGACCCGTTACACACCATTGCAGGCGAAAGTGCGGGAGGCCCCGACCTTCACCGCTCCACCTGTAAATCCAAATGCCCCCTATGCCCTGACACCCGAGCTTCTATTGAAGTCCGAGCCTCAAGCTTCCGACACTCCTGCCCGGCTCGATTTATCCGCCCTCATCCGCAAACTATACATGCTGGCGCGTGACATAACCGAACCAGAAGCCGCCCTTTCCTCGCGTGATCCATCCGCCGTGCTGCGTGAGATCGATCTCAAGGTGGCCCTCAAGCAGTATGAGAAAGTGGCGCCGCAGGTGGAGGACATCAAACTTCAAACAGCCCTCGGGCCGGAGGAAAAAGGACTGTCCGATCAACAGATCATGCAATGGAAGGACGCGCAGAACCGGAAGCAAGCGCTCTTGGAGATTGCTGCCAAACAGCTCCGCGACAAAATCGAACAACTCGTGGCAGAGGCCAACCGTGAATCGAGCCAGTCATCGCCTCCATCAATGGGATCGAACCCGACCGCACCCCTCAAGACCCCGGCAGTCAAATGATGGTCGTTGGAGACCACGCGCACTCGCCAAGCTCCATGAACACCTGATCGAGGTCGAGTTCAAATGAAGCAGCTCATCACAACTCGGCTCCGGCTGGTGCCTTTGCGCGTTGAACACGCCGAGGCGATGTTCCCGCTGCTCTCCGATCCGCGCATCTATGAGTTCATTCAGGACGAGCCTCCGGCTTCACTGGAGTGTCTCCAGGAACGCTATCGCCGACACGAAACGCGTCACTCACCCGATGGCACGGAGCAGTGGCTCAACTGGATTATCCAACCTCTCGAAAGCGATGCTTGCATGGGCTTCATCCAGGCAACGATTCATACGACCATGACGGCAGATTTTGCGTTTGTTCTCGGCCCTTCCTACTGGGGGCGCGGTCTTGCCCACGAAGCTGCGGTCTGCGCTCTGCACACACTGTTCACCGAACATGCGATCAGCTCCCTGTTCGCGATGGCAGACAAGCGGAACATCCGGTCCATCTCCCTGCTGACCCGTCTCGGCTTCCAACACGTCGAGCGCGCCAATCATCCGCATGGTGCTGTCCTGCCATCCGATCATCTCTTCCAGCTCAACCGTTCCGCCTGAACACACCATGAAGCCATCGAAATGCCTCGTCTCGCTGCTTTTCAGCTTGTTGCTTGCCGTCGTTTCAACCGTGTCCGCCGCCACCTCCGAACTGTGGGGAAAAGCAGGGGAGCGGTGGTCGCCGTCCTCGCCCCTGCCGGATTTCTCCTTTGCGGGTTACCGCATGGGAACTGCGGAGCCAGTGGTGCCCGAGGCACGGGTCAGCGTGAAAGAGTTCGGCGCCATGGGTGATGGAACGACCGACGACACCCAGGCGATCCTCAAGGCCATCGCAGCAGCGCCGGGCAAGGTGATCTTCTTTCCTTCGGGCCGGTATGTGGTCACGAAGTTTCTCCCGATCACCCAATCAGGCACCGTGCTGCAAGGCGCGGGCGCGGCGCTCACCACGCTGCTCATGCCCGTGCCGATGAACACCATTCTCCCGCGCGTTTACAACAACCCGACGAGCAGTCTTGCCACCACGCTCTACTCATGGAGCGGCGGCATGATCTCACTGGCTGGCAGTGGCTATGCCGGTGAGACGCTCAGCGCCGTTGCGGCAGCGGCGAAACGCGGAGACACCACGCTGCAAGTGGCGGACACCAGCAAGTTTCAGGCTGGCACCAGAGTCGTGCTCGAACTGACCGACTCTTCCGCGCGGACTCTGGTCGCGCACGTTTATCGTGGCGACTCGGGCGACCTCTCGAAGCCGAAAGAAACCTACGCGCTCACGCAGGTGCTCACCGTCGTGAAGATCGAAGGCCATACCCTCACGGTGGACCGCCCGCTGCGTGCGGATGTGAGCACCGAATGGACGCCAGTGCTCAAGCGCTACGCACCCACGCTCGAGAACTGCGGCGTGGAGTATCTCACCATCAAGTTTCCGGCCACCCCCTATCGCGGGCACTGGACGGAGGAAGGATTCAACCCAGTCGAAATCAAAGGAGCGGCCGACTGCTGGATACGCGGCCTCAAAATTGTGAACCCCGACAGCGGCCCCTTCATCACCGGTTCGGTGTTCTGCACCCTGGATGGCATCGAACTTGTCTCCACTCGCAAGCCCGCCGTGGAGGACATCCAGGGTCATCATGGCATCTCTTTGATGGGCGTAGATTGTCTGTGCCGCAATTTCACCATCGGCATGAAATTCTTCCACGACCTCACCGTCTCGCAGGGCAGCACGGGCAACGTTTTCAGCAACGGCAGAGCCACCGACCTCGCCATCGACAACCATCGCCACGGCCCGTATGAGAATCTCTTCACCCAGCTCGACGCCGGTCTTGGCACGCGACTGTGGACCAGCGGTGGCAGCACCGGACAGGGAAAGCATGCTGCCGCAGGCGCGGTGTTTTGGAACATCAAAACCAAAAAAGACCTCGCCATGCCCTCGGCCGATTTTGCCCCTGATGGCGGGCTCGTGATGGCCGGCCTGAAACTGCGTGCGCTCAAAAGCGAAGTGGGCAAACACCATGTTGAAAACATCAACCCCGGCACACTGGAGCCGCCCGATCTGCATGAATCCCAGCGCACCAAACGACTCGGACCAGCCTCGCAGGTCACTGGCACCGCAGACCAAGCACTCACCTGGACCAACACCACCGGGCGCAGCATCCAGGCCCAGTTTGTGCGCGTGGAAGGAGCCAACGTGCTCCTCCGCATGGATGGCAAGGACATCCCCGTGCCGCTCAGCTCCCTCTCCGCCGCCAGTCTTCAGCAAGCGCAGTCCTTGGAGCAGGAGCGAAAGCGTCAATGAAACACCGGGGAGCACGAGTCACCACCATCGCCATGAACGCCACCACCAAAACTCTCATCGCCGTCGCCGCCGTTGCTGCCATCGGCATGCCATTCATGCTCCAGCGTCCACCGGCTCTCCTGCCCAGGAAGCAAACGGCTCAGGTGAAGGCGCAGCCAGCCAGCAGCCAGGCAAAGGACGAAGTTGCGGAGACGGGCGCAGACAGACGGCATTACCGGCCTGCGCCAGTGACGGGGCAGGTGCGGCAGACGGTGGAGGCCATCCTCCGCCGCCACCAAGGCATGACGAAGCAGCAGCTGCAACGCAGCCCCGAGCTCAACCAGCTCATGAATCGCTTCATCATCGTGATGAACACGTCCGAGATGCAGACGAAGCTGGAACAGCGCATCGCGGCCATTCCTCCCGTGAAAGGCTCTCAGCAGGGCATGCTAAAGATGGACTTTGAAATGCTCGATGACGCCCACGGCCGGGCCTGGCTGGAGGCCGCCGTTTCCGATGACCCTCAACGCATCCAGGACTGGATTCTCAACACGCTCGACGATGCCATCTTCGAGTTCGCCTTCGATCCCGATCTGGAGAGGACGAGCAACGGGGTGAGCCTGCAGTCCACTGCTCCTGCGAAGTCGGGAACATCCGCCGATCCGAATCAAAACGACTGACGAGTCACCGCCTCAATTCTGCACCCTTCATACCCGCGCCGCCGGACAGGCTCAGATGCGGCGTTGAACGAGAAAGAACCGCTATTGGAGTTGTGCAGTGGGAAGGGGGCTTTTAGTTTGGCGGTTTCTGCTGCATGACCCTCAATCGCTCCAACCTCTGCTGGCTGGCCCTGGGCCTGATCACGGCGGGCTATCTGCTCTTTTGGGCGTTCCTGCTCGGTGCCACGGCGACTTACAGCACGCCGGACTCGTGGTTGAAGGTGCTGATGTCGCCGGAGATCCGGCATGCGACGTGGCTGAGTCTGGTGACGTGTTCGTTGGCGGCGGGCTTTGCGCTGCTGCTGGCGGTGCCGGTTGGGTATCTGATGTCGCGGCGGGAGTTTCGCGGCAAATCCTGGCTGGATGCGGCGCTGGACATTCCGATCATCCTGCCGCCGCTGGTGGTGGGGCTGTGTTTGCTGATCTTTTTCCAAACGCGCATCGGCAAGGTGATCGAGATGGCGGTTCCCTTCACCTATCAGCTCAGCGGCGTGGTGCTGGCGCAGTTCGTGGTGGCGGCGGCGTTTGCGATCCGCACGATGCGCGGGACGTTTCAGCATCTCTCGGCGCGTCCCGAGGATGTGGCGCTGACGCTGGGCTGCACGCGGTTTCAAGCGCTGTGGCATGTGGCGCTGCCGGCGGCACGGCGTGGCATGGTGGCAGCGTTTTGCATCGCCTGGGCGCGGAGTTTGGGCGAGTTCGGGCCGATCCTGGTCTTTGCTGGGGCCACGCGCATGAAGACGGAGGTGCTGCCGACGACGGTGTGGCTGGAACTCAGCGTGGGAAATCTCGAAGCCGCCGTGGCGGTGAGCTTATTTATGGTGGCGCTGGCGGTGCTGGTGCTGGTGGCCGTGCGGGCGACGGGGGAAAAAGTATGATTCAGCTCGATCACATCACTTGGAAGACCGGCGACCGCGTGATCCTCGCGGACGTGACCATCGCCATTCCCGCGAACACTTACGCGGTGCTCATGGGATCGACCGGCTGTGGCAAGACGACGCTGCTGGAGATCCTCTGCGGCCTGCGGAGTCCGACTTCGGGCCGTGTGCTGCTGGATAACGTGGATGTGACGGATCTGGAACCGCGTGAGCGCGGCATCGGCTACGTGCCGCAGGACTTGGCGCTGTTTCCCGGTTTGCGCGTGCGGGAGCAGATCGGATTTGCCCCGAAACTGCGCGGCGTGCCGCCTGAGGAGTTGAATCAGCGTGTGAACCGTCTCGCCGAGCAGTTTGGCATCGCCCCGCTGCTGGATCGTCTGCCCGACATGCTCTCCGGCGGCGAAAAGCAGCGCGTGGCGCTCGCTCGTGCTCTCGCGGCGCAGCCGAAGCTGCTGCTGCTCGATGAACCGCTCTCGGCCCTCGATGAAAGCATGCGTGCGGAGGCGGTGACGCTGCTTCAGCGCGTGCAGTCCGAGCATTCGCTCACCGTGCTGCACGTCACCCACTCCAGCAGCGAGGCTGCGGCTCTGGGGCACCTGCACCTGCGCATGAATGGCGGGCGGATGGAGGTTGAATGAGGACGGTGGCGCGGTGGCAGTTTGCCTTGCGGCGTCCAGTTTCTCCATGACCCCACGGGTGGGTGACGTGGAGGAACCTGGCAGGCTTGCTCCATCCGCTGGTCAGCTTTTGGCGGCGGCTTTTTTCTTCTCGGCCTGGAGGGCGGCTTTGTCGGCGGCGAGCTGGGCCATGGCGGCGGCCTGACGGGCTTTTTGCTTGGCCTCGTATTCGGCGAGGGTTTTGGCACGGGCTTCGGCACGGCGGGCCCTGGCTTCTTCATCGATCGCGCTGGCTTTCTGACGTTCGGCGTCTTGCAGGGCTTTGGCGGCAGCGAGCTCGGCGGCACGCTTCTCCTGGGCGATCCGGGCGGCTTCCTTTTCCGCAAGGGCCTGGGCCTTGGCGGCGGCTTTCTCGGCCTCCGCCTGTTCTTTGGCGATGCGTGCCGCTTCTTTGGCAGCCTCGGCCGCGGCCTTCGCTGCCTCCCGCTCGGCGAGGGCCTGGGCTTTGGCGGCAGCCTTCTCGGCATCGGCTTGTTCCTTCGCCAGACGCGCGGCTTCTTTTTCGGCGAGCGCCTGAGCCTTGGCGGCGGCCTTCTCGGCATCCGCCTGCTCCTTCGCGAGGCGCGCGGCCTCTTTGGCCTCGGCAGCGGCGGCCATGGCGGCCATGCGTTCGGCGAGCGCTTTTTCCTTGGCGGCGGCCTTCTCGGCATCCGCCTGTTCCTTGGCCAGACGCGCGGCTTCCTTCGCCTCAGCGGCGGCAATCTTCGCAGCCTCGCGTTCGGCCTGTTCTTGGGCCTTGGCAGCGGCTTTTTCGGCGGCGGCCTGTTCTTTGGCGAGGCGCTCGGCTTCCCTGGCCTCTGCCGCAGCGACCTTCGCGGCCTCTTTTTCCGCCAATGCCTGTGCCTTGGCCTCGGCAGCGGCGAGCACTGCGGCCAGACGTTCAGCGATGGCCTTTTCTTTGGCGGCGATCTTCTCGGCTTCTGCCTGCTCCTTGGCAATGCGCGCGGCTTCCTTCTCGGCGATGGCTCGGGCCTTCGCCGCTTCCTTTTCGGCAAGCTCCTTCGCCTTGATCGCAGCGGCGGCGGCCTTCATGGCCTCAAGTTCGAGCAAGGCCTGCGCCTTCGCGGCGGCAGCGGCAGCTTCCTTCTCAATGCGCGCGGCCTCCTTGGCCTCGATGGCCGCAAGACGTGCCGCTTCCTTTTCCGCCAGCGCCTGGGCCTTGGCGGCTTCCCTGGCCGCGATGTCGGCGGCGTTCTTCGCCTCCATGGCGGCGGTGAGCTGCGTGACGTGGTCGATCAACCGCTGGCTGAGCTCAGTGGAGGCGGCGGTCAGCGCGGGCGCGGCTTCATCGAGCACGCGTGACTCGATTTCGAGTGCTTGGAGTTTCTGGGCGGTGTCGGCAAGAAGAGCGAGAAATTTGGGATCGAGTTTGGTGGTCATTGCGATGGTCGGAAAACGGGCGGGGATGAATGGTCAGAGATGGGCTGGTGTAAAGCGGGGAGGTCAAGAGTCGTCAGGGAAATCGTCAAGGAGTGGTCAAGAGGGTCAAGGCTCAACTCTTGACCATGCTTGACGAAGCTTGACCAAGCCTTGACGCGCCAGCCTCAATCCACAAACAGCATCTCATTCCCCGCCAGCAGGGCCTGCGCATACTGCGACCACACGGTGGCGTCTGTTTCGCGTCCGCTGACAAAGGCTTTCGCCACCTCGGCCTCACGCGGGCTTGGTGCGCGGCCAAACAGGCGCGCATAGACCTCGTCGGAACTGCGATTCATGGCCCAGCGGCCCAAGATGGCCCCCTGCTCCAGCATGAAGGGCGAATTCAGCGCGAAGAGCCCCTGCAAGGGCGTGATGGTCTCCGTGCGCCAGGGATTGTGCGCACCGGGATCGGGCACGTCGTGAATGCGCAGCATGGGGTCCATGTCCTGACGGTCGGACGCACCGTAGAGTGAACGGCGGAGGTTCTTCGCATCGCTGATCGCCGAGGCGGGGCCGCCCATCTTGAGATCGATCTGGCCCGTGGCGGTGAGGATCGCATCGCGCCAGGATTCCCAATCAAGGCGGCGACGCAGCATGCGGCCGTAGAGCTTGTTCTCAGGATCACGCTTCTCGGATTCAGCGGCCACACTGCTCTGCTGCCACGTCGCGGAGTTCAAAATCTCGCGATGCAGCCACTTCAGCGACCAGCCGTGCTCCATGAAGCGACCGGCGAGATCATCGAGCAGCTCAGGATGTGTCGGCGCTTCGCCGAGATTGCCAAACTCGCTCGGTGTATCGACCAGACCGCGACCGAAGTGGTGCTTCCACACGCGATTCACCATCACGCGTGCTGTGAGCGGTGCCGCGTCTTCCACGATTGCCTGTGCGAGTTCGAGGCGACCGCTGCCGGTGTTGAACTTGCGCGGCAGGCCGGTCTTCGACGGGAACGCGGACAAGAAGCGACGCGGCACGCTCTCGCCGAGGTCGTTGGGATTGCCGCGCTTCATGAGTTCGAGATCACGCGCCATCCCCATCTTGTAATCGAGCTTCGTGCCGTGCTCCTTCTCCTTGTTCACGACGAAGAGCGCCGCTTCCTCGACGCCGTTGGCCATCTGCATGTTGTAATGCGGCGTGCCGGTCTTGATCGCGTCGATCTTTGCCTGCATCGCGGCGGTTTGTTCCTTCAAGTCCTTCGGCTTCTTCTTCGCCAGCTCCTTGATCTGCTTTTCGAGCGAGGCCACCGCCGCCCGCGCCTTCTCCACCGGCTTCCAGAATTCATCCTTCATCGTTGGCAACTCGGAGAGCTTCACGGAAGCGAAGACTCCGGCGAGCGCGTAGTAATCCTGCGCCGTGATCGGGTCCGACTTGTGATCATGGCAACGCGCACAGGCCAGCGTGAGGCCGAGGAAGGTGCGGCCGATGGCATCGACATGTTCCTCCCATTCATCGGCGACGGTGGTCTTGATGATCTCCGGCGGCAGTTGCAGCTCTTTGAAATACGTCGGGCTCAGGCCGATGAAGCCCAGCGCCACGCGATCCTTTGGCCCACACTCGGGCAAGAAATCCGTCGCGAGTTGCCGCAGCACGAAGCGGTCATACGGCATGTCCTCGTTCAGCGCCTGCACCACCCAGTCGCGATACAGATACGAGAACTTCGTCGAGTCCAGCCAGTCCGGCGTGATGTCCGTGTAGCGCGCCAGATCCAGCCAGTGCCGCGCCCAGCGCTCGCCGTAGTGCGGACTGCGCAGGATTTCGTCCACGGCTTGGCTCCACGCCAACGGCACCGCTTCCGCCGGTGGCAGCCCCGTGAGATCAAACGCCAGCCTGCGCTGCAACACCCGCATCTCGGCTCGTGGCGCCGGCTTCATCCCCGCCGCCTCCATCTTGGCGAGAATGAAGTAGTCGATTCGCGTCTTCGGCCACGTCGCGTCCTTCACCTTTGGCAAGGCCACGCGCTTCAGCGGTGCAAATGACCACGGCACCGGCTTTGGCCCCTCATCTTTCTTCGCCATCACCATCCCTGCCGACGCCAGCAGCATGAGCAGAGCCTTCGATCCAGTTCTGAGGACAGGTAAATTCACCCCCAAACTACACCGCTCACCCCGCAGAGCTTTCATCCCTGGCATTGATACGCTTCGCTTCCCTTCGGGCTGCCTTCGGCAGTCTGTCTCGCTTCGCTCGGCTCGTCATTCTGAATTCGGCATTCGTCATTTCCCACCGCCTTGTGAATTTTTTCACAAATCCCGGTTGCCGCGCCTTTTCGCACTGGAATACTGACGCCCATGGCCTCCCCCGTCCAGTATCTCCCCGGCAAAGAACCGCATGCGCGCGAGAAGCGCCTCATCTTCAAAAACATCGACCGCGTCGGTTACGATCCGTCCATCGAATGCTATCTGAAGGACGGCGGTTATGAGCAGCTCAAGAAGGCGCTCAAGATGGAGCGCAGCGCCATCACCAACGAGGTCAAAGCCAGCGGACTCCGCGGTCGTGGCGGTGCGGGTTTCCCGACCGGCGTGAAGTGGGGCTTCATCCCGCCGACGAACACCAAGCCGGTCTATCTCATCTGCAACGCGGACGAATCCGAGCCCGGCACCTTCAAGGACCGCTACATCATGCATCAGGACCCTCATCAGTTGATCGAGGGCATGACGATCTCCTGTTTCGCCGTGGGCGCGAAGCTCTCCTACATCTACATCCGCGAGGAGTTCCCCCACGCCGCCAAGATCCTCGAAAAAGCCATCGCTGAAGCCCACGCGAAGGGCTTCCTCGGCAAGAACATCCTCGGCTCCGGCTTTGACTGCGAGATCTTTGTGCATCGCGGTGCCGGTGCCTACATCTGCGGTGAAGAGACCGGTCTCATCGAGTCCCTCGAAGGCAAGCGTCCCTACCCGCGCATCAAACCGCCGTATTTCCCCGCCGCGCTCGGCCTCTACATGAGCCCGACCATCGTGAACAACGTCGAGTCCCTCTGCCACGTGAAGCACATCATCGAGATGGGCGGCGCGGAGTATGCCAAGCTCGGCACGCCGAACAACACCGGCACCCGCATCCTCTGCGTCAGCGGCGACGTGCAGAAGCCCGGCTACTACGAGGTCGAAGTCGGCAAGGTCACCATGGGCGAGGTCATCGACACGCTCTGCGGCGGCCTCAAGCCCGGCCGCAAATTGAAGGCCATCATCCCTGGCGGCAGTTCCTCCAAA
>CAMCWM010000163.1 GCA_945882215.1 Akkermansia muciniphila | reverse complement strand
AGCTGGCTGAAACGGGCCGCGCGCAGCTTTGGGTCCAGGCCCTCAAGGAAGGAGTGCTCCGAGTTGCCGATGACCTGCACGCGCTTGTAGGCGAAATAGGTGAAGAATCCCGACAGGGCCAGCCCGGGGCGATTGACCGACGGTTCGCTGATCTTGCGCGAGAAGCCCACATCGCTGCCCACCAGCTTCAACTTGAGCGATTTCTCGTTCACACGGAAGAACTCCTCCACCGTCACCGAGGACGGGCGCTTGATTTTGGGAGGGGGCGGCATGGGACGACATTACGCGAAGCCTCTCCGCGACGGCAACGAAAAACCAACTCGCACTGGAAAACAGTCCCCGATCGGCTAAAACATCCACCCCCTGACGCCGCAGCCTGCGGCACTGGCTCTTTTCCACCCCTCCCATGCCCCGCAAAAAGGAATCCGTCTTCGACTCCGTGGAGTCTGTCATCGCAGACATACGCGCAGGCCGCATGGTCATCGTCACTGATGACGAAGATCGTGAAAACGAGGGCGACCTGATCTGCGCGGCGGAAAAAATCACCGCCGAGATGGTGAACTTCATGGTGCGCCAAGGCGGGGGCATGCTGTGCGTGCCTGTCTCGCTCGAAATCGCCCAGCGCCTCAATCTGGCCAGCATGGTGCCGGAAAACCGCGAAGCCTTCCGCACCGACTTCACCGTGACCGTGGATGCCGCCCAAGGCATCTCCACCGGCATCAGCGCCGCCGACCGCACCCGCACGATCCGCCTGCTCGCCGATCCGAAAAGCACCGCTGCTGACTTGGTGCAGCCCGGGCATATCAATCCACTCGTTGCCAAACCGGGCGGCGTCCTCCGCCGTGCCGGTCATACCGAGGCCGCCGTCGATCTCGCCCGTCTGGCCGGTTTGCGGGAAGCTGGTGTGCTCATCGAAATCATGAACCCGGACGGCACCATGGCGCGGCTGCCCCATTTGAAGAAATTTGCGAAGAAGCACGGCCTCAAGATGGGCAGCATCGCCGATTTGATCGCGCATCGCCGTCTGAGTGAGAAACTGGTCGAAAAAATCGAAGTCGTCGATATGCCCACCGACTTCGGCGACTTCAGACTGCATCTCTACAAAAGCAGTCTCGATGGCGTTCATCACATCGCCCTCGTCATGGGTGACATCACGCCCGATGAACCCACGCTCGTTCGCGTGCATAGCGAATGCCTCACGGGCGACATCTTCGCTTCACGCCGGTGCGACTGCGGCAGCCAGCTCCACGCCGCGATGCAGCAGATCGCCAAAGCGGGGAAGGGGATCATTGTTTACATGCGTGGCCATGAAGGGCGCGGCATCGGCCTGCACGGCAAGATCATGGCCTACAAGCTCCAGGAGCAGGGGCTCGACACTGTCGAAGCGAATTTAAAACTCGGCTTTCCCATGGACCTGCGCGACTACGGCATCGGCGCGCAGATCATCTCCGACCTCGGCGTGCGCAAGATCCTGCTCATGACCAACAACCCGCGCAAAGTTGTCGGGCTTGAAGGCCACAAGCTGGAAATCGTCGAGCAGGTTCCTATCAAATCCCCGCCCAAGCCCGAGAACGCCCGCTATCTCGAAACGAAGAAGAAAAAGATGGGTCACAAACTTTAGCCGCATGTCCAATTACGCCTCCAGCCGCCCGCGTCCAACCCAGGAGCCGGTCAACATCGCGATCGTCGCCTCCTTGTACAACAACCAGTTCGTCCAAGGCCTGCTCAATGCCGCCAAGGAAGAGATCGAGGTCATCGCCCCGAATGCCTCGGTGGATGTCTATCGTGTTCCCGGCGCCTTTGAGATTCCTGTGTGTGTCGAGCATGTCCTGCGCGGCAGCGCGCCTGATGCCGTCATCACATTAGGCGTCATCATTCGCGGCTCCACCGAGCATGCCGATCTCGTCGGCGCTTCCGTCACCGACGCTCTGCAGCAAATGGCCGTGAGGCACTGCATTCCCGTCATTCATGAAGTACTGCTCGTCAGCAGCGAGGAGCAGGCTGAGGAGCGCTGCCTCGGCACCACCATCAACCGCGGCACGGAAGCCGCGCAGACCTGCGTCAAAATGATCAACTTGTTTGGCAAAATGAAGGCCAGCTTCGCCGGTGAACCCATCGACCACGTCTAACATCATGGGAAAACGCCGCGACGGCCGCGAAGCCGCCATTCAATTCCTGTTTTCCAGAGATCTCCAAGGCGAGCAGAAGCCGGAGGACGCCGAGGCGTTCTGGACACTGCATAGCGCGAAGGCATCCACGCGCGCCTATGCCGAGAGCCTCATCCAGGGCGTTCTCTCCCACCAGGACGAAATCGACTCAGGCATCACCAAGCTGCTCGAAAACTTCCGGTTTGAGCGTCTCGCCGCCGTGGATCGCAACGTGCTTCGTGTGGCCTCCTATGAGCTGTTGTACTGCCAGGATGTGCCCGCGCCCGTGATCTTGAACGAAGCCATCGACATCGCCAAGGCCCTCAGCGCCGGCGAATCCGGCGCCTTCGTCAATGGCGTGCTCGACAAGCTGGCCAAGGCCCTGCGCAAACCGGAACCGAAGCGCCCGGTGGAAGCTGCCAGCGAGGATTAACAGGCTTCGTCATTGATTTCGCTTCGCTCAACCCTTCGGGCTCCTTTCAGTCGTCTATCTCACTTCATTCGGTTCTGATTTCGACATTCGTCATTCCCCTTCATGGCCGGTTTCTTCAAATCCCTCCTTCAGCGCTTCACCAAACCCGACATCGACTGGGACGATTTGGAAGCATCCCTCATCGGCGGTGATCTCGGTCCTCGTCTGGCCCTGCAGATCGTGGACGATCTCAAATCACGTCAGCGCACCCTGCATGGGGCTGACATTGTGCAGGTGGCGCGTGAACATGTGCGTAAAATCCTGCCGGAATCCCTTCCCGCGCTCGATCCCATTCCTGGCAAACCCAAGGTGCTGCTCATCGTCGGTGTGAATGGCACTGGAAAAACCACGAGCACCGCCAAGCTGGCCCACATCCTCCATCAGCGCGGCCACAAGGTCGTCCTCGCCGCCGCAGACACCTTCCGTGCCGCCGCCGTCGAGCAGCTCACCGTCTGGTCCGAGCGTTTGAAGATCCCGCTCGTCAAAGGCCCACCGAATGGCGACCCCGCCTCCGTCTGCTTCGAAGGCTACGAACTGGCACTCAAAACGCAGGCTGATTTCCTCATTTGTGACACCGCTGGACGCCTCCACACGAAGCATAACCTGATGGAGGAGCTGAAAAAGATTCACCGCATCCTCGGCCGCAAAGATGACACCTCACCTCATGAGGTTTTGCTTGTCGTCGATGCCACCACCGGATCGAACGCGCTCCAGCAGGCTCGTGAATTCCACAAGACCATTCCGCTCACCGGCGTCATCGTGACCAAACTCGACGGCAGCGGCAAAGGCGGCATCCTCGTCGCCATCCAGCAGGAACTCGGGGTCCCCACCCGCTTCATCGGCCTGGGAGAGCGCGTTGAAGATTTTCAGCCTTTTGATTCAAAGCGGTTCGTGGAAGAGCTGCTCTAAAGCAAGCGGAACGGACCGAACACACCCATTTCATCGTGATTGACACCCATTCTGGCCCTGTTGTGAAATCACCCCAAGAAAACTCTTGGCGATTGAGTCGCCTATCCGCTACGTACTAAGCTCTCAATTTCAATTCTCAAATTCACCCTGGAGGAAATCACCTGTGACGTTCAAATGCCCCACATGCGACATGCAGCTCAAAGCCGAGCCGGAAATGGCCGGGAAAGTCGTCCGCTGCCCTGGCTGCAACACCAAGCTGAGTATTCCAGCATCTGCGGCACCTCCCCCGCCGCCTTCCGGTCTCCCTGCCCCCTCGGGTTTGCCTGCGCCGAGTGGAGTCACCCCGCCTGCTGGTGACGAGTTCGGCGCCGAGTATGAACACGGCGGCACCGCTCCCGCTTCCGCGCCTGAGCAAAGCTACTCCTATCAGCAGAAAGAGCGTGGTGGTTGGGAAGAAACCGATCCTGCGAATCCGAATCCCTGGCTCGCCCTTGCCATTGGCGCCGTCGCCTCGCTCGCTTGGTTCGGCATCATGTTTCCCTTTGGCAAAGGGGCGCTCAACACGGCCCCCGTGGACACCATGGATTACATGCACGATCTGTTCCTGGAGCGCACATGGGTGAACTACACGGAGACTTTCTTCTTCTTCTGGGCGGTGGCGCTTCTTTATCTGAAAAGGCAGAAACTGAGGCATCAAAAAGACGCCATGTACCTTGATGTGTTGCCGGCGGAGCTTGGCAACGAGATCAACCGCGAGAACGTCGGCCATTTCATCGACCACCTCTATGGCCTTCCCGGCCGTTTGCGTGACAGCATGATGGTCAACCGCATCCGCAAAGGCCTCGAACTTTTTGAGATCCGCCAGAACAACAGCGAAGTCAGCAACATGATGAGTGCGCAGTCGAATATCGACAGCTCCCGCATCGGCGGCAGCTACTCGCTGGTCAAAGTCTTCCTCTGGGCCATTCCGATCCTTGGCTTCATCGGCACTGTGCTTGGTCTCTCCCTTGCCATTGGCAGCATCGATCTCTCCGACATGACAGACATGGAAAAAGTCATGAAATCATTCGGCCAGGTCACCAGTGGCCTCGGTACCGCGTTCGACACCACCCTCCTCGGCCTTGTTCTTGCCATGTTCCTGAACTTCCCGATGAATGCCATGTCGAAATCGGAGGATGATAACCTCAACAACATCGACGCCTTCTGCAACGAAGTGTTGTTGCCCAGGCTCAACGACGGTGGAGGTGTGGCGGGCGGGGACACCGGGGGCATCATGGAGACGCTGGTCAAGGCTGTTGCCAGTGCCCAGAAGGACTTTCTCGTCGATCTCAACGCCCTCTCCAAGCAGGTCAAGGAACAGGCCGACAATCTTGATAAACGCGCCGCCGCTCACCAGCAGCGGGTGGATGCCGAGTTTGCCATGGCCATGAACCGCATGCGCGAAGATTTGACCAATGCCGTGAAGGACAGTGTCAAATCGACCACGGAATACACCCGTGCGCTCGCCACCGGCATCCAGAGCCTGAACAACCTGCTTTCCGAACTCGGCGGCAAGCAGATCATGATTCATCAGGTGAAGAAAAAAGGCTGGTTCAGCCGCGATTAAACGCCCTCAACCTCTAAATCGAACGCATCATGGCAAAACGCCGGGCATCTGGAGAAGGAGAGGTGTCCCTCTTCCCATTCCTCAGCATTCTCGCCTGCCTCATCGGGGCGCTGGTGCTCATGATTGTCGTTCTCGTCATTGCCCAGGTTGGCAAGGCTGAAGGCCGCAGCCCGGAGGAAATTCGTCGTGCGCAGGACTACATCAAGCTCAAAAAGGAGATCGAAGACCGCAAAGAGCTCGATGTCATCCTCAAGGAGAAAATCGCAGTGCTGGAAAAGCTCCAGAAAGAACTCGAGGAGAAGCAGCAGCAGTTCGTCAAGCTTCGGAAACTCCTCAGCACCTCCAAGGACATCCAGGAGGCCAATCTCAAGATCAGCCAGCAGATGCAGAAGGAGCTGGATGATTTGCTGCTGGAAATCGAGGGCATGAAAAAGCAGCAGGCCGAGAGCAAGAAGGAGATTGCGTTGCTGATGGCCGAGCTCAAAAAGCGTGAAGTGCCGCCAGATAAAAAGATTCCGCCAGTCGTTGTGCAGCCTTCCGGCAGCGGCATGACGGAGGGCACGAAAGTCTATTTCGTCGAGGCCAACGGCAGTGGTTTGAAAATCCTCGGTGCTTGGGGCGAAGACTACCGGCTCAGCGCCACCGCCGCAGTCGTTGTCGCCGACGTGGCCTACAATCACTTCCTTACCGAGGTGGCGAAGGATCCGAAGTCACTCGTGCTTTTTTTGATCCGTGACGACGGCCAGGGAGCTTTTAACAACGGAGCGGGTCGTGCCGAAAACGATTACAAGGTGCGCATTGGCAAACTGCCCATTCCCGGACGCGGGGTGCTCGATCTCGCCATGTTTGAAAAATTCCGTGGTAAAATCACTCCGCCACCGGCCGCTCCTCCTCCCGCTCCCGCCGCGCCCAAGCCCCCGGCGGCCAAATAATCCTCTTCAACAACGTACTCACGAATATGGCGAAGAAAAACTCCAGTGGCGGTGGCGGCGAGCTCAATCTCGACTCCCTCATGGATGCCGTGACGAATGTCGTCGGCGTCCTCATGATCGTCTTCGTCGTCATGGCGCTCAATACTGCGCGTATCGTGCAGAAAATCCTTTCAGACCTGCCGCCAGTCTCGGAGGAAGAACACAAAAAAATCCAGGATCAGGTCAAAAACATGCCGCCTCCGCCTGCGGACCCCAAAAAACTCGAAGAGGACCAGAAAAAAGCGGAGTCGGACATGAAGCTGGCCATCGAGCAGCTCAAGACCATCGACACCTCCGAAATGCAGTCGAAGATGAAGTTCATGGACCTCGACGTCTTCAAGAAGCAGCTCGAGGAACGTAAAAAGGAGAGGGAGGTCAACAAGACGGAGACCGACAAGATCCTGGCTGAAGTCGAACGTCTCAAGGCATTGCTTGATCAGAGGCCCGAGTTCAAGCCACCGCCCCCGACGTATGTGCGCCTGCCCAATCCGCGCCCGTATCCCGAAAAACCGGTCGAGACGCGCATCCTCGTCGCCAAGCAAGGCGTGCTTACCTTCAGCCAGAGCAAATTTCTCCAACCCATCCTGGATGGCATGGAGAAGGTGAGATCGCAGCTCGAATACCAGAAGGTGGAATACCCGCCGTTCGCCAAGTTGCTCGAAGGCATCCTGGGCTCACCCGCCAACGCGCAGAAGGCCTGGCCGGAAATCGCCGCTCTCGTCGATCGGGTGCAGATCGAGCACGCTGCGCAGGCTTACAAGGCTCTCTCTGATGCGGGAATCGTTCCCACCAAACAAATGATCGCCGCGCTTGCTGACATCGCCGTGCCCACGCGCCAGACCGTCCCTGTCGTGGCCGAGGCCGTCGCTGCTGCTGCCAAAGGAGATGTCTCCAAGTGGGTGAAACTCGATCCCTCCAAGGATCCCTTGAAGCCCGTCATCAAGGCCACTGCGGCCGCAGGCAAGATCACCTTTTCATGGAGCACGAATGTGCAGGAGGTCAAAGCCACGCCAAAGGATGTGGTCGGCTACTTCCTGGATCTCGGCAAACTCAAGGGCATTGAGGACGCCAGCAAGGCACGCACCATCTACGACGCCACCCGCATTCAGGCGCTGCTTCAGCGGGCTGCCGCCAACCCGCTCATCACCGGCTCCTACGCCTTCGAGCCGAAAATTCTGCCTGCTGCCAGTCTGGTTCAACTCGCCCTCACGCCAAAAGGCGGCGGCGGTGAAACCATTGAGGCCCTGAAGCAGCCCAACTCCGCCTTCATCCGCCTCATGCGTGACATCAAGGCCGATCCCAACGGCGTCGCCGTCTTTCAGGTCATGCCGGATGCCTTCGATGCCTACCTCGAAGCCCGTAAAATCGCCGATGAAGTCGGTGTTGCGGCCACGTGGGAGTTTCTAGCCAAGCTCGACCTCGCTTTGAACATTCCTGGTTACGAGGTGCAGCGTATGGCGCCGTCCGCCGTCCGCACCGGCGCTGGAGTCCCTGCTGCCGTGACCATCGCTCCGCCAAAACGCTCGCTGGATTGATGGTTCTGAGCTTTTGCCCTGGCAACAGGTTCAATACCCGCACGCGCCGATTTCTCCTGCTTTGGTGGTGGTTACTCCAGCCGCTTCGCGCTTGCGATAGTCGTCCATCATGGCGGCTGTCGCGGTTGCGCCGCAGCGGCTGCCGCCGAGGTCGCGGACTTTAATGAGGCCGTCGAGATCACGTACACCACCCGCGGCCTTCACCTGCACTTTCGGACTGCAACTGGCGCGCATGAGCGCCAGGTCGTGCTCGGTGGCGCCTTTGTAGTTGTAGCTGCCATCGGGCTGCTTCACGAAACCATAGCCGGTGCTGGTCTTCACCCAGTCGGCGCCAGCGCGTTCGCAGATCTCGCAGAGCTTGCGCTTGAAGTCGTCGCTGCTCAGTCCCGCTCCGCCGTTGGTGAGGTAATCGTTTTCAAAGATGACCTTCACCTTGGCACCGTGCTTGTGCGCCTCGTCACAGACGGCTTTCACATCGGCTTCGACGTAGTCCCAGTCGCCGCTGAGGGCCTTGCCGAGGTTGATGACCATGTCGATCTCGTTTGCTCCGTCCTTGCAGGCCAGTTCGGTCTCGTAGCGCTTCGATTCGGTGGTGCTGTTGCCGTGCGGGAAGCCGATCACGCAGCCGACGAGCACGCCTGAGCCGCTCAGCAGCTCCACGGCCTGCTTCACGGCATAGGGTTTGATGCAGACCGAGGCCACCTGGTATTGCGCAGCCAGTTTGCACCCGGCTTCGAGGTCCGCGTCCGTCATTGTGGGATGCAGGAGGCTGTGGTCGATCATTTTGGCGAGGTCGGAGTAGCTGTATTTCATGACAAGGAATGGTGTTGATTGGCTTAGCCACGTTCTAAATTGGCTAAGCCACTTGTCAAAGCCTGTTTTCCCACGAATCTGACCGCATGTCTGAAAACGGCGCTTTTTACCAGCAGCTCATCGAAAAACTCCGGGCGCTCATCCGTTCGGAGGACTTCATGCCGGGCGCGCAGTTTCTGACGGAGCGCGAGATAGCCGGACGGTTCAAAACCAGCCGCCCCACGGCCAACAAGGCGCTCAACAGCCTCGTTTCAGCAGGCTTGCTGGAAGTGCGGCGTGGTGCGGGCACCTTCGTACGCGAATCGGTTCTGGATTACGATTTGGAGCGCCTCGTGAGCTTTACAGACAAGGCGCGCGCGGTCGGAAAGAAGCCTGGCACGAAACTGATCGAGTATCTAAAGCTCGGCGCTGGTGAAGCGCCACCGGACGTGGTCAGCAGTCTTCAAATCAATGCCCGGGAGCCACTGATCTACATGGAGCGCATCCGTCTGGCCGATGAGAAGCCTGTCATCTTCGAGCGCCGTCACGTTGTGGCCGGCCTCTGCCCGAAGATGACGCGCACGGATGCCAAAGGCTCTCTTTACACCTGCTGGACCGAGAAATGCGGCATCATCGTCAGCGGTGCCGAGGAAATCATCCACGCCGTCAATGCCACCAAGGCCCAGGCCGCGCATTTGCAGATCCCGGTTGGCACCGCCTGCTTTCAGATCATCGCGACAGGCTACGCCGCCGGTGAAACGCCGCTCTGGCACGAGGAGACGTTGTACCGCGCGGATGTGTATGAATTCCGCAACCGCATCAGCGGCCTTACCACGGCACGCGCGGCGATGGGACGGATGAAGAATTGATTCAGGCGCTCAGATTCAGCGCCCCACCTTCACACAGCTCGGCTTTGCCAAACGTCTTCACGTTGTGGCCCATCGCATGCGCCACGGACATCCACAGGCGGTTGTGCGCGGCTTTGTCAAACTTGAGGCTGCGGCCCATCTTGAAGCCGAAACCACCGCCGACCATCACATACGGAATGTTGTCGAGCGTATGGCTGTTGCCTTTGCCGAGTTCGTTGGTCCAGACGAGCAGGGTGTTGTCCAGCATGCTGCCGTCGCCAGAAGGTTCGGGTGTTTCGCTGAGACGCTTCGCCATGTAGGCAAACTCACCGGCGAACCAGGTGTTGATCTTCATCAGCTTCTCGTAGCTGTCCTTCTTGTCGTCAGGATCGTGCGAGAGGCTGTGGTGGCCTTCCTCGACGCCGAGCCAGCGCATCTGCGCCATGCCGACGCTGCGCATGTATTGCAGCGTGGCGATGCGCGCCATGTCGTTGGCGAGCGAATTGACCAGGAGATCGATCTGAATGCGGCTGATCTGCGGCGTGTTGTCGTTCACGAGTTCGATGCTCGGATCGACCTGCGGCACGGGATGGCTGAGCTTGCCCTGTTTGTCCGCCTCAACCAAGTCCTGCTCCAAACCACGCACGAGGGTCATGTGCTGGTCCAGCAGCGCCTTGTCACGGGCGCTGAGCTTCGAGGAGACGCGTTTCAAATCGTTGCGCACGTCATCGAGGATGCTCACGAGGCTCTCCTTGTCCTTCATCTTGCCGTACACCTTCTTCAAAATCTGATGCGGATCGTCAATGGGTGCCACGGGCTGGTTCGCGCCCGCGTAGCTCATGCGGGTCCACGGATCGGCGCGGTCCGGCACCGCCACGCCGAATTCGAGCGAGCCAAAGCGCGTTTTGGTCTCCTGGCGGCTCTGGAGGAAGTTTTTAATTTCCTGGTCAATGGAGATGTTGCTCGCCCAACCTGCCGGATTGCCGCCTCCGCCCATGATGTTGCCCTTGAGCAGTTCGTCGCAGGTGAGCAGGCAGCTCATGCCGCGCATGTGGCTGTCGCCATCGCCGCGCACTTTGTTGGCGATGCCATGCAGGATCAGCATGCGGTCCTTGAAGCTCTCCAGCGGCTTCAAGATCGTCTTAAAGCTGAAGTCCGCCCCTTCTTGATCCGGCCAGAACTCATTCGGCAGCGTCCCATTTGGCGAGAACATGATCACCAGCCTCTGACGCTTCTGCGGCGCGGGCGCGCCCGTGATGCTCGGCAGTCCGGCGAGGAACGGCAGCGCCCCGGCGGAGATGCCGAGGTCGCGGAGGAATTGGCGACGATGGAGGTGCTTCATAGGGGGGGTGAAACTGCTACGAGCCGGAGGTGCTCATCTTGCGCTCAAGGCAGCTCCTTGAGCTGGAGGTGGCGGTATTCCATCACGCCACGATCTCCTTCGAGGCCGATGGGGCCGGTGGCGGGCAGTGCGAGAGCGGCTTCGAGGACTTCACCGTTGCAGGTGCAATGTGCCACGCCGTCCTTCACCTCGACGACCATCTGGTTCCACTCCTGCGCCTTGTACTGCTTCAGATCTTTGTAGGGGCCAGCGACGAGGTAGTCACGGCATTGAAGCTGCGGTTTGCGGATGAAGACACCGCTGTCGGCATTCACGCTGGCGCGGAATTCGAGCTTGAGCACAAAATTCTTCGGAAACTCGGCCACCGTGTAAATCTGCCCGGTGAGCTTGTCCGCCTCGGTCGGGAAGGTGACCGCGATGGCACCGTCCTTCACGATGTAGCGGCCAGCATCTGCTGCTTCGGTCTTGCCATCGTGTTTCGCAAGGATCGCGCCGGGATTGGGATCGTCCTTCTTCGTCTTCTCGCGGAAGCACCAGCCGGTGAGATCCTTGCCGTTGAAGAGCGAGGTGAAGCCGGCTTCCGGCGTCCAATCTTCGGCATGCAGGGTGGAAACGGCGAGGGCGAGGAGGAGTGCGATGTGTTTCATGGTTGGGTTGGAGTGTTACTTGGCGACGACGGTGAATCCTTCTTTGCTGTCTTTGATCAGCCAGCCAGCGGCTTCGAGCTGCTTTCTCAAAGTGTCCGCGGCGGCCCAATCTTTCGCCAGTTTGGCGTCCCAGCGCTGCTGGGCGAGAGACTGGATGTCGGCGGGAACATCTGTGGCAGCATCTTCGATGATCGGGGGGAGGCTGATGCCGAGAGCCTGAAGCATGAAATGCAGGCCGTTGCGCGTGGCGGCGGCATCTTCGGCGCTGAGCGCGGCAGGCTTGAGCTTGTTGAGCATACCGAAGATGGAGCCGAGGGCGCCGGGGACGTTGAGGTCTTTGAGCAGGGTGTCCCAGGCGTCCAGGAAAAGACCAGGAGACTTGGAAACTTGGAGACTTGGAGATGAAGCAGCGAGGGCCTTGTCCGCCTTCGCCAGTTTTTGCAAGGCCTGACGCGCGGAGTCGAGGCTGTGCATGGTGAAGTTCAGTGGAGCGCTGTAGTGGCCGGAGATGAGGACGTAGCGCACTTCAGCGGCGGAGTAGCCGCGCTTGGCCAGGTCTTCGAGCGTGTAGAGGTTGCCGATGCTCTTGCTCATCTTGCCGCCGTCCACCATGAGGTGCGCGACGTGCATCCAGTGATGCGCGAACTTCCCGTGAGTGCTGCAGCAACTCTGCGCGATCTCGTTTTCGTGATGCGGGAAGATCAGATCCACACCGCCGCTGTGCAGATCGAAGTCCTCGCCGAGGTATTCGAGAATCATCGCGCTGCATTCGAGATGCCAGCCCGGACGGCCCTCGCCCCACGGGCTGGGCCAGTAGTTCGCACCGTCTTCGGGCTTCCGCGCCTTCCAGAGGGCGAAGTCGGTGAGCGAGTCCTTCGTGTACTCATCGCTGTCCGTCGCGCTCGCGGCTTCGCTGGCACCGAGGCGGAGTTCGCGGTCTTCCAGGTGGCTGAGCTTACCGTAGTCTTTGAAAGACGAGACGCGGAAATACACGCTGCCGTCCGCCGCCGCGTAGGCATGGCCTCCGGCGATGAGTTTCTCGATCATCGCGATCTGATGCGGGATGTGGGCCACCGCGCTGGGTTCGATGTGCGGGCGCAGCAGGTTCAGGGCATCGCAATCCGTGTGAAACTTCGCCGTCCAGCCCTGGGTGAAGTCGATGAGGCTCTGACCGGCCTTTTGGGAGTCGCGGATCGTTTTGTCGTCCACATCCGTGATGTTACGGACGTGCAGCGTCGGTGTGCCGGATGCCTCCATGACGCGACGCATCACATCCTGGGCCACAAAGGTGCGGAAATTGCCGATGTGCGCCGGGCCATAGACCGTGGGGCCGCAGCAG
>CAMCWM010000162.1 GCA_945882215.1 Akkermansia muciniphila | reverse complement strand
AAACGGAATCATGAGCCGCTTCAACCAGGCCTTGGGATCATTCATTGAAACACATCATGCATCAGAACGGCATCCCATGTCCACTTTCGGGTCGCTCCAATCTCAATTAATTTATTTACAGAGCCAATGCGCTCATTGCCGGCCTCTTTGGTGGTTATGCAAGTAGATATACGGCGGCAGCTTCGTCTGGCTCCACGGAGTGCCTGTCAGTGTGCAGTATGCGCTGTAAACCCTGGTCGCCCAGGCAATACGACAAACCCAAAAGGGCAGAGTGCTCCACCAATGATCGACGTATATGGTTTTGATTCATGCGCCATTTACGATTGGGCATGCCAAAATAAAAGTGCTCCCGGTGGGATTCGAACCCGCAACCAAGGGATTATGAGTCCCCTGCTCTAACCGTTGAGCTACAGGAGCGTGCGCACGGAGTGCGCGGAGTATGCACGACGCTGGAATCGCGGCAACTGGTGATCTTGCCACTTCACGTGCCCCGCTCCGCCTCGATGTCGAAGAGGAAGTCGAAGTCCTCCTTCTGCAGGAGTTGGGTGAAGCCGCCTTCGCCGAGGACGTTGTTGACCATGAGGTTCTTCTTGTGCTGAAGGGTCATGATCTTTTCCTCGATGGTGCTGCGGGTGAGCATGCGGTAGGCCATGACGGGCTGGGTCTGGCCGATACGGTGCGCACGGTCGATGGCCTGGTTCTCGACGGCAGGATTCCACCATGGATCATAAAGAATGACATACGAGGCGGCGGTGAGATTGAGGCCGCTGCCGCCGGCTTTGAGCGAAAGCAGGAACACGCTGGCCTTGTCATCCTCCTGGAAGGCCCTCACGATGCCGGCGCGGTCCACGCTGGCACCGGTGAGCCAGTGGAAGGGCAGATTAAGCTCTTCGAGCTTGGCGCGGATGATTTTGAGCATCGAAACGAACTGACTGAAGAGCAGCACCTTGTGGCCTTCAGCGTTGAGTTCCTGGATGAGTTCGAGTGTGGCGGTGAGCTTGGCGCTTTCTTCATTCTCGGCGGTCTTGTCGATGAGCGAAGGATGGCAGCAGATCTGCCGCAGGCGTGTCAGTGCTTGAAGGATGGCAAAGCGGCGGCGGTTCACCATGTCAAAGCCGGAACTGCTGAGCACGAGGTGCTGGGCGCGGGCGAGTTCCTCTTTGTAGAGATCAGCCTGGCGGCCGCTCATCTCGCAGAGCATGTTTTCCTCGCTGCGTGAGGGCAGATCGCGGGCCACCTGGCCCTTCGTGCGACGCAGCAGGAACGGCCGCAGGCGCGCGGCGAGGCGCTCGGAGGCTCGCGGGTCTTTGCGGCGGTCGAAATGACGGTGGAAATAGCCGCGTTCGCCCAGCGCACCGGGCGTGGCGAAGGTCATCAGGCTCCACAGGTCGAGCAGGCGGTTTTCCAGCGGTGTGCCGGTCAAAACGAGGCGGTTGTCGGCACGGAGCAGGCGTGCGGCCTTCGCGGCCTTGGAGTCGGGATTTTTAATCTGCTGGCCTTCATCGAGAATCGCCGCGAGCCAGCGGATGGCGCCGAGTTCCTCGATGGCGTTGCGCATCTGTGCGTAGTTGATCACCAGCACATCGATCTGCGTCTGCACCAGGTTGAGATCGAACATGTCGCGGTCATGCAGCACGAGCACGCGCAGGTCGGGGGAGCCTTTTTTGAATTCCAACGCCCACACATCCAGCACGGACTTCGGACACACGACGAGCACGGGCAGGTGCGGGCTGTCGGGTTTTTTGCGCGAGCGCAGCCACAGCACCCACGCGATGCTCTGCAAGGTCTTGCCCAGGCCCATGTCATCAGCCAGGATGCCGCCGAAGCGGTTCGTGGTGAGGTAAGTCAGGAAGTGGTAACCATCGATCTGATAGGGTCGTAGCGTGACCTGCAACTCTTCGGGCACAGGCGGGCGCATGTCGAGCTTGGCCTCTTCCATGCGCTCGACGATCTTGCCCCAGGCCTTCGGATTGACGATTTCAGCCGCATTTTCCTGCGCGAGCTGACGCCAGTGCAGTCGGTGCGTTTCGTCGCTGTGCTCGTCGAGATCAATGCCGAGGCGATCGAGCAACTGCTGCTGCTCCTCGCTGAGCTCGAGCTTCACACGCCGCCATGAACCATCGGCGAGACGCACGAAATCGCCCTTCGCGGCGATGAGGCGGCGGATGTCAGCGGGCTTCAAATCCGCGCCTTCGATGTCGAACACGAGTTTCAGGTCCAGCCAGTCGATGCTGCCAGCCTGCGTGGCCTCCAGCCGCACGCGGGCGATGAGCGGATCGGCGAGGATGGTCTGGAGCTGCTCGTCGGCGTTCAGGCTGACGTTGCCTGGCAATTGTGCGGCCCACTGATGAAACAGCTCGGGAAAATCCTTCGCCATGCGCACACGCCAGCCGTCGCTTTCACCATCCCAGGTGCGGCGGAGCTGGTTCATCAGTGCCTCGGTGTCACGCAGTGCTCGGCGGTCGCGGCAGATGATGGCATCGCCAGTGTCAGTCGTTTTTTTTTCATCCACTGGCTGCCAGCCGGAGATGCGCAGCGTTTCGCGCACGAGGCCTTCGCCATCGACCGCTTCGGCCTTGAAGGTGACAAATTCCGCGCCGCTGGAGTGCGACACCTTTGCCATGCAGGCGGCGGTGATCTTGACGCGCAGATCCTCATGCTGCACGCGGCCCTGGATCGAATCCGGCACCACGATCGCGATCTCGCGCATGAAGGTGATGCCCTCCGGCGTGGCCAGCGCCTCCAGAGGCATGGTGATCCCGGCGTCGATGCGCGATTCATCGTGCAGCCAGACGGGACCGTGAAACAGCGTGTCCGAGCTCAGATACCAGGTCTTCACACCACGCAAAATCCGCAGTGGCAGCGGAGCGGGAGCACCCTCTGCCGTTTCGAGCTGCAATCCGAGCGTGAGGCCGTCACTGCTGAGCTTTGAGGCCCAGCGGAGCGGTTCCGAGACTTGTTGAAACGACGCTTCATCCAGCGTGACGAGGCGATCTTGCAGCGCCGGTTGTTGAAACAGCGTGGCAAGCCACTGGGCATGGTGTTTCGATTCCAGGCGGAACGTGTCGTTCCAGTCCTCCGTGCTCTGCGCGAAGCAGGAGACGAGCAGCAGTTCCGCGGGCCCTGAGGTGACGATGCGTCCGTCACGATGCTCCTGGCGCAACGTGTCGAGCAGCGTGGCATCCACATTCGCGAAAGGCGAGGTTGTTTCGCCGCCGAGGCGGGTTTGCAGCCGCACGTCGTTCACGGTGATGAGCAGACGGAAATCGCATTCGCGTGAAGGTTGGTGGTTCGAACGATCCACATCCTGCCGTGCATCGATGAATTCGCGGATGCGTTTGCGCCAGGTCGGCACGGTGCTGGCATGACGCCATTCGCGCAGCGCTTCGCGCGTGCCGTCGATGTCGGCCATGCCGCGCAGGAAGGCGGGCGGCGCGAGACCTTTGTCCGCCAGGGCGAGCGCGATGTAGTTCCAGAACTCGGTCAGGTTTTTTGGCGCTTCTGGCCACAGGGCGGCAGGTTCGAGGCTCTGAATGGCCCACTTCGGGTGCAGGCGCACGAGATCCTGGTCGAAGATTTTGCCCGTGAGGCGCACGCGCTCGTAACGTTTCTCCAGCTTGCTGAGATAATTCTCCTCGTCCGGTGTGAGCTGGCGCCCAAGCTTGGTGGCCAGATTCTGCTCAAAGTCCTCCTCCTCCACCGGTGTCTGTGGCAGCGTGCCGCGTGCCTCACGACGCCGGATGGCCACGAGGGTGGCGCACAGGGCGAGGTTCTCCAGCGCCTCGTCGTCATCCACGTCCGTCTCGCCATGCCAGCCGTGTTCGCCACGAAGCCAGCGCACCTGGGCGGCACGGTCGTCGAGGCGCACCTCTGCCATCATTTCATCGGGCAGCAGTTCCAGTCCGATCACGGCATCATCGTCCACGAGGCGTTCCGCCTCCTGACGTGTGCGTTCATCGAACGGGCGGAGAAGAACGGGGAGATCGGAAATGAGGCTGGTCATGCGCGGGGTTGAGTCGCGCGCCGGTCAGCGGCGGGCGAACCGGAGCGGTAGCATGGACTGCGGGCTTTGACAAAGGCGCTGAGGGATTATTTCCGAGCCAACGGGCGTTCGCGGGTTGCCGCGCGTTCAAAATTCGTCCAAAACAGGCCGCATGCTCGCCCCCGTCCTCACTCCTGAAGGCATCCTTACCTCTGAGGGCGAGTCGGAAACAGCCGCCGAGAAAAAAATCGCCGCCATAGGCCGTCCTGCGGCGGTGTTTTGCCTGCTGGGCACGGAGTTGCTCATCACAGAGCTGGATTCGTCCTGGCGCTGGCTGCGGGAGTTTGCGAGGCTGTTTTTTACGCGCTTGTGCCAGACGAAGGACTCGCTGGCAACGGCAGTGCCGTCGGTGGCGGAGCGTGAGGCCTTCATCGCGTCAGCGCCACCCTTTGCAGGCGCTGAATATCTCACGCCGGAGCTTCTGGAGCGCTGGTGGCTCGATTTGGCCAATCACATCGCGCAACTCGCCACGCAAGGCGTCGAAGCCTGGCTGCGTGAGGAATGCCCTGCGTGGCATGTTGTCGGACGCGTCACATTTCATCTGGCGGAGAACAAAACAGACACACAGCGGCCGTTCGCCTTTCTCGCCACGTTCACCGAAAAACTCAGCGCCACCGGCCAGCCGCAGCACTTGCCGCTGGCGCGCGCCTTGCAGCTTTATGCCGGGCAGAAGGATCAGACGGCGGTGAATGCGCTGTTGGAACCGGTGCGACTGGCAGCGGAGAAATCGAAACTCATTCGTGAGTGGCTGGAAACGAAACGCCTGTTTCAGCCGATGGCCATGTCGTCTCAAGAAGCCTTCCGTGTGCTGCGTGAGACGGCGTTGTTTCAGGAAAGCGGCATCGTCATGAAGCTGCCGGACTGGTGGCGCAGCGGCAAGGGGCCGCGGCCTGCCGTGTCCGTCACGATTGATGCGCCGAAGAAAACCTCCCTGCATGCCGGGATGCTGCTGAGCTTCAAAATGGCCGCCAGCCTCGAAGGCGAGCCGCTGACCGACGCTGAATGGGAAAAACTGCTCAGCGCCGACACTGGCCTCGTTTCACTGCGCGGCAAGTGGGTCGAAGTCGATGGCGCGCAATTGCAGCAGGTCATGGATCATTGGAAAAAGGTCCAAAACGCGACTGGCGAGGGTGGCATTGGCTTTCTCGACGGCATGCGGCTCCTCGCGGGCTTCGATCCGCGCCAACTGGTGGCGGAAGAGGAAAGCACGGAGATGGTGCATGATTGGAGCGACATCGTGGCGGGCAAAAACCTCACGCAACTGCTCGATCAGATGCGCGATCCGGCTGAAACACCGCCACCGCCGAATCTGTGTGCCGCACTGCGTCCGTATCAGCTCAAAGGCTTCGCGTGGCTGCAATTCATGACGCGGCTTGGTCTCGGTGCCTGCCTGGCCGATGACATGGGACTCGGCAAAACGCTACAAGTCATTGCGCTGTTGCTCGCACGACAGAAAGAAGCCAAAACGCCCGCGTTGCTCGTCGTTCCCGCCTCGCTTGTCGGCAATTGGCGTGCTGAGGTAAAACGCTTCGCGCCCGACTTGAAGCTCTTCATCGCGCATCCATCTCAAACCTCACGTGAGATGCTCGATCTCGCGGTGAAGCACACCACCGAGGCTCTGCGCGGCTGTGATGTGATGCTCACGACCTATCAATTCCTCCAGCGCACGGAAGCGTGGCAGTTGCATCCATGGAGCGTCGTCATTCTCGATGAAGCCCAAGCCATCAAGAACCCCGGCAGCGCCAGCACGAAGGCCGTGAAGCGCCTGCAAGCCTCCACACGCATCGCTTTGACCGGCACACCCGTCGAAAACCGCCCTGGCGATCTCTGGAGCCTCTTCGATTTCCTCAATCCCGGCCTGCTCGGTGGCTCCGCAGTGTTTGCCGATGCGGTGAAGCGCTGCGCCAAGTCCAGCGAAGGCTTCGCGCCGCTGCGCCGCCTCGTGAAGCCCTACATCCTGCGCCGCATGAAGACAGATCGCAGCATCATCAGCGATCTGCCGGACAAAATTGAGATCAAAGCCTTCTGCGGACTCACCAAGCGCCAGGCCACGATTTACGCCAAGCTCGTCGATCAACTCGCGAAGATGCTGGCCGACAAGGACATGGAGCCGATCAAGCGCCAGGGCCTGGTGCTCGGCTTCCTGCTCAAGTTCAAACAGATCTGCAATCACCCCAGCCATTGGAACGGCGATGGTGCCTGGCATCCCGAGGACAGCGGCAAATTCACCCGCCTCTCCGAGATTTGCGGCGAACTCGCCGAACGTCGCGAACGCGCTCTCATCTTCACGCAGTTTGCCGAGACCTGCGATCCGCTAGCCCGCTTCCTCGCCACCGTGTTTGGCCGCGAAGGTCTCATCTTGCACGGCGGCACCAGCGTGAAGAAGCGCCCTGAGCTTGTCGAAGCCTTCCAGCAGCCCGGCGGCCCGCCCTTCATGGTCATCAGCGTCAAAGCCGGCGGCACCGGCCTCAACCTCACCGCCGCCAGCCACGTCATCCACTTCGACCGCTGGTGGAACCCCGCCGTCGAAAACCAAGCCACCGACCGCGCCTTCCGCATCGGCCAGAAAAAGAACGTCTTCGTGCACAAATTCGTCTGCCAGGGGACGATTGAGGAGCGCATTGATGCCTTGATCGAAGACAAGATGTGTCTCGCGCAGGATTTGATCAGCGGCGAAGGCAGCGCGGAGTCCCTGCTGACGGAGATGAGTGCCGACGAATTGATCGGCTTCGTTTCGCTGGATGTGAACGCGGCCATCGTGTAAACCGCCGCGCATGTCCTGGGACTACGAAGAGGCGCAAGAGCGCAAAGACCGGCTGGAGCGAGAAATCGCGAAGCGGATGAAGCGTGGTGAGCGTCTGGAGGCGCTGGCGGTGCCGTCGGGCTCGAAGAAGCTGTGTGAGACGTTCTGGGGGCAGGCGTGGTGCCGGAATCTGGAGTCGTATCAGGTCTATGAGTCGCGCTTGCCGCGCGGGCGGAGTTATTTGCGACAGGGGAAGGTGTACAACCTGGAGATCGAGCCGGGCAAGGTGTGTGCTGAGGTGGCGGGTGCGGAGCTGTATGAGACGAACGTGATCATTCAGCCGCTGGGCGTGGAGCATTGGCAGGAGATCGTGCAAAGAGCCGCCGGGCAGGTGAGTTCGATGCTTGATCTGCTGGCTGGGAAACTCGGTGACGGACTGATGAAGCTGCTTACCGATCCGGAGGACGGTTTGTTCCCGAAACCGAAGGAGATTCGTTTCAAATGCTCGTGCCCCGACTTTGCCGACATGTGCAAGCATGTGTCCGCCGTGCTCTATGGCGTGGGTGTGCTGCTAGACACGAAGCCGGAGCTGCTGTTCACGCTGCGTGGTGTGGATCAGGCAGATCTGCTCTCGAATGCGAGCAGCGCGACGATCACCGATTTGTCCGCCAACACGGGTGATCTGGCTGGCGCGGACTTGTCAGCCCTGTTTGGCATCGATCTGGCCGCAGTGGATCCGTCTGCGGAAAAGTGAAGGTTAAACAGCGTGAGTTGTGCCCTCACTTGGCCAGCACCCACAGCCGTGCGAGTCCTGTGGTTTGGAATTTTTCAGCGGGAGCAATCAGTTCGAGTGTGACTTGAGTCTGGCGGCCATTTTTGCCAAGCAAGGTGACTTTGCCGGTGATGGGATCGGCGGTGGGTTTGCGATCCACACCGGCAGGAGCAAGGTGAACGAGCGTGCCTTGCTTGAGACGCTTCACCTGCTCCTCGCCTTCATTGAAGAGCGTGAGAACGAGCTTCGTGCCGCTGGATTCATCAACATAGCCGGGGGCACCTTCATCGAGGATACGTTTGGCGTGGACGGCCTTCTGCTCGGCTTGGAATTTGAGCAGGCTTTCATCATCGAGGAACACTTCCCAGGCCATGCGGGTTTTGCCTCGGCCGATGCCGTGGGTTTTCGTGCGCAGTTTGTCGCCGACTTGGATATCGCTGAACTTCGCGGGCTGTCCGGCTTTCCAGAAGCGGGTGTCTTTGTCGGTTTCGATGGTGACGGCCTGCTCACGGATGAAACTGAGGTCAGCGTTGGCCCACTTGCAGGTGAGTTTGCCGCCTGCGGCGTCGATCTGCTCCACATAGAAGTATTCCTTGTGGCCGTTCATCATGTTCATCTCGTCTTGGATGTAGGTGAGCATGACCCACTCGCCCTTGTCGTTCTCATGCAGGCGGAAGATCGCACGCTCACCGACACGGAAGTCCTGCAAATCACCCAGCGTCGCGTGATGCAAAAGCTCGGCGTAGGGCATGACGGTGAAGCTGACGACCTCGTCGTTGCTCTCGCGGCGGAATTTGCCGTTGCGCGTGGCGAGGTCGAGGCTGATCAACTCGCCCCACGGCCGCTGCATGCGGTCGAACGGGATGATGACCTTGCCCGGCGTGATTTTGAGCACGGGTTTGGCTGGTGGGGCGTCGGCAGCGAGGCCGGCGGCGGAGAAGGCGATGAGAGTCGCAAGAAGGAGCTTCATGATGATGGGCGGAGATTATTCGCGGCCGAAAAACTCCTCTTCCTTCGGAAGCGCGTTCACTTTCCAGGTCGGAGGATAGAAGCGGACGATGCGCTTTGGGCGGTAGCCTTCGAGCATCATATCCATCTTCAGTTTGATCTGCACGCCGCTGGAGCCGGGCTCGACGGGGATCTTTTTCACTTCGAGGATGCCGCCGCGTTTGCGGTCGTTCACCGGATCGTAGGTCATCAACGATTCGCGTGCGACGGCGAGGCCACCTTGCGGTTCCACGGGCGGCGGACTGCCATCTTTTGGCGGTGGAGCGTTCAGGTCTTTGATCGCGACTTCATCGAAGAGCTTCGCCTCCACATTGCCGAAGAAGGTGACGGTGACGAATTGCTGCTCGTCATCGACCGCTGTGACCCAGCCGGGCAGGCCGCGCTCGCGGATGTGGTTGCGGTGGCGTTCGAGCTGCTGCGCGGTGGCGAGCGCACGGGCCGTTTCATCGAGCCACACATCGGTGATGCGTCCGGGGCCGTAAAGCGTGACCCAAGTGAGATTGAAAAGCACCTGCTGGCCCGGTTTGAGCGCCTTGAGATCGGCGAAGCCTTTGCCTTCGAACACGCGCGTGCTGCTTAGCAGGTCGAAGATCTTTGGTGGGTCGCCCGGCAGCGAAGCGGTGAGCTTCATCGTGGTCAGATCGACGCTTTCGATCTTCCAAAGCTGCTTTTGCCGTGCGTGGAAGGTGAATTCGTCCTCCAGCCGGAAACAGTGGCGGAAGTCGAACTCGGGCGTTTTGCGCCGATACCATGTGTCCATGGGCGGATCTTTGTCGTTCGGGCCTTTGAGGTAAAACAGCCCGTGCAGATGCGTGCCGAGCGGGATGTCTTGTATCGCCGCCGGAGCGCCGTGATACCAGATCGAGCCATACGGCAGCATCACGCCCGGCAGCGGCAGGTCCCACATCCCGCGATCCTGGCTGTCATTGCGATCCACCCGAAGATGAAACGCGCGCTCCAGATGATCGACACGAATCAACTCGCCCGAGATCGCATGCGCGCTGCTTTCGACCGGAAACTGGCCTTCGGTGAGCTTGAACCATTCGAGCGGCTTGCCATCGCGCTCGACCTTCTTGTTGATTGGGCCGTCGGTGTCGGTGCGGAAGGGGGGAGCGGCGTGGAGGAGTGAGAAGGTGACGCAAAGACCGACGAGAAGGCGCATGATGGGAAAAGTCGGTGTTATGCCACAATCTTTGAAATCACGCCTACGCTGTCCTGGAAGCTCTCCGTTTTGACATCGACGCGTTGCAGCATGGTGAGCAGCAGGTTGCTCATGCGGGCGTCGCTGTCGATGGGGCGGCTGCAGAGTTGGTAGTGGGCTTGGGCGTTGGTGACGTCGTATTGGGCGATCTTGGGGAGATTGAAATCGACGTGGGTGCCGTGTTTGTAGCCGAGGGCTTTGCCGCCAGCGAGGATGGTGGGGAGGTTGGCGTTGCCGTGGCTGTGGCCGTAGGCCATGCCGCTGCCCCAGAGGACTTGCGTGGTGTCGAGCATGGAGGTGTCACCCTCCTTTTGCGCTTTGAGTTGATCGAGGAGGTAGCTGAACTGCTCGATGAGGAAGGTGTCCGTTTGGGTGAGGCGGCGGAGCTGCTCGGGGTCGCCATTGTGATGGCTGAGGCCGTGGCGGGTCTGCGAGATGCCGATCTCGGGGATGCCGCTGGCGTGGGACTCGCTGCCGATCATGCAGGTGATGACGCGCGTGCTGTCGGTGCGCAGGGCCATGACCATGAGGTCGTAGAAAAGGCGGTAGTATTCACCGGCTTCGGCGATGCTGAGTTTGCGCGTGAGCTTGGAGATGTCGCCGGGTGCGAGCTGGGGTTTGGCGATGTTCAGCCATTCGTCGGCGCGTTTGGTGCGCTCCTCGACCTGGCGGACGGCGGTGAGGTATTCGTCGAGCTTGTTCTGGTCTTCTTTGCCGAGCTTGTGGTTCACGCGCTTCGCGTCATCGGCGACGAGGTCAAGGATACTGCCACGGCGGCTGAGGCGGCGGCGGATGGTCTCCTTGCTGTCTTTTTCAACGCCGAAGAGCATGTTGAAGATGGTCTGCGTGTTCCGCTCCGCAGGGATCTGAATGCCGTCCTTCGACCACGCGAGCGAGTGACCCTCGATGGCGAGTTCGAGCGAGGAAAAACGGGTAGAGGTGCCCTGTACCTCGGCGATGAGCTGGTCGGCGGAGACGGTGTTGCGGAAGGCACCGCCATCGCCGGGAACGTTTGCGCCGGTGAGCCAGACCTTGTCGCAGTTGTGGTGCTTGCCGATGACCATCGGGTGATGCAGACCACTGATGGGCGTGATGTCGGCGCGATGTTTTTCCAGCGGCTTCAGCGGCGCAGTGAACTCGTAATTCGCGCCCGCCTTCTGAATCTGCCACGTCAGCGTGTTCACACCGTTCGGAATGTAAAGAAACACGCTGCGCTTGGCCTGTGAAGCCGCTGGAGACAACCCCATGGCATCGAGCAGCGGCAGCGAAATGGATGCGCCAAGCCCGCGCAGCATCTGGCGACGGCTGATCTGCCACTTGTTAAGATTGAGATTGCTCATGGAAGTGGATGGGGTGGAGTTAGCGTTTCTGGAACAGGTTGGAACAAACGAATGCCTCGACGATGTCTCTCACGCGGTAGCCCTTCGACTTGCTGGCCGCGGCGATGGCTTTCAGCTCGCTGTGATCGTCAAAGGACGTGCTGCGACGCAGGCCGTAGGTGGCGAGTTTTTCGATGAAGGTGACATTGAAGCGGTCGAGATCGGCGAGGAGCAGTTTTTTGAAGTCGTCGGCGGTCTGATAGGCGCGGCCGTCGGGCAGCTTGCCCACGGCGCTGACTTTCGGGTTCGCGCCGATGCCATCGGTGACCTCCTCGGTGCGCCAGCGGCCAATGGCGTCGTAATTTTCAAAGGCGAGGCCGAGCGGGTCGATCTTCGCGTGGCAGGCGGCGCAGTTTTCATCGTGGATGTGCGCCTCCAGTTTCTGGCGCAGCGTGGCCTTCGGCGCGGCGGGATTGGTGGCGATGGGATCGACGTTCGCGGGCGGTGGCGGCGGTGATTTGCCAAAGATGGACTCCATCACCCACACGCCGCGATGCACCGGGCGATGCCGCGTGCCGTCGCTGGTGAGCGAAAGGACAGACGCCTGCGTGAGCAGGCCACCGCGATGACTTTCAGCGGGCAGCGAGACTTTGACGAACTCGTCGCCAGCCACCTTGACATCGGTGAGGCCGTAGAAGTCGGCGAGGCGCGCATTCATCATGCTCCAGTCGGATTTCAGCAGTTCGCGGAGCGTGTGGCCGCCTTGCAGCACTTCGCGGAAGAAGGTCTGCGTCTCGCGGATCATGCTCTGCTCCAGGTGCTCGTCGTAATCGGGGTAGATTTTCTTATCCGGCGGGAACATGCCGACTTTGCGCAGACGAAGCCATTGATTGGAGAAGGAGTCGGTAAATTGCGTGGAGCGCGGATCGGCCAGCATGCGTGCGACCTGCTTGGAAAGCTCGGCTTTGTCGTGCAGCTTGCCGTTTTCAGCCAGTGACAGCAGTTCGGTGTCAGGCATCGTGTTCCAGAGCAGGTAGGAAAGGCGGGAGGCGAGCTCCCAGTCGTTCAGTGTGTGACGCTCGGCGTTCGGATCGCCCTCGGTGATGAACAGGAAGCTCTTCGCGCACAGAATGGACGCCATGCCCGCCTTCACCGCCTCGCGGAATTTTTCTCCCGCGGCCAGCTCCGACTTCACGATGCCGACGAAGCCGTCGATTTCCTCGGGATTCACCGGCCGACGGAACGCCTTCTGCGCGAGTTTGGTGAGGCAGGCGTGCACTTCGTCCAAGTTCTCCGTGGCGGGCATGTAGGCGGCACGGACGCTTTGCTCCTTTTCGGTGACGATCGGTCCTTTCCAGGAGATGGAATCGAGGATCAGGAAAGGATAACGCGCATTGCCCTGCTCATCGGTGAGCTTGATCTGCCACGGCAGACGGCCGTCCTTGATGCTCACAAACGGCACGCCGCTCTGATGGCGGCCGGAGCGCGGCAGGTTCGAAGGTCCGGGGACATCATTATAGACTTCGATGTTTGGCCGCCCTTTGG
>CAMCWM010000161.1 GCA_945882215.1 Akkermansia muciniphila | reverse complement strand
GCGGCCCGATGCGCGGCCAGCGCCACATCAGCGGCGGGCGCAAGAAGGTGCGCCGTGTGCTCTACATGGCCGCGCTGCGCTGCGTGCGCGTCAACACCATCCTCAAGGCCTTCTACCAACGCCTGCTCAGCCGTGGCAAGCCCTTCAAGGTCGCTATCACCGCCGTCATGCGCAAGCTCCTCTGCGTGCTCAATCTTTTGATCGCCAACCCCAACTTCCAGCTTGCTCACTGACACAGTTGCTCTGCGGTGCAAAAATTTCCCTGCTTTATGCCAAAACCAATCATCCAACTTCTCTTCTTCATCTCTGCGGTGCTGCCACTTTCCGCCGCCGACATTGAACTCACCGAGACACTCCAGCTTCCTGAGTGCCACAGCATCGGCTGGGTGCGGGCGAATGCAGGCGTGAAGGGCCAGGGCGCGGGTAACATCATCCTTGATGAGGCCAAGTGGGGCACGCCTGCGGCGAATCAGGTCATCGAGCAGCATTGGGACTGGGATCTCAGCGATGCGCAGTGGGCCGAAGCCGTGAAACAGAAGGGCGAGGGCAAAAAGGAGGAGGTGAAGTTTGATCTTTGGCTGCCCGAGGGTATTGGCACCGCACGCGGCATCGTGGCGATCACCGGCCACGGCAGCGGCGAGACGCTCTACAAGCATCCCGAGTTACGCAAGATCGCGCGCGAGCTGCATCTCGCGATCTTCAAGTTCGTCGGCAATCCCATGCAACGTGGCTTTTGGCCACGCAGCTTGCTGGATCAACGCATCGCGGCCTTCGCCGAAAATGTGCAGCATCCTGAGCTCAATCACGCGCCGCTGTTTCTCTACGGCCACTCAAACGGCACCGGCTTCTCCGCCATCTATCCCGCCGCCGAAGGCTCCCGCGTCTGGGCGTGGGTCTCCATGCGCCCCGGCACCACGTTTCAGGTGTATCAGCCCAAAGCCGCGCAGACTCCCGGCATGGTCATCTTCGGCGAGGACGATGGCTTCTTCGCCCGTCCGTCGAAAGAACAGAACATGGCCGTCGTCGAAGCGATGCGGAAGAAGCACAACGCGCTCTGGCACTACGCTGTCGAGCCAAAGACCGGTCATGGCCCCGGCGAGAAGACTTGGCCGCTCGTCTTCTCCTTCCTGCGCCACAGCTTCGCCGCCCGAGTGCCTGCGGATGCCGATCCAGCCAAAGGCCCGGTGAAACTCATAGCGCCCAAAGCCGACACCGGTCATCTCGGCCAGAACTGGAATGCCAGCAAAGGCGGCTACCAAACTCTGCCCATCGCACCCTTTGCTGACTTCACCGGCGACAAATCCACCGCCTCCTGGCTCCTCAACGCCGCCTTTGCCACCGACTGGCAGACCTTTCAACGTGACGGCCAGCTCGCAAAATAACTCTTTTCATCAATCCATTACTCCACCAATCCATGAAACTCACCATCGCTCTAATCACATCCCTCAGTGTTTCCGCTTTCGCGCTCGATCCTCATGTCGAAGCCGTCACCCGCATCGTCGAAGCCGCCAAAGGCAAAGTTGAGAAGACTCAAGACGGCCAGAGCCTCAAGCTCGTCGATCTTGCCGTGCCAAATACTGGCCCGCACGATCACCGCAAAGATGATCCGTATGACGCGGTCTTCTTCGAGCACCTCAGTCACATCAGCACTCTGGAGTCGCTGAACGTCATCTCCACCAAGTTCAATGACGACTGGATGCCGCACATCGCGAAGCTCACGAGCCTCAAGACACTACGCTTCACCAACAACGGTCCGCTCACGGATGCTGGCATGGAACAGATCGCAGGGTTGAAAAACCTGGAGGCCTTCTCGTTCGTCGGCACAAAGATCACCGGCAAGGCGTATGCGAAGTTCGATGGCTTCACCAAGCTCATCAAAGTCAGCCATCGCGGCAGCAGCATCAACGATGAAGGCCTGAAGGAACTCTGCGACCACCTGCCCAACCTGGAAAGCATCAGTCTTGCCCACGCCAAGTTCACCGATGCAGGTGCGGTGCATCTGGCGAAACTCACCAAGCTCAAAGGCTTTGAGATCGGCACCTCGAAT
Organism: Akkermansia muciniphila; assembly: GCA_945882215.1. Lineage (GTDB taxonomy): Bacteria > Verrucomicrobiota > Verrucomicrobiia > Verrucomicrobiales > Verrucomicrobiaceae > Prosthecobacter. The sequence continues at coordinate 10,587 of CAMCWM010000161.1, read as the reverse complement.
GCGACGCCGCAGGCCTTGGTTCACCTCGCCAAGCTTCCGCTGGAGTCATTGCAGCTCGGCGAAGGCTTCGAGTCCATCGACTCCATCGCGCTCATCAAAGGCATTGCCACGCTGCGACGCCTCACCTTGACCAATGCCACGAAGCTGACCGATGCCGAGTTGAAGACCGTCGCGGGCCTCACGCAGCTCGAACACCTCGAACTCGGCAAGGTGCCGCTGCCTGACGAGCGCCTCGCCGTGCTCGCCAACTTCGCCTTCCTCAAGTCCATGCGCCTTGTGCCTGTGAAAGAGCCCTTCAGCGACGAAACGCAGGCTAAGATCAAAGCGCTGCTGCCCAAGACGACGCTCACATTCAAGTGACCTCCTGCCTGCTCATGCGCCTTCGCTGCTCCCATTTGCTTCTCGGTTTGCCTCTTCATGCAGTCGAGCCGATCTTCCCGAAACTCGAAGAAGCCAAGCGCATCCGCGACGAACTCGTCAGCGCCGACTTCAACCTCACCAGCGAGCAGACCGGCAAGCCATTTGCGCGGACCTGTGGGTTGGTGAGGAAACGCACAAGCTGGTGATGCAGCCGAAGTTGACGGTAAAATGACCTGCTGCTGCGTCTGCTGTTTTGCAGGCTTGACCTTGTGGCAGGAAATTCATCCAATCAGGGATATGAAACGAATTCTCATCTCCCTGACTTTGCTGACCACGTCCTGCTTCGCCCAGAGCGCCATTTCTGATGCGGACAAGGCGCAGAGCTTTGAAGCCATCACCACTGCCGGTGCCAAAGTAAACTTTCCCGCCGATTACAAGGGCAAGGTCGTCATGCTCGACTTCTGGGCGACGTGGTGTGGTCCCTGCATCGGCGAACTGCCCAATCTGACCAAGGTGCATGCCGATTTGCAGCCCAAGGGCTTCGAGGTGCTCGGCATCAGCCTCGACAGCGAACGCACGCAGGACAAGCTGGCGCAGTTCATCAAGGACAAAGGCATGGCGTGGCCGCAAATCTGCGATGGCAAGGGCTGGGAGGCCGAATTGGGCAAACTCTACGGTGTGCGCGCCATTCCCGCGTGCTTTCTTGTCGATGGAACCACCGGCAAGCTGCTCGCCAAAGGCACGGAGCTGCGCGGAGCCTCGTTGCGGCCCACCGTCGAAAAAGCACTCGGCCTGCCGCTCAGTGGGATCGCCCCTGTCGCCGTTGCCCGTCCAGGTGCACCTGCACCGTCTAAAGCGGCTGTGCCCGCAGCACCACCCGCTCCGCCGGATCCATTGCTCGAATTCGCCGACAAGGCGGTGAAGACCGGCCAGTTCCTCGATCACACGGCGGTCAAGGAGCAGCTCAGGCAGCCCAAGGCCGGCCCCGTGGCGCTGGCCAGTGAGTCCACGCAGTCGAAATCGAGCCGCGACATCGCGCGTGTCGCCCAAGCAGCCCATCTGCGTGCCGGGTGGTATTACCGCTGCACGCGCTGCGACAAGATGCATCTCAGCATGGCGGGCGCCTACGCCGTCGCGCCGGATGTCGTCGCCACCGCCAATCACGTCGTCGATCCGCCGGCCACACTCAAAGAAGGCTGGCTCATCGTCGCCAACGCGGACAACGAGATCTTTTCCACCACCGCCATCCTCGGTTCGGATGCGAAGGCCGACGCCGCGCTCGTGCGTGTCATTGCCGGTGGGTTGAGGCCCCTGCCTCTGCGCGCGGAGGTGGATCTCGGCGAGCCCGCCTACTGCTTCAGCGATCCGTTGAAGCATCGCGGCTACTTCAGCGCCGGAATTGTGAACCGTCTCTATTCCACCGATTCCACAGAAGGCTCATCCAGCCAGCGGCTCAATGTGAGCACCGACTGGGCCCAGGGCAGCAGCGGCTCCGCCGTCTTCGACGAATACGGCAACGTCATCGGTCATGTGGCACGCATTCAGACCTTTAACAGTAATCCGCCGCCCTCCACCGGCACGACGCTCGTCCTTCACGAAGCCATTCCTGCGAAAACGGTGCTCAATCTGGTGAAACGCACCAACGAGGCGGCGGCGAGGTGATCACTTCACATTCTCATCATACCGGTGCAGCGGGCGCACCCAGATGTTGCGGTAGCGCGTCGGATTGTTGTGATCCTGCAGTGCGAAGCCGAACTCCTGCACCTTCGTGTCTCGCTCCACGGCGTGATGCACGATGACACCATTGTGAATGACCGTGATGCGCGCGGCCTGCAGCACATTGCCTTTGTCATCGAGCTTCGCGCACTCGCAGATGATGTCGTAGCTCTGCCATTCGCCCGGCTTGCGGCTGGCATTCACCAGCGGCGGGTAGGCGCTGTAAATCGCCGCCGCCTGACCATCGGGATAAGTGTCGTTTTCAAAGGAATCGAGCACCTGCACTTCGCCCCAGCCATGCAGCAGCACGCCGCTGTTGCCACGCCCCTGGCTGCTGCCCTTCACCTCGGCGGGCGTGGCCCACTCGATGTGAATCTGCGATGAACCAAACTTATCGCGTGTCTCGATCTGCCCGGATTTAGGCGTGATCTCCGCGTAACCGTTCTCGATCTTCCATTTCGGCGTGTCGGAGGTGTCCGGGTCATCCTTGCGCGGCTGCCGCTTGAACTTGGTGAGGTCTTTGCCATCGAACAACACGATGGCATCGCTCGGCGGCGAGTTTTCCGATGGTGGCGTGATGACCGTGGGCCGCGGCCGCTGCATGTCTCCCTGCCGGTAGATGCCTCCGGGTGTGAAGGGCTTTTCTTTTTTGGGTTCAGCTTTCTTCGCGGGTTCGGCAGCCGTTAGCGTGACTGCAAAGATGGGAGTGAGGAGAAAAATGCGGTACATGGTGAGAGATGTGTTTCGATCACTTTGCGAACGCTTTGTCCTTCGGGTTCCCGCCGCTGACGAGGTAGGCGATCAAATCGAGGAGTTCGTCTTGGTTGAGCGAGTTGATGAGACCGGGGGGCATCATGCTAACTTTACGGGTGCCTTTTTTAGCGATGTCGGCCTCGTTGATGGCCATGTGGTCATTAGGGGCGAAGGGGTTGGTCATGAGGAAGACTTTTTCGTTCTCCTCGACGACGATGCGTCCGATGAGGATGCTGCCGTCTTTCTTGGTGATCTCGTGGCTGTCGTACTGGTCGGAGATGACTTTGCTGGGGTCGATGATGTTCTCCAAGAGATCGCGCAGGGTGTAGCGGTTGCCGACGCCGGTGAGATCGGGGCCGATGCTGCCGCCGTCGCCGTTGAAGCGGTGGCAGGTGGCGCACATGATGCTGCGGTTCATGGCCTCGCCATTGGCGAAGTCGCGGCCTTTGAGGCCACCGGCGGCGAGGGCGAGCACTTCGTCGATGGTCCACGCTTTGCCGGGGCCTTTGGGGGCGACGTAGTTGGGCATGGCGGTCATGGCCTCGACTTTGTTGCTGAGGGCGTCGAGGTCGGCGAGTTCGGGCTGCGGCACAAAGGTCGCCAGAGCGTCTTTGCGGATGTTTTCGATGAAGCCTTTGAAGCTGTTGCCGCCTTTCCAAGTGCGGGCGCGAGGGAACCAACTGAAGAAGGTTTTGCGATGCTCGGGAGTCCAGCCAGCGGTGGCGTTTCTCAACGCGAACATGTAATCGATCTGCTGCGCGTTGGGACGGCTGCCCGCGGCGGCACGGGCTGCGTTGGCGTAGCCGTCGTTGCGGCTGAGGACTGCATCGGTGGCGACTTCCTGGAAGTCATCTTTGGCTGTCGCCATGAGCGCGAGCGTTTTGGAGACGACTTGGGGCGAATCAATGGCGACGAGAATCTGACAGAGCTCGCGATTGAGCTGGGGATTCTCGGTGGGGAACTTCGCGTCCAGAACTTCAGCCATCTTCGAGCAAGTCTCGGCATCAGGCTTGCCGAGGCGGATCAGGATGAGTTGCAATGCTCGCAAAGCGGCGAGTTGATGACTCAAAGAAATGTCGCTATTCACGCCCGAGAGAGCTTTGAGCATCTGCTTTTGCAGTTCTACATTTTCGGGTGTGACGTTGCCAATCGGCTCGGAAGAGGTGCCGGTGGCTTTGGCGGCGGGTCTGCCGCCTTCGTGGTTCGATTTGGCTCCGGTGACGCGGGCGAGGGCGATGATGCTTTCGATCAAAGCGACAGGATGTTTTTCATTGAGAGCTTTTTCTTTCCACAGCTCGACCGGGAGCTTTTCAATGGCGACACGGGCGGCGTAGCGCACATGGCGGTCGCTGTGGCTCAGATAGCCCCAGGCCGTGTTAAGGGCCTTTTCAGCTTCGATTTTGCCGCTGTGATAGCTTTCGAGCGCGGCACGCATCTTGAACTCTTCATCGAGCGGCAGCGCTTTGGCAGGCGCGGTCGATTCATCGCCGACATAAGTGACGCGATAGACACCGGACTGTGTTTTGCGGCCACCGACGGCAAAGTACATCGCGCCGTCCTGCGGATGGATGACGAGGTCGGTGAGCGGGAGCGGTTTGCCGAAGACGAATTCTTCCTTGGTGGCGAGGTAGCTCGCGCCTTTGGGCTCAAGGTGGATGGCCCACATGGTGCCGTAGGTCCAGTCGTTGATGTAGATGGCGTGCTGGTACTTCGCGGGGAATTTCGCGCCAGTGCCAGCGACGACGCCAGTGGGGCTGCCAGGGCCGATGTCGATGGTGGTGGGCAGGCTGTCGGGATAATATTGCGGCCATTTGCCGCTGCCGCTGCGCCAGCCGTAATCCGCGCCGCTGACGCAGTGATTCACGCGTGTGGGGCGATACCACGGAGCACCGATGTCCCACTCCATGTCGGCGTCATAGGTGAAAAGTTCGCCCTGGTCGTTGAAGCAGATGTCGAACTCGTTGCGGAACCCGTAACAGAAGAGTTCAAGGCCGCTGCCATCGGGATTCATGCTGCAAACATAACCGCCAGGAGCCAGGATGCCGCGCGCGTGGCCGTTCGCATCCCACAAGCGCGGGAGGACGTGGTCTTCGCCCCAAATTTTTGCCGGGCGGCTGTCTTCGAGGCCTTCGGGCAGTTTGGTGTGATTGCCGCAGTTGAAGAAGATGCGTTTGCCATCGGGGCTGACGACCATGCTGTGCAGGCCGTGCTCACCACCGCCAGCCATGGTGTGCAGCTTGGTGGTTTTGTCGTATTGGTCGTCGCCATTGGTGTCCTGGAGACGGTAGAGGCCGTTGTTTTTGCCGTCTTCGTTGACCATGACGTAGAGGCTGTCGAAAGCGGCGAGCAGGCCGTGCGCCTTGCCCATTTCGATGGCGAGTTTCTCGGGTTTGAGGTTCTCTGTCTTGCCGATGGCAGGAACACTCATGCGGTAGATGCTGCCGTACTGGTCGCAGGCGATGAGGCGGCCTTTGGGATCGACTGTAAGGGCAACCCAGGAGCCTTCTTGGTCCTTCGGCACGTTGTAGAGCTTCTCGACCTTGAAGCCCTTCGGCACGGTGACTTCGTCAGCAGCGATGGTTTCCGCCGGACCACTGTTATTGCCGCCGCCGGGTTTGCCATCAAGCGCGAGGCCCCAGGGGCCTCGGTCTTTGCCGTAGATGCTGATCACAGCGGCAGGTTTCCATTCCTCTTTACCGGTGGCGGAGGCCTGCCATTCACCGCTGGTCTCCACGAGCACTTTTTCGGTGCCGTTGGCCAGCTTGATCTTCAGCCGCGCAATCATGGCGGCAATGCCGCCCTTGTTGCGCGCATGGACGACGATCTCGTTCTTCTCACCGCGCTTGATGTCTTTGCTGATGTCCACCTTCGAAGGCTCCTGCCAATCAGGATTGGTCAGCACCTTCTTGCCGTTGATTAAGGCATCCGCGCCATTGTCGCAGGTCAGTTCCAGCGTGGCAAAGTGGGCGTTCGCGGGGATTTCGAAGCTGTGGCGGAAGCTGACAGCATTGTCCTTGGTGGCGTCTTTGGTAAGCCAGATCCACTGAGGGGCGGCCTGAAGGCCGGTGACGAGGAGAAGAGAGAGAAGGAGGGTGAAACGCATGGAGGGCAGCTAATACGCCCGCCCCGCGCATTCTTAGCAAGGCAAAACCTAGACGTGGTTCCCGTTCAATTCATGGCTGCCATTCAAGACTTGGTTGCCATTGAGCTTGGCCACTGCAAGTGCTGCCACTTGGGACTTCAATTCCTTGCTAGGCTTGAACCGGACCACGCAGCGGTCAGGAATCATGACCTCAGAATTTGGCTGCTTGGGATTACGGCCAATTTTGCCACGGGCCACTCGCAGGTCAAAGGTGCCGAAGGTTCGCAGGGTGATCTCGTCTCCCTCAGCTAAATGCTTTGAAACCAACTCCATAAACGATTCCACAAATGCCAGCGTGTCGGCGTGTTTCACTCCGGTCGCGTCGCTGAGTTCGCTTACCAACTCCTTTTTCGTGATTGTGGCCATGACTCATTGAGTATCAAAACGATTAAAGAGGTGCAACTAAATTCCACATCAAAATTTGTTCGGTTCCTACTAGATATAGGATTATTGCTAATAATATCAAAGCGTGACTCTATCCACGACCTCGCCAGCAGTTCGGAAGTGCAGCTTGCTCAGGATCTGCAGAACATCCCTGCCGTGCTTACATACCAATGCCGCCGCGTTTTGTTTCACGATTGGCGAAACTCCTTTGGGGAGATCGATGCCTAAACGCTGGCTTTGCGACTTCAGCCAGCCGACAAACGCCTCTCTTGCCAGAATAGATGCCGCAGCCACTGCGGGATCGCTTTCCGCCTTGGTGCGCTGCACAAGTTCGATGCTTTGCCCGCGTTTCTGCATCGCACGCTGTAGCACCGCTGGATTGGCAAACTGATCGGAAATGGCACGAGGGCAGTCGGGCACACGCTCCAGCAGGTTTTCGATGACCTTCGCGTGCCCCCAGGCCAGCAGGCGGTTCAAATTACCGAATTTCTCATACAGCTCGTTGTAGCGCTCCGGCTGAATCGAAATCACCTCCCACACAAGGCCGCGAACGCTGCGAATGTCAGAGGCGATCTTGGCGATGCGCTCGTCGCTGCCGATACGCTTGCTGTCCACGGCACCGATGTCGCGCAAGCGTCGCGCCACTTCAGCATCGACATACACACCGGCGATCACCAGCGGCCCGAAGAAGTCGCCTTTCCCGCTCTCATCGACACCAATGTGTGGCTGGAACATTTCCGGGTGATGCACCTCCTCGTAGCCGAGTTTGGCTTCGCCCAGCACCTCGGGTTCAAGCAGGGTGGTGACGAAATCCTCAGTTTCCTTGCCCTGCACGACCACCTTCGGCCCTTTTTCATACACCAGCACGTTCACCTTTGCCTTGGCGGCGGCGTAGAGGCAGTACGGCTTCGTCATGAACTCAAATCCGCGCTCATCCAGCAATGTTTGCAGCTTCTCCGCCTGCGGGGCGGTAAGGGCATGGGTGTAGCTGGTCAGGGCGGGCATTGGAATGACATAAACGATAAAGTTGTCGAAAGGCTCATGAAAAATGCGGCTGCCTGTTCAAAGTGCGGACGATGCCGTCCAAAGCCGCCAAGCCTGATGTCCAAGCAATTGCCGATGAACTGGTGAACTGGTTTGGGCAGCATGCCCGCGACTATCCTTGGCGGCGCACGCGTGATCCGTATGCGATTCTCATCGCGGAAGTCATGTTGCAGCAGACTCAGATCCAGACCGTGCTGGGTCGTGGCTATTATGCGCGGTGGCTGGCACGGTTTCCGGATTTTGCGACGCTTGCCGCTGCGCGTGAAGATGAAGTGCTCAAAGTGTGGGAGGGCCTGGGCTACTACCGACGCGCGCGAAATCTCCAGCGGCTTGCTCACGAAGTGATCGTTCAGCATGGAGGTGTGTTTCCCCAAGATCCCGCGGCGATTCTCGCCTTGCCAGGCATCGGCCCTTACACGGCGGGAGCGGTGGCGAGTTTTGCCTTCGGTCTCGCGGAGCCCATTGTGGATGGCAATATCACGCGTGTGCTTGCACGCATTTACAATGACGCCATGCCGGTCGATTCCACAGTTGGCATCAAGCTGCTATGGGAACGCGCGAAGGCGCTCGTGCAGACGACGGACGATCCACGCTCGTTGAATGCCGCACTCATGGAACTCGGCCAGACCCATTGCGCGCCGACGAAGCCGACGTGTGACGCGTGCCCGGTGCGCTCCCATTGCCGTGCCATCGAGCCGGAATCACTTCCAGTGAAACACGCACGACCCGAGATCACCGCAGTCACCGAGCGGGTTGTCTTTCTGCGCACCGGCGCAGGCGTTCTGCTGGAACTCGAGACCGGCAAGCGGCGCACGGGCCTCTGGAAATTGCCCGCATTGCATCCCATGCATGTGGATCAACCGCCGCCGGTCCTGCTGCGCTCACATTACGGCATCACACGCTACAAGGTCACCCTGTGGGTGCATGAACCACATGCGCAGGAGTTGGAGTGGCCGGACACACATCGCATCATCCCCTTCGGCGAACTTGAATCCACGCCCATGCCAGCGCCGTATCGTCGGGTGTTGCGTGAACTGCTTGAACGTGGCGAGTTCAGGCTCCATGCCTGAGTAATCACGGCATTTTGCCATTTACATCACCCGCTTTTCAGACTGCTATCCTTACTTTCATGAAACTCCGTCTCTTCTTCTCCGGTCTCGCGCTTCTAATCAGCGCCTGCAAACCCAGTTCGACTGAACCTGCCGCTAAAGCCCCGGGCGCTGATGCTCCTGCCGAAATAGCTGCGGCTGCTTCAGCCAAGTCCGGCAAGCCGCAGGTGCTTGTTGCCAACTACCCGCTGCAATACTTCGCACAACGTATAGCCGGTGACGCGGTCGAGGTGCGATTCCTTGCACCGAAAGATGAAGACCCGGCTTTTTGGCAGCCAGACGAGGCCGCCGTCGCCGCGTTTCAAAGCGCCGACCTCATTCTCATGAACGGCGCCACCTATTCGAAGTGGGCGGACAAAATCACGTTGCCCGAATCGAAAGTGGTCGATACCTCCAGCGCTTTTGCCAATAACTTCATTCAGATCACCGACGCCACGACTCATAGCCACGGCCCGGGCGGCGAGCACAGCCACAACGGCACCGCCTTCACCACCTGGATCGACTTCAAACAGGCTTCACTCCAAGCGCGGGCGGTAAGCGAGGCTTTGATGAAGCTGGTGCCCGCCGCCAAAGAAGCGATGGAGAAAAACGTTGATGCGCTCAAAGACGAACTTGAGGCACTGGATGATCGCATGAGCACGCTCAGTCGCCGTCTGGTGAACCAGCCGCTCGTCGCCTCGCATCCGGTCTATCACTACCTCGCCCGTCGTTACGGCATGAACTTGAAATCCCTGCTCTGGGAACCCGACACCGTGCTTGATGACAAGTACCTCGCCGATCTCAATGGCATCCTCGCCACCCATCGTGCCCGCTGGATGATCTGGGAAGGCGACCCCACCAAGGACAACGTCGAAAAGTTGTCTTCCCTGGGTCTTCGGAGCATTGTTTTTGATCCCTGCGGCAACGTGCCGGACAGCGGCGACTTCATGACCGTCATGAAGGCCAATGTGGCGGCGCTGGAGCAGGCGTTTCCGTAGCCATGATTGGTTATAGGAGTGAATGAGTCAGTAAAAATACTCTGGCTAAGAAAAAGTTTGAAACTCATGTTGACGGCCCAAGAAAGCCGTGTCATCATTCGTTACCTTCACAACTCGTCATGAAAACCAACCGGACACAACTTAACTCATCCGCAGCGCTCTTGGAGCGTCAGGGAGAGATTCTGTGCGCCGGTTTTGGCTATCGTATGGTCCCGGCACATCCAAGAAAGGATTGGAGTCTCCCCATGCGACAAATCAGCGAGCAGGACGGTCTAACGTCCACATAGGCCCCGAAAGGCCAGTTTTCCAAGGAAAGCCCTGCTCGCCCTCTCCAAGGCAGCGGGGCTTTTCGTTTCCCGTATTTCAAATCCAACCCACTGATCCACGAACCAGATGAATCCACGCTCAACCGTCCCGGTTGAACCCCTCACAGCATGAAAAACCCCGGCATCCGCGCTAACGGACACCGGGGCAAGGCCGGCCTGGCTGACTCCTGGTAGAGTCGATTGAATGACCGCAGCAGAACCTGAATGCAGGTTCGCACCCCTCCACCTAGATGTCAAGAATGGCAGCCACCGAATACATAATACTCCTATGCCAAGGCGAGGAGTCGGGCGATTTGCGCCCATATTTTTACATCACGAAACGGCTTCCCTGGGAGGTGTGCCATAAACACCGAAACATCCGCCGTGAAAGACCTGCGGGTGCGACGCCAGCGATGGAGTGACAAGCTCCATCCCGTGCGTGGCAGCGGTGTTCGTTCTATTTATGGCAGATCGTCACACGATCTGCCATGAAAGGACACAGAGCGCGTGCCGGTGTTGATGCGACCACTCGGGAGGTGGTTGAGGGTTTGTTTGCCGCCTCTGTGCCCTTTCATGGCTGAACGAGTTTCATACGGCGGTGGCAGACAAGCAATGCGCAGGACTCCAAACCCTGGGAATGTGGGAGCGTTACCCACCCGCCGTGCCATTTCATAAATAACGCGGCGGTAGATCGCTAAAGAGGCGCCCTGGCCTGTAACCCCAGTGCTCACCGAGCCCGCACGGAGCATTACCGTGACGCCGCACCATTTTTTCAAATGCAGGGAGAACCAGCGCTC
>CAMCWM010000160.1 GCA_945882215.1 Akkermansia muciniphila | reverse complement strand
TCCCAGTCCACCCGGAAGGTCCCATCTTCCAATTCCTCAATGTTGAGGCTGACAGGCTCGGCATTGGCAAAGACCGCCTGTGCATAACCCAGGCGAAATCCGGGTTCCTCGACGGGCAGCACCCAGCCAAGGTTTTTCCACTCCAGAGGATCCTGAGGGTGAGTGAGGTAGTAGTTTTCCATCAACGAGCGGACACGTTGCGGGTCACGGGCAAAGGCCAGCTTTTGATCCAAGTCAGCCGCTTCAAAAAAACCGCGGACTGCGCCTTCAATTTTGAGTCGTTTGCTCTCGATGTTTTGAATGGCGGAAGGTGCCGATGGCAGGGGGGGCACCGGCGGTTTGACGTTCGAAACAAGGGGGGGCTTGGCGGGAATGGTGTCGTCAGCGGAAGGGGAAGCAGGTTCTGCTTGGGGGAGCGGTTTATCCGGTGACTGCTCTTGGGAAGGTTCATTCAAGAGAGAGGGCTGTGCGGTGGTATTTCCAGACCACCGGCGATCCAGATCATTGTCATAGACTGACTGGACGTAGTCGGGGTTTACCCGGGCGGATTCCCACAATTTCACCATGACTACGCGGACCACCGTGGCAATCATGACCACCAAGGCCATGCAGCCCAGAACCGTGGCGATGGCATTGACCATGGCTTCACGACGCCGGGCGCGGCTGCGGCGTGGCGGATCATTGTCAGCGATGCTCGGATTGGTCATGGCGAACACGTATGGATGGAGCCGAAGGCGGGATTTGAACCCGCGACCCTCGCATTACGAATGCGATGCTCTACCACTGAGCTACTCCGGCTTAAACGTGCGATTGGAAAGCGTGGATTATATAAAGGCGGGCCAGACCTTGTCATTTGCTTTCTTTGGAAGGCCGTAAAAATCGTCAGGATGAAGCGTGTCTGGAGTGACACCAGAGCTGCGCATGGCGCTCATGTTCCCGGGTAATCGAGCTCCCGCTTGAATCCTTGCGCTTTCCCAGTCATACATGTGCATCATGTCCGCTGCTTCCACCTTGGCACTTTCTGGAACTCCTTATGGCGAATTCCTTGCTGAACAGGAGGAAATTCTACGCTTGAAATGGCTTGCCAGCGAGCGCGAGGGTCATGACATTGGCTTTGAGTATGCCCTCACTGAATGGGCCCGGAAACACCGGGCGAATTGGCGCGGCATGCGCAACAAGCTCCAACGCCAGCCTGCCTGATGGTGTCATGCCCGCCTGTTTGACGGGCAACATTCTGGACAGTCCGCCGTTATGACCTCGTCATGATTTATCGAACTGTTTTTGCCGGTGTCTTCTTGTTATTCTCGTCTCCGCCAGCCCATGCGGCATCGCAAACCAATGTCCTGTTCATCATGGCTGATGATCTGCGGGCGGAACTGGGGTGCTACGGCTCGGTGGCGGTGACGCCCAACCTGGATGCGCTGTCGAGACGCGGCACTCTTTTCCAGCGTGCTTACTGCCAGCAGGCTGTTTGCAATCCATCACGGTCCTCCATGCTCACCGGTTTGCGTCCAGGAACACTTGGACTGCATGTGAACGGGGTGCATTTTCGTGAACTGAGACCGGATGTGACCACCCTGCCGTTGTGGATGAAGAAACACGGCTACACCACCCGCTGCGTGGGTAAAATCTTCCACAACTGGCATACCAAGGAGCATGGAGACCCGCGTTCCTGGAGCGCTCCTGAATTCCTGCACTACGCGAATCATGGCGATGACGTCCCTCTGACCAGCGGGGCTCTGCCGCCGAATCTGGCCACGCTTTCCAGCAATCTGCGCCAGTACGGGAAAGCACCCATGTGTGAGTGTCGCGATGTGCAGGACGAGGCCTATTACGATGGTCGTGTTGCCGCCGAGACTGTCCGTGTCCTTGGCGAGGTAAAAGACCAGCCGTTTTTCCTCGCCGTTGGCTTTTGGAAACCGCATGCACCATTTAACGCTCCCAAAAAATATTGGGACATGTATGAGCGGGACAAATTGCCACCACTCAACGCAGATCGTCCCGCGCAGGCCCCAGAGATCGCATTTCACCAGAGCACCGAGATTTTAGGCCCGCCGGAGAATCAAAAGCAGCCCACACCGGAACAGGTGGCGGAAATGAGGCACGGGTATTTTGCCGGCATCAGTTACATGGACGCCCAAGTGGGAAAAGTGACTGCCGCTATCGAGAAGCACGGACTGCTGGACTCCACTGTGATCGTATTCTGGGGGGATCATGGTTATCACATTGGCGAGCACGGATTGTGGGCCAAAACCTCGAATTTTGAGCTTGATGCCCGTGTGCCGCTGATCATTGCACCACCGCAGGCGAAGCACGCAGGAGCCAAAACCGATGCCTTTGCCGAAATGATCGATCTTTTTCCGACCATCACCGCGCTTTGTGCCGTTCCGACTGCTCCAGGTCTGGAAGGAGTCAGTCTCGTTCCCGTGCTGGATGATCCGCAGGCCAAAGTCAAAAAGGCCGCTTTTACCCAGCATCCGCGCCCCGCTTACCCAGACCGCACCAAGCGTGGAAGACCGGAGGCGATGGGGGTGAGCGTCCGTACGGCAACATTGCGGTACACCGAGTGGCGGAATTACGACACGGGTGCCGTACTAGCCAGAGAACTTTACGATCACACTCGTGATGAAGCGGAACTGAACAATGTGATCGACCACCCGTCAGATCCTGCCGCGCTCGAAGCGGCCCGGCGTTTGCTGAACGATCAGTTTCCTGCAAAACCCCAATGAACAAACCGGCCTCTAAAAAAGCTCAACTTAGTGGTTGCCAAACACCTCCAGATTTTGTTAATCATCATCAAGCAGCATGAAAAATCGCTATTTAATCCTCGCAATCACCGCTCTGGCACTTGCCAGCACCGCCTTTGGAGACATCCAGTCCCCTTCCGGTCATCATTTCACCTGGAGTCGGAAACTCAGCCGTGGGGTGGGCAATCTTCTGTTCGGCTGGTTGGAATACCCCACGACTTGGCGCAAGAGCAACAAGTCCGACGGTGCGATTGCCGGTGCTTCAGATTTCCTGGTTGAGGGCACCAAGCGCACACTTGTCAGGGCTGTTTACGGTGTCTATGAAACCATCACCTTCCCGGTTCCGAGCTGGAAGATGACTTACCGTCCGCCCTATCATCACAAGGAAGTTTTGGACAACTGGTGGGGATACACGGAGTTCCCGCCGGAACTTGGGTACCGCTCAGAGGCCGCGTATTCGCGCTCCCAAGGCTGGTAATCGCTGGATTTAACACATGGGCGCAGGCTGGAAACAGTCTGCGCCTTTTGTTTGCAAAGCATGCAGCCTGCTGGCAAGAGAGACGCTTTTTCATGTCTGAAGCCCATCAAATTGACATCCATCACGTCGCCAAACTGGCGCGCCTTGCCCTCACTGAAGACGAGGCCAGACGGTATGAAACTCAACTCGATGGCATCTTGTCCTACATAGACACGCTGACACGCTACAATTTGGACGGCGTGGAGCCGACGGCGCACGCCATGCCGGTTTATGACGTGCTTCGTTCAGACGAGGTCCGTCCTGGTTTCAGTCAGGATCAGGCGCTTGCTAATGCTCCCAAGTGCCTGGCTGACCAGTTCCAAATTCTCAAGGTGATCGAGTGACGCCTGCACAACCGCTCCTCTTCTGTAACATGCTCGCTGCTTCCTCCATCACCACCCTGCGCAAAGGCATAACAGCCGGCGAAATCACACCGCGTGACATTGTGTTGGATGTGGCCAGGGCCATCGAAGCACGCAATGCAGAAATCGGCGCTTATTTGTCATGGGATGTCGATGCAGCGCTCGCGGAAGCGGAGCGTGCGGACACATCGAAGCCATTGGGAGGCATTCCCATCGCTGTGAAGGATAACATGAACGTCACCGGCCAGCCTTGCACCTGTGGCTCGCGCATGCTTGCGGAAAACTATAAAGCCCCCTACGATGCGGGCGCGATTCGACGGCTTCGTGCCAGCGGAGCCATCCCGTTTGGGCGGCTGAACATGGATGAATTTGCCATGGGGTCGAGTTCGGAAAACTCCGCGCTCGGCATCACGCGCAATCCACGTGATCTTTCACGGGTTCCTGGCGGCTCAAGCGGCGGCAGCGCAGCAGCGGTCGCCGGCGATCTCGCCATCGCAGCCCTTGGTTCTGATACCGGCGGTTCCATCCGCCAGCCAGCGGCCTTGTGCGGCTGTGTTGGCATCAAACCGACCTATGGCCGTGTTTCTCGCTACGGACTCGTCGCATTCGCCTCCTCACTCGACCAAATCGGTCCTGTGACCAAAACTGTCGAGGACGCCGCTCTCCTCTTGAACCATCTCTGTGGCTACGATGCCCAAGACTCGACTTCGTTGAATGTCGAAGCGCCTGATTTCACTGCAGCGATTGGTCAGGACATCAAGGGACTGCGCATCGGTCTGCCCAAGGAATATTACATCAGCGGTATTCACGCGGGCGTTTCAGCCAGCGTTCAGGCTGCGATCCGCCAGCTCGAGTCTCTAGGTGCCATCATCGAGGAGATCAGCCTGCCACATACCGAGCTTGGCGTGGCAACGTATTACGTGCTGGCTCCAGCTGAGGCCTCGGCCAATCTCGCCCGCTTCGATGGTGTGCGTTACGGGCATCGCAGCGGCAGCGCCGGAGATTTGATGGAACACTACCAGTTCTCACGCGCGGAAGGGTTTGGCCCCGAGGTGAAGCGCCGCATTCTTCTCGGCACCTACGTGCTGAGTTCAGGCTACTACGACGCCTACTACATCCGTGCTCAGAAAGCCCGGACGCTGATCCGCAATGACTTCACGGAGGCTTTCAAAAAAGTCGATGTGATCCTTTCGCCCACCAGCCCGATGCCCGCCCACAAGCTAGGCGAGCTCAAGGACAATCCTCTGGCCGCCTATCTTGAAGACGTCTTCACCATCCCGGTCAATCTTGCCGGCCTGCCAGGCATCAGTGTCCCTTGTGGCAATGTTGATATGGAGGGCAAATCGCTTCCTGTCGGCCTGCAAATCGTCGGCAAGGCGCTTGATGAAGCCACCGTTCTGCGTGTGGCGCATGCGTTCGAGCAGTCGCGTTGAGCGTGGGGTAATGGTGTGAATAAAATGTGTCGCGTTGATTGACAAAGCCCTCCGCTGGTCTAGTCTCGTGGCCCGCTGTCTCCGGGCAGTGGAAAATGGCCAAGGCCAACGCACCCGTAGCTCAACGGATTAGAGCATCTGACTACGGATCAGAAGGTTTCAGGTTCGAATCCTGACGGGTGCGCCACTCATGATCAAATAAGTTTCATGTGGCATTGTCAATTTGGAGAAGTCTGAACGACCAATTACAAGTCGAGATCCAAGGCACAGCGCGTTTGAGGAGAGATTTTTTTTGAGCCTGTACAACGCGTTGATGGAATACCTGAAGAGGAGCAGCCTTGCTGATTGCCTTGGCTTCCGATGGTCTGCACCAGACCAGAGGGCTTGTTTTATCAGCCGATCCTCACAAGTCCTACAGGCTTCATATGGTGGAAAAGAGGGGCGTTCGCGTTCTATGCCGTCACCAGTTCCTCCTGAGGTGCCGGAAGGGCCAGCGGCTTTCCGCTGATGGTGCTGACATCCATGCTTGGAGTGGTGCCTTTAGGCTGGCGGCCGGTGAGGCGGCAGAAGTCGTGGTAGTTGATCACCTCAAAGGTACGGTCGAGGTGTTCTACGACGACGGTCATGCTTTCCACCCAGTCGCCGGAGTTGAGGTAATGAATGTCTTCGATCATTTTGTCCGCTGGCGTGTGGATGTGACCGCAGATGATGCCGTCACATTTTTTCCAACGGGCCAGGTTCTGCAGTTGCTCTTCATAGCGACCGACAAAGCTGACGGCCTGCTTGACCTTCAATTTCACCCAACGGCTGAGGGAGAAGCATTCCTTGCCGCGCCAGCGACGCCAGGCGTTGTAACTGCGGTTGAGCCGCAGCAGGATCTCGTAGCCGACGGCTCCTGCCTTCGCGAGCCACACATGATTGGTGGTCAAATGATCGAAGCCATCGCCGTGAACCACGAGGTAACGTCCGTGAGGAGATTCGTGGATGTGTTCATCGACGAGTGAAAGGCCGCCTATCTTGAAGGGAAGAAACCGCTCCAGGATGTCGTCGTGATTGCCACGTAGATAAACGACCTCGGTTCCTTCCTTCTCCATCTTCTTGAGCAGGGTTCGCACGAAATGAGTGTGCTCCTGGGTCCATCTCCCAGAGCTTTTCAGGGCCCAGACGTCCACGATGTCTCCATTGAGCACCAGCTTTTCGCATTTGCAGTGACGGATGAGATGGGCTGCTTGAACGGCCTTGGAATCGGCCATGCCGAGATGAACATCGGACATGAACAGGGTCTTGATGCGGAGCTTGGTTTTCATGGTGGGAGACTGGGTTCCGGCCTTGCCTTGCCGCAGTTGTGAATAACCGGGCCAGGGTGTGAATAGTTATGAATCACCGATTTTCGAGAGAACCAAAGACGCTCTCCGCAACCTTTTCGTCACAAAGGACGGCGTGAACGAGGGTGCTGGCTGACAGCCCATTCAGCGTCGCGGGCGGATTTCCGTCTTCCAGACATGGCTGGCATTGGCATCGCCAGCGGATTTCTGGCGTGACTGCTGGTATGCCAGCCAGATGAGTTGCAGGCAGATGATGAACAGGGTCAATGCTAACAGCGGACCGCCATGGCGACGGATGAAGCGCGTTTTTTTGCGCCACGAAAGGAAGCGTTGGAGTTCGTCCTGCCGATGGGTGAACATGCCAGTCTCTTCAGCCTTTCATGGTCTGTGACAAACGGGATCAGGTGACAACTACGTTGACTGCCTGATCCTCTCATCGAAACACCGCGTCCACGCCCATCGCGCTCTCGCTGATCTTGGCGACCTTCGTGCGGAAGATATTCCGGTGGAGAGGCAGGTAGTGGAAGAGGTCGTTCTCCCCGTATTTCATCGAGACGACCAGCTCATCGCTGCCCAGGCCGTCGTTAACTCTGGTGAAGGTGCGGCGGTGCCACATCAGACCTCCGATGGCATACGCGCCGACGGTCCAGGTGCGGAAGAGCAGCTTGCGGCGGAAGTCATCCCTCACATCACGTCCGTCAGATTCACCGATGCGGATGATGATCCCTGCAATCTGGGGAAATTCAGCGAGGAAGCGATCCAGCAGTTGATGCACAAAGAGCTCGAGTATCACTCTGCGCACATGCGGAGCAGGTGTGTGCGAGAAATAATCCATCGTGAGATAAATGGCCAGATCATGCTGCGACAGGATGTCGAAGCAGCGCATGAACTCCTCTCGACAGATGGCGATCCTGGCGCGGAGCTCCGGTTCATGCCATTCGTGGGCGGCAAGGTGGGTGACGTCATCCAAGCGAGGCGGCATTGAAGCCGATGTTCTGAACATTGGCGCCCAAAGTGGCGAGATCGGCGCGGATTTGACCCATTGAGCTGAACGCTCCGTCTCATGAAGCTTGAGATGCTCAAACGGGTCTTCGACCAGTTGAGGGTGCGGCGCGGGTGGCCGCTCAAAAAGGCCGATGGCATCGATCAGGCAGAGGGGCTTTCACAACGTGGTCTGGCGAATTGGACGGAGGGCGGGAGCAACGAAATCGTCACAATTGGCCTGTTCGTTGGCCGTGCGACGAGATCGTAACATGTGAGTCTTTGGCAGTCATGCCGCAATGCCGTCACAATCAACTTCTCCCGATCATGAGCAAAATCCTGGTAGTTGATGACGAAAAGGACATCGTCGATCTCGTGGCCCTCCACCTTCAGCGTGAGGGGCACGAAGTTGTTTCTGTGTCCAATGGACTCGCCGTTCTTCCTGCGGCGGTCAAAACATCCCCTGAACTCATCGTTCTGGACATCATGCTGCCGGGACTCGACGGCGTGCAGGTGCACCGCCGGCTGCGCGCGGACTCACGGACGCGGGATATTCCGGTGATCATGCTCACGGCACGCTCGCAGACCAACGACCGCATCGCCGGACTGGAGGGCGGCGCCGATGATTATCTGACGAAGCCATTCAGCCCGCGTGAGCTGATGCTGCGCATCAATGCGGTGCTGCGGCGTTCGCAAAAAGTGGTGATGCTGGCCGAGCAGCGCATCGGGGATTTTTTGCTCGACCGCAAGAACATGTCACTCTCGGTCAACGGGGAGCTGATCGACCTGACGATCACCGAGCTGAAGCTCATCACCACGCTGATGGCCAACCCGGATGTGATTCACTCACGTTCCGAACTGCTCAACGCCGTCTGGGGGTATGCCGATGACACCCAGTCGCGCACATTGGACACGCATATCAAGCGCCTTCGCGACAAGCTGGGGGACCATGGCGGCCACATTGGGACGCTGCGCAGGCAGGGGTATTACTTTAGAACGAAGAAGGAAGACAAGGCGGAGGCATGATCGCAGATTCATCAGAGAATCCAGTGTGGACGGCAGCGGGTGGCACGAGGATGAATCAGCCGCCTCCGATGTGTGGAACGGACGAGTGCCATCTGCTCGCTTCCCTGCTGGATGAGACGCCGCAGGGCATTCTCGTCGTCGATGAGGACGGGCTCATCACGCATGCCAATCTGGCGATGAGTGTGATGTTTCTTCCTTTCCAGGTGATTGTGGGGGAGCGCCTGCCTGAAATCCGAGGTCTGGAGTTCATCGCAAACCTGGTGGCAGACGCGGTGCGCGGGCACTGCCGGGTGGAGACGGATCTCCACTTCCCCATGGCCGCAGGTGTGGAAGCGGGCGGGGAACGGTTTTATCATGTGGTGGCGGCACCTTGGCAAGAGGAGGGCAGGCAGGGCGTGTGGGTGATGGTGCTGGACACGACCGAGCACGCCATGACCGGGCAGATCCGCAGTGAATTTGTCACCAACGCAGGCCATGAGCTGCGAACGCCTCTGTCGCTCATCCATGGCTACATCGAAACTCTCAAGAGCGGCATGATCAAGAACCCCGCCTCCCTGCAGCGCTGCCTGGAGGTGATGGACAAGCACAGCCGCCGCATGATGCGCATCATTGATGACATGCTCACGCTCTCAAGGATGGAGGGTGATCCCGCCCAGATGAAGACGGAGCCCTTCCTTGTGCGCGGCTGTGTCGAGGGTGTTCTGGAGCATCTCACGCCGCTGGTGGAGGCCTATCACCCGGTCATCACGCTGGATTTTCCCGAGGACGGAGGCTTGCTGCATGGTGACCGCTTTTATTGGGATCAGATTTTCACCCACCTCATCGAAAACGCGTTGAAGGAAAACCCTCGCACCGGCCTGCGGCTGCGGATCGCGGGACGATGGAGCCGCCACGAGTGCATCCTCACCGTGGAGGATGATGGCGTCGGTTTCCGCGTGGAAGACGTGCCGCAGGCCTTCGGCCATTTTCATCGCACAGGGCAGATGCATCCACAGGAGTCCAGAGTCTCTGGTCTGGGGTTGTGCATCGTCAGACGCGCCGTGGAGGCGCATCTTGGCAGCGTTGAATTGGAAAGCGTCCCAGGAGTCAGCACGGTGTTCACCATTCGTGTGCCGCTGCCGTAGTGAGTCATGAGAACGGCTCCGGCTCAGCGCGCTCGCTCCAGAAAGGTCAGCTCTTCCTGCAGTAGCAGGGCATCCGGGACTTTCTCGGCAATTTCCCAGGCACGGTCCGGCTTGCCGGTCAACGCGAGCAGACCGGCGGCGACCGCTCGCTGCCCTGCGGGCAGAGTGGTGGCGTTCCCGAGGTCGGCGAGATGTTTCATGACGGCAGCCTGATCTCCCAGGCGGTAAGCGGCCAGCGCGCGCAGCAGGGCGGCGGGAATGCGCTCAACGGTGATGGCCATCAAGGTGTTGATGCCATCATGATTCTGCAAGGTGTTGGAATCGACGGTTTCGATCTCCTCTCCGAGCACCAGACGCAGGTAGGCGAGGCGGTCGGCAAAAGCGGTGCTCGCAGGGCGGATTTCGTGCAGCTTGCGGGCGATTTGCAGCAGCGCGGCGGAGTTTTTTTGCAGCAGCGCCATTTCATGCGCTTTTTGCAGCATGGGCAGCGCGGCTTCGCCCCCTTTGATGGCGGCGGCCTGGTAGGCGGCCAAGGCGACATCCGTCAGATGCAGTTTTTCCGCAGTCACGGCGGCCGCGAGCAGGTTTGGAAGGTTCCCCTCCTTGCCGGCTGCTTCGATGCTGCCCTCCAGCAACCGGGACGCCTCCTTCTTGTCCGGTTCAAGATGGCTGCTGGCCTCCGCCAGCCAGATGGCAATGCGGGCCTGTGAAATCGGCGGGCGTGAGCCGGCAAGCATCTCTTTCAACTCCTGCCAGCGTCCTTCCTCGGCCAGCGCCTGGGCGATGATGGGGTAGAGTTCGCGGGATTTCACGGCGAGTGTCATCGGCACGACCTTGAGCAGGCGGGCATGCTGCTTTTCCAGCGCCAGCCAGCGCGCCAGATGCTCCAGCGCACCATCGTCGCCGGACTGGAAGCGTTTGATCTCACCATCAAGCAAGGTTTCGCGTTGATCGGGCTGCAAGCGCATGAGCGCGGAGACGACGCCAAGACGGACGGGCAATTGTTTGTGCGCATGATCATCGACGATGTCGAGCAACTGCCGCGCCTCGGCGACGGTGAGCTGCGGATCAATGGTGAGGTGTGTGACCGCCTCCATGGCGATCTCGGTTTCGAGCCGGGCGAGCTTGAGCAACTCGTCGTGGGCATGACGGCGGATTTCGACAAAACCACCCTTCAGGTCCTCCAGCGCGAGTTTCAGCCTCGCCTGGGGTGTCTCGGGTTGTTTCAGCGTGGCGCGGCGGGTCAGAGCCAGGGCCTCATCATTGTGTCCTTCCTGACGCAGAATGCTGGACAGCAGCTCCAAAGCGGGCTTTTGCGAGCTGGTCTTGGACGGGAGGCGGTCATACACGCCACGGGCTTCCGCTGTTTTGCCTGTGGCGGCCAGGGTGCGCCCCAGCAGCAGTTGTTCTTCTTCGGTGAGCGGTTGTTTGTCCGCCAGGGCGCGTAATTGCATCACGAGTCCGCCAGGATCAGAGCCGGAGATCTTCGTGAACTCGATGACGGCACGCATGACCTCCACATCTTCCGGCGCCCAGCTTCGTGCGGCGATGGTCTGCTCCACAGCGCGGCTCCAATCCTGCGCGTCGAGCGCCGCACGGGCCTCACGGGCGCAGCGGCGGGCCCAGGCGGTTTTCAACGCATCAGCGACGGGATTCCAGGCAATCCCGACCGCGATCAACAGAAGGAATGCCAGAAGAAAGGCAATGTGGAACCTGCTGACGCGTTCCGTCGGAGGGGGCATCTCCGGGATGCGCTCCTGCGAGTCGGGATTGAAATCGAAGGACATGGGTATTGAGGGCTACTTCGATACGCTTTTGCGAACGGCGCGTTCGATGTCGGCGATGAGCTTGGCCACGCTGTCGCGCGCCTTGATCTCGTTGGAGCGCTTCAGCAGCGGCAGGGCGTCGGTGAGCTTGCCAGCGGATATTTGGATCTGCGCCAGGCGCAGGCAGGCATCTGATTCATGATCTTTGAGCTTGGCGGCGCGCTCGAAGTAGCTCGTGGCCTTGAGATCATCTTTGGTGTCCAGGTAATGCTGGCCGAGCAGCATGAGAGCACCACCGTCCATGGGATTGAGTTCGACGACACGTTGCAGCATCGGCACGGCATCGCCGGCTTTCCCGGCATTCACCGCCAGCCGTGCTTCGAGCTTGAGCAGACGCGCCTCGGCGTCTGGGGTGAGTTTGCCCTTCGTGGCGGCGCGTGCCTGCTGAATGAGCGCGGCGGCCTCCGGCAGCGCGTTTTGCATGGCGAGGTTCTCCGCCTGGGTGAGCACTTTGGCGGTGTCAAAGTTTCCGGTGCTGATCGCGCGGCTGTAGGCGCTCAAGGCGAGCGCGGGATCTTTGCTGACAAGATAAATGTCGCCAAGGCGCTGCAAGTCCTCGACCTTGGCGCTGCCGCCGCGAGCAAGGATTTCGAGATTCTCCGCCGCTTTGGTGGTTTCCTTCATCGCTAGATAAGCCTCGCTTTGCAGTGTGAGGAACTCGGTGCGGTCCGGGTTTTCGCGGATGATTTCCTCGCACAATGAGGCGGCCTCGGCGGCTTTCTGCTGCTTGAGGACGCAACGCACGAGGCCGAGCTTCCAGTCGAGCACATCGGGCTGGAACATCAGTGCCATGCGGTAGGCGCTCTCCGCGCTGGCGGCACGTTCGAGCGAGAGCAGAGCGAAGCCATACAGTCCGTAGGAGGGACCGTCCTGCGCGCCGAGGCTGATGGCTCGACTGAGGCTGGTGACGGCGTCGAGCCACTTCTGCTGGCGGACCTGCGTCATGCCGAGGCCTCGCCAGGCACGGCGGAAAGAAGGGAACTTGGTCACCGCCTGGGTGAACATGAGTTCCGCCTGCGGCATGCGGTCGTTCTCCAGATAGATGTTTGCCAGCGTGAGATCGAAGATGGCGTTGGAATCTTTGTTGATGAGTTTGACGACTGCGTTCGCAGCGTCGGTGGGTTTGCTCATCAGCGGCAGGATTTGCTGGAGAAGCTCCTTGTCGCTTTCCTTCAAAGGAGGTTCGACATCAGGAAACACGCTGTAGGTGCCGAGGAAGAAACGGGCGAAGCCTGGATCACGCCAGAGTTCGAGGGCATAGGCACCGGGACGCGGTTTTTGCGGAGTGGGCGGCGGTGTTGGAATGGCCGTGGCGGCATCGGCAGC
>CAMCWM010000159.1 GCA_945882215.1 Akkermansia muciniphila | reverse complement strand
AGTGAGCACGAGCGAATCAGAGATGCTGACGATGCGGGTGAAGGGCGAGTTTTCGACGATGGCGGTGAGACTGGCCGGATCGAAGGGCTGGGGCAGATCAGGATCACCATTGGCAACGGGAACGGGGGTGATCTGCGCTGCGGGAAGGGTGGGATCGAACTCGTCGGAGGGCAGGGGAATCAAATCGGACGTGGTCAGCGGCGCATCGGCTGGCAACTGGGCCGTCAATGAGCTGACGGCCAGTAGGCAGGGTAAAAGAAGGCAAAGCAGCGTTTTCATGGTCAGAGTCCGTTTTCAGGTTTGAACCAGCGCGCGAGGACGAGGTTGCAGAGCACCTGCGGGGTCTTTTCCTTGGCTTTGGAGTCGATCTCGAGTTCGAGCTGCTTGATGGCTTGGAATTTTTCGGGGGATTGCAGCGAAGCGAGCCAGCCGAGCACGGTGGTTTGATCTCCCCGGATGCGGACTTCGACGGCGACTTCACGATACACGGCGGCGTTGGCCTTGGCATCGGCGGAATCGGGCAGGAGCTGCTGCTTCTGCACCTGAAGCTGGTAATCGAGCGCGACGTTTTGGATTTCCTCCAGGAGCTGGGCCTGCGCGGTGCCGAGGCTTTCGGTGACGGGCATGTTCTGCGTCAGCCAGGCTGAGCGTTTTTCCCAAAACTCACGGTCGGCGAGGTAGCCTTCGTTTTCACGCTTCTCACTCTCCAAAGCGGCAATTTTCGCCAGCACGGCGGTGCGGCGGTCGAGGAACTGCTTGAGGATGATGAACGTGGCCATGAGCACCAGCGCGCTGATGCAGGCGGCGAGGAGCTTTTTTTCACGTTGGGTGAGGGCGAGAGCCATGAACTGAAAAATGGGAAAGTGGAAAGCAAAAATCAAACTCAAGGCAGCTTGCCTTGGGCGCGGAAGGAGGCGGTGGTGCCTTTGACTTCGGGGCGGGGGTTCGTCCACACATAGCGGCTGAGGATGCGGTTCTTTTTAAAGTCTTCGATGAACTGGAAGGCGAGCTGGGCATCGCGCGCCTCGCCCCGGATGTCGATCTCGTTGCCCTTGACCTCGAAATCGCGGATCACGATGCCGCTCCCGGGCATGATGCGGTTGATCTCCGCCAGCAGGAAGAGCGGGTAGCGCTTGGGCTCGATGGCCGGTGCGAGGGCTTTCCACTGCTCGTTGGCCTTGCGCACGATGGCGGCAGGTTCGCTGGTGGCCTCCACCTCCTCTGCGAGTTTGGTGACACGGGTTTCCTGGAAGTGCAGGTAGGCGAAGGCGAGGAAGGCGAGTGAAAGATACAGCATGCTGCCGAGCACGAGCGCGCGCGTGAGCTTGCCGCGCCGCACGCTGGCGGTCTGGGCGCTGCGGATGTCTGATGGCAGCATTTTGCCCCAAGTGCGGGTGTCGAGCGCGGTGTTCGGCGGCAGATCGGCCACGATTCGCACGGGAATGTCGAGCACGGAGCTGAGGCGGGTCGATAGCGCGCGCTCGAAACTCGTGCCGATGAGCGCCACGCCAGTGATGCTGTCAGTTCCGAGATCAGACTCGATGCTGAGGCGTGCGAGGGTGACTTCCAAAGCCAGACTGTCCTCGGCGGCGGGCGTTTGGGCGAAGATGTGGCTGTGAAAGAGCTTGCCCTGATGGCTGGCGGCCAGAACCAGATCGCCTTGCTCCTCAATGATGACGATGTGCCCGGCGGGAAGCTGGGCGAGGCGCAGCGCGGCGGTGTAATCGCTTGCCTGGGCGGCTGCGAGCGATTCAGGAAAGGGATCGACCAGGACATCGACGCTGACGACGGCCTGCCCACCGAGGTGGCCGAGGAGGTGCCACCGGTAGTTTTTGCCGGCGGTATCCTGTTCAAGCTTGAAGCCCCGGCGTTCGAGCTGGGTGACGATGATCTGTTCCAGCAGGTCGCTTTCGGTTTGTGGCAGGATCAGGCCGATCGTGCGGCAGGCAGTGGCAGGCAGGCCGATGACGAGCGGTTTGGAGAGATGCGAGGCCTGCGACGGGCTGTCCACCGCCTCCGCACTGGCACTCGCACGTGGTTTCCACACACGCCAGGCGGCATCGGGGGCGGGGAGGAGCAGGGTGGCGGCGGTGAGTGACATTCGTGTAGAGGAGGGGGTTACAACGTGCGGAAGACAGGGAAGTTGCGAGGGGAAATCACGAATGAGTAATGACGAATGACGAACTTGCTGGCGAATGGTTTTTCGTCATTCGCTCATTCGGGATTTCGCCCGCTTGCATCGCTGTCGCGAAACGCTGCGGGCAGGTCATTCCTCCATCCTGCCCAGGTAGGTCACCGCTCCGGTTTCCTGATTGCGGCGCACAACGAGAATGATCTTGGAGCGTTTGTCACCCACCCAGCCGATGCTGGTGATGCGGCGCAGGGTGGTGTCGTCGTCATTGACGATGCCACTGATGGCGGTGAGGCGGTCACCGCTGAGGCCGAGGATCTGGTAGGCCTCCTCGTCGCGGATGCGGCGGTCATCTTCGGTGCCGGGAATGCCATCGGCTCCGTCACGCTCGGAGATGAAGCGCGTCACATCGCCCTCGGAGGCACCGGTGACGGCCAGCAGCACGTCTTTGAAGACCGTGCGCAGGTCGATCTGGCCTTCGCCGTAGATGCTGAAGTATTCACGCCAGTCGGGTTTGCGGCGGTCCACGGCGTCCATGCCGCGCACGAGCAGCATTTCATCCACACGGGCAAAGCCCTGGTTGCTCGGCGCATCGTAGGTGCCGAGCTGCTTGTAATACTCTGCCTCGGCGCCGTTCGCGCGTTGGGTGCTGTCGTTATCCACCCAGTCGGCCAGCGAGTCGGCGGCGATGCCGGCGTCCTCGGCATTGAGCTGCCAGTAGATGAAGAGGTTGTAGATCGCCTCGCGCAGGCGCTCGTCAGTGGCGTAGTTGATCGGGATGCGGGCACCTTCGTAATTGATGACCACATCAAAACCGCTCTCCGGACCGATTTTCTGTTTCAAGACGAGGTCACCACGACGTGTGTTCGGGTGCAGACCGACGGCGAGGCCGCTTTCCGCCAGATGCAGCGCACGGAATTGATACGCGGCCATTTTCGACTCCTCGGCGCTGTAGGTGATGTATTCGACGACGCCCATGACCGTGAGGGACATGAGCAGGATGGCCCAGATCATGAGCATGAGGGCCGAGCCCGATTCGCGGGTACGAGAAAGTGTCCAAGTTTTCATCGTGGAGGGCCTCCTCCGCCACCATTGAAGTTGCCACCACCTACGGGCGGACCACCACCGCCACCGGGAGGACCGCCTCCACCAGGCTGACCACCACCATCACCACCACGGCCACCTCCTGGACCGCCGCCACCACCTCCTCCAGTGGGAGCACCACCGCCACCACCTGTTTGAGTGGCGCTGGAGGTGGAGTTGCTGCTGGAACTGCTGCTTGCCGCAGGAGTCCTGCCTGCGGTGATGGTGAGAACGGGTACGCTGTAAACCATGCGGATGGGCAGGGTGCGATCCTTCAGCACGAGCTGCGCTTCGATCAAATCCGGCCACGCTGACTTGCTCCATTCCTCATACCACGTCTCCTCTTTTTCGACGTAAAAGCGCCATTTCAACGAGACGACATCCGGCAGCAGCGGCATCCAGTAGCGCCCTTCTTCATCGGGTGCATACAGCCCGGTGGTGGCTTCACGGATGCCGGTCTGGCGGTCATCGGTTTGCGGAATGATGTCCTCGCGTGAGAGGCTGAGGTAATGCAGCGGCATCTCGTTGGAATCGGTCAGGCCGTCGGGGTGAGGACGAATGCGCAGCGTGGTGTCCTTCAGGCTGATGGGGCTGAGCCCAAAGGGAAAACAATCGGGCGCGCCGGCGATGGTCAGCTCCTGGATGATCGGCTCCGTGTTTTGCACCAGCTTCAGTGTGAGCGAGGCCGTGCTCGGCAGCGTGGTGAAGGTTTTGCGGTTGAGATCAATGAAGCGGTTCACCGCATCGCTCTCTCTCTTGCCATGCTCGATCTCCGCCGCCGTCTGCACCGAGCCGCGGATAAGCGCGAACAGTGTTGTTGTGATCATGGCAAGGATCGTGATGCCGATCACGACCTCGATCAGGGTGAAGCCTGAGCGCCGTCTATTGTTGCGCGGGTTTGTACACATAGACGTTCAGGGTGGCTTCCTCGGGCACGCCATCAAAGGACGAGGTCGCTTTGATGGTGAGGTTGTAAATGTCCGTCAGGGTGCCGCCGCTGGTCGTGCGCAGCGACACTGGCTCCGTACTGCTCGTGTAGGTGACACCATACGTGGTGTCCATCTGCGAGGTGCTCATCTCGGTGATCGGCTTGCGGCGGATTTCCTCCAAAAAATTGCGCATGCCGATGCGGATGATCTGGTCGCGCTTGAGCAAGTTCGCCGTCTCCGCAGCCTGGTTGAGCGCCCTTGCCAGTCCCAGCGCAGCAATGGCGAAGATGGTCAACGCGATCACCAATTCAAACAGAATGTAGCCGCTCCGGCGTCTGTGGGATGGCGTTTTCATCGCAGATCGACGCTCTCCTTCACGATGTCCGCTGTCAGTGCGCCGAACTCGACGTCGAACGTGGCGGATTCACGGTCAATGTGGACCTTCAACGGTTGGCAGATGCCGCTGGGCTGGAAGACCCACAGTTTCACGATGTCTCCCTCGAGAAAGAGTGGTTCGGTGTCATACCAGAATTGCAACGAGTACTGCATGTCCTCCGGCATCTCGTACTTCTCCGTCCAGTGCTCGTCATACTTCGGCGCGGGCGGTGCAAGGGGCAGTTCGGTCGTTTTAGTGACGCTGCCGCCACTGTCGAGATCGTTCTTCTCGAAAGTTTCCTGCTCCACCGGAGGATTTTCGACGGTTTCGAGAAATTCCTGCAGTTCCGCAAGCTGGAGATACGGATTGAAGTAACGCGAGGCCGTGAAGCCGCCGCTATGAAACGCCACCTGATAGGGGCGCTTCTCCGTCATCGCCCGCATGCGTGCCTCACGGGCCAGTTTGACCAGCGCGGTGACTGGTTCGCGCGCCAGACGCTCTTCCCGGAAGCCTTTCAGCATGGGCACCGTGGCTGCGGCGAGAACGGCGACGATGGTCAGGGCGATGACGATCTCAACGAGAGTGAAGGCGTGGCAATGACGAATGCAGAATGACGAATGACGAAGGGTGAGAGTATCACTTGCGTCATGGCTGGTCTTCGTGCTTCGGCATTCGGAGGTCATTTACTTCGTTATTAACTTCTACCAATTGCCCATGTCATCTCGGGTGTTTTCCTGACGATCTGGGCCTGTGGAATAGATGTCGTAGCGCTTCAGGGACTTCTCAGCGGGGAAACGGTATTTGTATGGCTCGCCCCACGGGTCTGAGGGAACGATTGCCATGACTCGCATGTGATTCTTTGGGATGGGCAACATGGTCGGCTTTTCTGTCAGTGCGTGCAGGCCCTGCTTTGTTGTGGGCAGTGCCAAGGCATGCATTTCGTAGGTTTGGAGCGCGGCTGAGATGGAGTTTAGATCGGCTGCAACCCGTAAGCTCGATGTGTGACCGGTGTTGCGTTGCAGTATTGTTGCTGTGATCGAAGTCAGTTTAGGAGAATATTTTCCAAGCAGTAAAACCAGACAAAGGATAATCAGGATGATGAGTCTTGAATGAGCCTTGTCTGGGGATGTTTGATTCAGATCTGATGCTGGCTCGTTCATATGAGCGGTGGAGAACTACTTCGTCGCGGTCTTCTTCCAGTTCCCCATGTCGTCTTCGGTGCCGTCCAGACCATCGGCACCCATGGTCCAGACATCGTAGGGCTTCTTCGATTTCTGGGCGGGGAAACGGTATTTGTATTCGGCACCCCATGGGTCTTTGGGCATCTCTTCCATGAAGGCACGGTAGTTTTCAGGAATCGGCTCGATGGTGGGCTTTTCCACGAGGGCTTTGAGGCCTTGCTCGGTCGTGGGCATGCGCAGGGCGCGGGATTCGTAGGATTGGAGGGCGAGCCCGATGGCCTGGATGTCGCTGTCCACACGGGTGTCCTTGGCGGAGTCGATCTGGCCTTTGAGGAGGTAAATCGAGCCGGAGGCCAGGATGGCGATGATCGTGAGCGTGATGACGATTTCAATCAGGGTGAAACCGGCGCGGAGAGAGATGTGTGATGTGCGAATTTTCATGGAGAGGGTGAAAGGGTGGCTGCGGGAGGTTTTAACAGGATTTGAGAGGGATTAACAGATTTTTTGGCCGAAGGTTTCACTGACCTCGGATGCCGGTGACGCTTTGGGCGATGGCGGCGACGATGGAGTAGGCCACGGTGCCGACCATGATGGCCATGAAGATGAGGATGATCGGCGTGATCATCGCGGTCATGCGTTTGATGCGCTTGTCGAGCTCCTTGTCGTAACGGATGGCGCACTTCTCCATCGACTTGCCAAGCTGGCCGGTTTGCTCGCCCACACCGATCATGTCGGCCAGCAGCAGCGGGAAGCTGCCGACTTTGCGCAAGGCTGAAGACAGCGGAGCACCTTCGGAAACGAGGTTGGTGACTTTGGCGAGCAGCGATTGGATGAAGACGTTGGCGGAAATCTTTGAGACGAGGCGGATGCTGTTGAGCAGCGGCACGCCATTGGTGATCAGGTTGCCCAAGGAGTGCGCGAATTGCGCGTAGAAGCGCATGGACATGATCGCGCCGAACAGCGGCAGTTTGAGTTTGGTGGCGTCCCACCACATGCGGCCCGCAGGGCTGGAAATGTAGCCGCGGAAGGTCAGAACGATGGCGGTGATGGCGGCAAGAATGGCCCACCACCACTGACCCATGAAATGGTTGAAGCTGATGAGCAATTGCGTGGCCGCAGGAAGCTGCTGCCCATTTTTCCCCATCAAATCCATGATCTGAGGCACCATGAAGGTCATGAACACGACCATGAGAACCACGCAGGCACCGATGAGGAAGGCCGGGTAAATCATCGCCTGCGTCACCTTGGCCTGAAGGTCGGCCATTACAGCAAGGTTCGTCGCCAGACGGCGCAAAATGCTCGGCAGCGAGCCGCTGACTTCACCGGCGGCGGCGAGATTGCAGTAAAGATCATCGAAGCTGGGCGAAGCCTTCCGCAGAGCCTTCGCCACAGTCGAGCCTTCGCGCAATTCATTGCGCATTGTGGTCGAGATGCGTCGCAGGGCAGGGGCTTCCTGGCGCTCCTGCATGATGCGGAACGCTTGATCGATCTGAAGGCCGCCGTCGAGCAGATCGGCGAGTTCTTCGGTAAACAAGATCAACTGCGCCCGCTTCAGCTTCACCGGACCTTCCGCCGCGTCCGCTTTCGCGGTTTCGGATTTCTCCTCCTGCGTGACCTTCACCGGCGTCAGCGCCTGTGCTTCAATCTTCCGAAACGCCTCGGCTCTGGAGCCTACTGTGACCGATCCGGTGATTGTCTGTCCGGTGGCGGTGAGAGCTGTGTAGGTAAATGCGGGCATGGTGCTCTGTTAATTCAGCGAGTGTGGATTTCAATCTTACTCACTGGCCGCCGTGACTGTCATGACTTCTTCGAGCGTGGTGACGCCTTCCGACGCCTTGCGGAAGCCGTACTGGCGCATCGGGACCATGCCGTCTTTGAGAGCCTGGGCTTTGAGTTCCATGCTGTTGGCGCGGTTGTTGATCTTGTCCTGCAAGGCTTCGGACATGAGGCAGATCTCCATGATGGCGAGACGGCCGGTAAAACCGGTGTTGCGGCAGGCACGGCAGCCGACGGGCTTGAACAGCTTGTTTTTCCACTCCAGCGGGAAACCGATGGTGCGCAGGTGGCTGTCTTCGTGATGCGCGGGCTGCTTGCAGAGATTGCACAGGGTGCGCACGAGGCGCTGGGCCTGGAAGGCACGCACGGAGGACGAAATCATGAACGGCTCGATGCCCATGTCGAGCAGACGGGAGATGCCGCCGACGGCATCGTTGGTGTGCAGCGTGGAGAAGACCAAGTGGCCGGTCAAAGCGCCACGGATGGCGATTTCGACGGTTTCCTGGTCGCGCATTTCACCCACCATGATGACGTTCGGATCACCACGCAGAATGCTGCGCAGGCCGGCGGCGAAGGTGAGGTCGATCTCCGGCTTCACGGCGATCTGGATGATGCCGTCGAGCTTGTTTTCGACCGGGTCTTCGATGGTGACGATGCGGCGCTCCTTCGTGTTCAGCTCTTTGAGGAAGGTGTAAAGCGTGGACGACTTGCCGGAACCGGTGGGACCGGTGACGAGGATGATGCCGTTCGGCGCGGCGAGCAGTTTACGAATCGTCGCCTCGGTGGCGGGATCGAGTCCGAGGGACATGATGTCGAATTTTTTGCGCGTGAGCAGACGGAGCGCGACGGATTCGCCGTTGACGCTCGGAATAGTCGCCACACGAACGTCGATGGGTTCGCCATCGAGTTCGAGATTGATGCGGCCGTCCTGCGGCATGCGGCGCTCGGCGATGTCGAGGTTCGCCATGATTTTGAGGCGCGAGATGAGCGAGGATTGCAGCAGGCGCATGTTCGGTGGCACAGGAACTTCGAGCAGCTTGCCATCGACGCGGTAGCGGATGCGCAGGTCGCGCTCCAGCGGCTCGACGTGGATGTCCGTGGCGCGTTCCTTGAGTGCTTCGCGGAAGACTTGGTTCACGAAGTTCATCACCGTGGCCTCTTCGTCAGCTTCATCGAGGACGTTGACCTCCTGCTTGAGATCGTCGTGTTCGTCGCCGCCTTCGCGGCCTTCGAGGAGTTCTTCAAAATTTTCGGCACCCACGCCGTAGCCTTGATGCAGTGCTTCGAGGATGCGATGACGCGGAGCGATCTGCCAGTGGACACGTTTGCGCAGCTCCTGGCCGACGGCCTGACGGGCGCTGAGGTCGAAGGGATTGTAGGTGAGGATGGTGACTTCGCCGTTGGCGACCTCTGAAGGGCAGATGCGGTGGCGCAGGGCCAGTTTGGCCGGGAAACGGCTGTGAAGACCTTCAGCGGCATCGGCGATGCCATTTTCAGAGAAGGGCATGCCCAAGCCGGTCGCAAGCTGGGCAAAGAAGCGGTCTTCATCGACCATGCTGCTGTCCACCACGGCATCCAGGAGCGGCTGGCGCTTGTCGGCGGCGAGTTCGAGGGCGTGGCGCAGGCGGGTGGGCTCCTCGCATCCGGCGCTGGTGGCGGTGCGGACAAGAACGTCGATCAAGGTGGTGGCGGGCATGTGAGGGCGATACAACGCGAGGAGAGGGACAAAGTTTCGATCCAGTCACAAGAGGTTTGCCGGCGGAAAGAAAATCTGTGGAGCCATGGGAAACGTGTGCTACATCGCGGTCTGCATGAACATCCTCCTCCCCATCTGCCGTCGTTCCCTGAAGGCCCTCGCCTTCGCCGGGCTTGCCCTCGCCTTGAGCCAATGTGCCGCCGTCAAAAAAGGCAACTCCTCGCTGAGCTTTGATCCACCCACGAAGCCGGTGAAAAACCCCTCGGCGGTGAAAGTGAAGCTCAGCACCGGGGCCCAGCGCGTGTATGTGATGGAGGGCAATGAAGTGCTGCTCGCCACGCCATGTTCCGTCGGCACCGCCAGCAGCCCTACGCCGCTCGGCACCTACTCGATTTACAGCAAGGTGGCCAACCGCCGCCGTGTCAGCTCTCCTGGCGCCGGTTATCCGATGACATTCTGGATGGAGTTCAAGTCCGCCTACGGCATGCACTGGGGCTGGGTGAAGCCTTATCCTTGCACCCACGGCTGCGTGCGTCTGCCGATCAAATCCGCGCAGAAGATCTTCAGCATGATCAAAACCGGCACGCCGCTCATCATCGCCACCTCGCACCCGGAAGACGCCACGATTGGCAAGACGCTTCCTGTGCTGGACGACTCCTCGCTGGCCGATCCGCCCGATTCTTACATGATGAGCAACAAGGTCTTTGAAGACGCCGCGAAGGGCAAGATGTACTATTGATTCGTCGGTCAGGTTCCTTTCATCAATGTCTGCTCCAGCACCCTCTCCAGCCGCCCGCCGTGTGAACGTCCGCACGCCGGAGGTCATGGAGCGTGTGCAGGCGGAGGTGGAAACGCATTACCGCAGCCTGATTGTTGAGGCCATCCGTGTGCGTGGGAGCATGTTGACCGTCGGCAACACCACGATCCGGCTCGCCCGCGATTTCGGTTTCTGCTATGGCGTGGAGCGTGCCATCGACCTCGCTTACGCCGCTCGGAAGGTGTTTGCCGACCGCCGGGTGTTCCTGCTGGGGGAGATCATCCACAATCAAGAGGTGAACCGCCAGCTCACCGAAATGGGCGTGGTCAGCATCCCGAACAGCGAACATGACGCGATGGTCGCCACCATGACGAACGAAGATGTTGTCATCGTGCCGGCCTTTGGCGCTGAAACGCGCCTGATGAAGTTGATCGGAGATCGCGGCTGCATGGTGGTCGATACCACCTGCGGCGACGTGATGAGCGTGTGGAAACGCGTGAGGCAGTATGCCAAGACCGGCTTCACATCCATCATCCATGGCAAGGCCAGCCACGAGGAAACCCGCGCCACCTCCTCGCGTGCGATGGGTGATGATGGCATGGGCAATTACCTGGTGGTCCTGACGCTGGCCGATGTCGATTACGTTTGCGATTACATCCGCAACGGTGGTGATCGTGAGGCTTTCTTGAAGCGTTTTCCAGCAGGTGCTCACTCGGACGGCTTTGATCCTGATCTGCATCTCACCCGCATCGGAGTGGCAAACCAGACCACGATGCTCAAATCGGAGACCGAGGAGGTTCAGCGTCGTTTGAAACAGGCGGTGCTCGACAGGCATGGCCCTGAGGCTGGAGTCGCCAATTTTCAGGTCTTCGACACGATTTGCGGAGCCACACAGGAACGGCAGGATTCGCTCTTCGGCCTCTTGCAGCAGCCGCTGGACGTTTTGCTCGTCGTCGGTGGCTACAACAGCTCCAACACG
Organism: Akkermansia muciniphila; assembly: GCA_945882215.1. Classification (GTDB taxonomy): domain Bacteria; phylum Verrucomicrobiota; class Verrucomicrobiia; order Verrucomicrobiales; family Verrucomicrobiaceae; genus Prosthecobacter. Next base: position 1,813 of record CAMCWM010000159.1, on the reverse strand, counting down.
ACACACCTCGTCGAGATCGGCGAGCAGCAACTCCCGACTTTCTTCATCCGCACCGCCGACTGCCTCAAATCACTGGAGCAGATCGTGCATTTCGATCTCCATCTCAAGGCGGAGAAGGAGAGCTACTCCACCAAACTCGCCAGCGACGGCCCTGTGACCGTCGGCATCACTGCCGGGGCCTCGTGTCCAAACAACCTCATCGAAGACACCGTGCTTCGCGTATTCAAGCTGCGCGGTGTTGATGAAGCCGCCGTGCGCGCCTCCTTGAATTGACATGCATCTCACGCCGACCATCGAAACTCGCGAGGAAGTGATGTTTTTCGACACCGACTGCGGCGGTGTCGTCCACAACATCGCCTACTTGCGCATGATCGAGACCGCGCGCACCCGCCTTGCTAGCTTGATGGGCATGAAGTTGCGTGAAATGGCGCAGACGCATCTGTATCCCGTCGTCGTGCGCACCGAGATCGACTACAAGAAGCCGGCGAAGCTTGGTGATGAATTGATCATCCACGGCAAGCTCGAAAGCGTCGAACGCGTGCGTTTCTGGTGCGCTTTTGAGATGCGCCGTGCTGAGGACAATGCCCTGCTCATCACCTGCCGCCAGTCCTTGGCGCTCGTGCAGATGCCGGAAGGCAGACCCTCACGCCTTCCAGAAGACTGGAAGGTGAAGTATGCGCATCTGCTCAAATCGAAGCAGGAGCCGGTTTAACTCCGTCCGCTGACGCCCGCTGGCTTTTTGGGCTTCTTTTCTGCCTTGGGTTTCGCCTCACGAGGCGGGAACTCCCAGCTCATGATGCGTTTCTCGCCCGGTGTGCAGACGAGGAAGGTGCTGAAGGGGCGGCCGCGTTTGGAGATCATGCCGGTGATGAGCGAGGTTTTGCCATCGGCAAAGAACTCGCGTGCATTCTCAGGTGTGATGTCCTTCTGGCAGAGTTTCTTCGGCAGGCGGGCGTTGCACTTGGAGGATTCCGTGGCGTTGATTTTGCACTGATAACCATCCGCCGTTTCGTAGATTTTTTCACCTGCACGGCCCTTCTTGGCACAAACAGGGCAGTCGCAGATGACGGGGCATTCATCCCAGTTAATGCTGTCTGGATCGGTGCCATCACCAAAAACGAAGGCGATTTTCATATCGTCCTTGATCTGCAACGCGGCGCTGAAATCCTTGCCCTTCTTGCTGCGGAAGCCTTCCAGCGGACCGATGAAGCGTTTCTCGATCAGAGTGCGGATTTCATCCTCGCTGAGAGGACGGCTGGCGACGGTCTTGAAGACACGAACTTTGCACTTGGGATTTTTGCAGCCGTAGAACTCCTCAGTCTGCTTGTAACCTTCTGTGCTGCCACAGACGCCGCAGGTGGCCTTGAATTCCGGATAAACCTTGTCCTTGGCGGCCTTGGAATAGGCCTTGGTCTTTTCGACGACCTGGCTGGTGACGCGGCGGATGTCGCGCATGAAGCTCTCTCGATCGAGCTCACGGTGCTCCATCTGGCGCAGCTTGTATTCCCACTGGCCGGTCATTTCAGGCGAGCTGAGCGCCTCGATGCCGATGGCGCTGATTTGATCGATGAGCGCGAGGCCCTTGGCGGTGACGTGGAAGTCACGCTGCACACGCTCGACGTAGCGGTCCATGATCAAACCTTCGATGATCGCGGCGCGCGTCGCGGGGGTGCCGAGACCGCGCTCGCTCATGGCTTCGGCCAGTTCTTCGTCTTCGACGTACTTGCCCGCGCCTTCCATGGTGGAGAGCAGGGTGGCTTCTGTGAAGCGCGGTGGCGGCTTGGTTTGATGTTCATTGACCTCGACATCGAGC
>CAMCWM010000158.1 GCA_945882215.1 Akkermansia muciniphila | reverse complement strand
CCAGCAGAACAGCCTTTGTCCCTGCCGCCGATCCTTGTGGAGAATGCCTTGCGCAGCGGCCAGGCAGCACTGCCCATCTTTGAATTGTATCGTGTTTGCCCGGCGCTCTTTCAGGTGCCCATCTCGCCTCAGGATCCGCGTCTTGTGCCATTGCCCGCAGCCAAGCTTCCAGGGCTGATTGCGCAGGCACGGGAAATGCAAGGAGCGGCTGAACCTGCTGCTGCTCCAGTGCCATCTTCACCGTCGCCTTTTTCGTTGGCCCAGCCTGCTTCACCCCAGGCACCTGCGGCCTCCCCTTTCCAGAGGGTGCCTCCGCCCGAAGCTGGGGCGCCGCATCCGCAGGCGTTTCCGATGAGTCCTTTTGCTGCCGCCTCGCCGGGCTTTGCGGCCCCTGAACCTGCATCAGCCTCCCCTTCGCCGTTCTCCATCAAACCAGCCGCGGAAGCACCGGCAGCCAGTCCCTTCGCCATCAGACAGGACGCGCCTGCGCCGAATCCTTTCTCCATGCTGTCTGACGCAGCGCCACCACAGCCTGCACCTTCCTTTTCTCCCAGTCCGCCGCCAGGCGGATCGCCCTTCAGCATGCCGCAACAGAATGCTTCGCCTTTCGCCTCAGTTCCATCAGCCAGTCCATCGCCTTTCACTCCTGCTGCCACCAATCCTCCCCCGGCGGCACCGCAGGCATCCATCAGCAGTCTGTTCACCCCACAATCTCAAGAAAACGCCTCCACGCCATCCGCCATGCCAGCGGCAGCTCCAGCGATGCCATTCGGCTCCCCTTTTGCGGCAGCGATGAAGGAAGCAACGCCTCAGGCTGCGTTTGCACAGACGGCTTCTCCGCAACCTTTGGCTCAGGCCGCGTCACCCGCACCCATGTTTGGCAGCACCTCGGCGGCCTCTGGAGTGGCCAAACTTGGATTCGCGGCAGTCTTGAACGGTTACAGCGTTGAAGAGCTCGGTTTCAATCCGGTCATGGTCCCGGCCTGGATCACCACCAGCGTTCCGGCCAGCACGTTGAACGAGCAGATTTCCTCCGGCAATGTCATTCTGGAACTCGGAGCGCTCATCGACGGCGTTTCCGACCTCGGCTTCCGCAACACGCTCTCCTCCGCAAAGCGCGATTTTCAGGTCAAGCTGCCACAGAACGAAGTCTTCCATGCGCTCACCAGCATGGCCTCGGCCCCGGCTGCACCTTCGCCTTCGCCCTTTGGTGCTGCGCCTCAGTCCGCGCCGGCCAACAATGCTTTCACCATTCAACCCGGCGCGCCCAACGGCCAAGTCAATCGTGTGGAAACAGCGCCCCCGGCCTCCTTTGCCATGCCCGCAATGCCTGCGGCCCCGCAGCCGCTTGCTTCGAATCCCCTGGCAGCATTTGCCACCCCCGCAGCACCGGAGCCGCAGCCGTCCGCACAAGCACCCGCAACCTCCTCGCTGTTCGCTCCGAAATTCGGAGCTTCGTTGAATCCCTTTGCACAAAGCCAGCCGCCCGCGGCCCCGGCACCCGCTCCGGCCTCCGGTTCTGCTCAGCCACCTGCCGCTGCATCCCCGTTCACCTTCAATCCGCCAGCCGCAGCCGAACCGCCCGCACCAGCGCGGCCTCAGGCGGCTCCAATGTCGCAGCCTCTCTTCCCCGCCACGCCGCAGGCCGCTCCTTCCTCTCCGTCACGTCCTCTCACGAGTGCGTTTCAGCCTTTCGGTGGCCAGGCCTCGCCTTTCGGCAGCCCCCCGCCGTCCCAGCCCTCATCTCCCCTCGCACCCGTCACGAAGCCATTCGATCCCTTTGCCGCCTCAGCATCGCCAACCGGATCACTGGCACCCAAAGCACCGGCTGAATCCGGCTTCAACAGCGCCCAGTTGCTCGGCCAGTCTCCCGCGCCGCAGCCTGCCGTCACGTTCTCACCAGCGTCCGAGTTCAACCCGACGCCCAATCCCTTCACCCCGCCTGCTTTCGAGTCCTTCAAGCCCACGCCCTCCTTCGCCCCGGCCTTGGACGAAATTCCCTCCGTGGCGGAACCGGTCAGGCCGCCCGCATCGCGTGGTCTGTTCGGTTCACAACCTTCCAGTGTGCCGTTGTTTGCCGAACCCGCGCCGCAGCCCAAGTCCGAGTCCAAGCCCGCGCCCATGCCAAACCCGCCTGCGGCGGCTCCGGCCAAAATGGCCGCCGTGAAGCATTCCTTCCTCGGCCTCTCACCTGTGGACACGCAGACCGATCAGCTTTTGCTTCGCGCCCTGCTCGGCACGGAGGAAAATCTTGCTGCCCCTCGCGTCGTCGAGTTGCTCGCCACCCAGCACGGTCTCAGCGCCTGCGTCTGCCTGCATGGCTCGCACGTCCTCAGTCACGCCGACACATCGAAGCCTGACGCTTCCGAGTTCCAGCGCCAGGCTCCCGACATCGCCCGCCAGTTGCGCGGCCTTGCCCCGCTCATCGGCATCGAAGGCGCGGAAACCTTCACGCTGAATGCCGGTGGCCGCCTTTTGACCTTCTGCTTCCCCGGTACCACCACCGTCGCCGTGCTGCACGATGTCGAGCCCTCCAACGGCCTGCGGGACAAGATCACCCTCATCGCGCGCGAACTCGCCCGCATGCTCGGTTGAAGTTTGCGGTTCGCAGTTTTTCTGTGATTTCTCACCCCAGCTTTCAAGCTCCCGCTCACAGCCACCTTTCAATCGTGAACTGAGAACAGCGAACCGCGAACTTCCCTTCCATGCCCAGCATCAATCACGACGACCACACCATCAGCTTCAAGATCGTCTATTGCGGCACCCCGCTCTGCGGCAAGACCTCCAACCTCCAGCAGGTTCACGCCAAGCTCGACCCCACCGGTTGCAGCGATCTCGTCTCGCTCTCCACCGCGCAGGATCGCACCTTGTTCTTCGACTTCCTCGCCGTCGAAGCCGACGCCCTGCCCGGCTACAAGACCACCTTCCATCTCTACACCGTTCCCGGCCAGGTCACTTACAATGCCACGCTGCAACTCGTGTTGAGGCAGGCCGATGGCGTTGTATTCGTCATCGATTCGCAGATGGATCGTCAGCGCGACAACTTGCAGTCGCTGCAAAGCCTCGAAGCCAATTTGCGCATGAACGGCAGCTCGCTCGACCGCCTGCCCATCGTCCTGCAATACAACAAGCGCGACCTGCCAAACGCCGCGCCCGTCGAATACCTCGAATACCTCTTCAACAACCGGCCCACGCCCTTCCTCAGCTTCGAATCCGACGCCCGTACCGGCCGCAACGTACTCGCCACGCTCAACGCCATCTCCCAGGCCGTCCTTCACCAGTTCCGCCTCCGCACCGCGTCCGAGGACTCTCCGGACGTCGTCCCCACTCACGCGTTGGCCGCTTGACCACCTCTTGAACTTTGACCTGTCATCGTTAGCAGCCCGGCCGGGAGTTCTTCAAGCCGCTCTCACCGACGATTCCGGCCGTTTGCTTGGCTGCGCAGGTGAATCCGAGCCTCCTGCCACTGCGATTCTCGTTCTTGCTCACGCCACCCTCGCCGCCGCGTCCGAACTCGGACGCCGTTCCGGCAATGGCGAGTGCCACGAAATCCTCCAGCAGCACGACAGCGGCTGCATCTACCTCCGCAGCCTGCCAGAAGGCCGCGTTCTCCTCGTTCGCTGTCACAGCATCGAAGCCATTCCCGCCCTGCGCAGCGCCTGCCAGCAACTCGCAGCTCCACTGGAATCAGCTCGCCCTCCCGCTTCTACCGCCACTCTCGATCTCGCCTCCGCACTCCACGCCGAACCGGCTTGGTGAATGACACCGTCTGGCATGAAGCGAGCCCGGTGAACGGATTCACCTCAGAGATCACAGAGAGCCACAAAGTTTCCAGTCAATCTCTCTGTGCTCCTCTGTGACCTCTGTGTTAGCTCTTCTTCCCGCCTCATGCCTCGCATCGCTTTGATCGCCCTCACTCTCCTCGCGTTCGCCCTCTCCGCGCACGCCCAGCAGCGCTACGACTTCTCCGCGCCGCTCATGGCCACCACCTTCCGCATCTCGTTGCATGCGGACTCCAAGGAGAAAGCCGAAACCGCCGCCGATGCCGCCTTCAAGCACATCGCCTTTCTCAACACCGTCTTCTCCGATTACGAGCCCAACAGCGAATTGATGAAGCTCGTCAACAGCGGTGCCAACACGCCCTTCAAAGCCAGTCCTGCGCTCTTCGATCTCGTCTCCCGCTCGTTGGCACTCTCCCGCCTCACCGACGGTGCCTTCGACATCACCTGCGGCAATCTCTCCCAACTCTGGCGGCGCACCAAACGCGTCAAAAAACTCCCGCCCGCCAACCGCCTCGCCAAAGCCCTCGCCGCCACCGACTGGCGTGCCGTTCAGCTTGATGCCAAGGCGCACACCATCACGCTGCTCAAGCCCGGCATGCTCCTCGACCTCGGCGGCATCGCCAAAGGCTACGCCGCCGATGAAGGCCTCCGCATCCTGCGCGAACATAACATCACCAGAGCCCTCGTGATGGCCGGCGGCGACATCGCCATCGGCGATCCCCCGCCCGGCGCAGACGCCTGGGACATCAAACTCCGCACCTTCATCAAACCCACGCCCGACGCCGAAGAAACCATGGAGACTGTCCGCCTCAAAAACTGCGGCGTCTCCACCTCCGGCGATCTGTATCAGTTCACCGAGATCGAAGGCGTGCGTTACTCCCACATCCTCTCCCCCAAGACCGGCCTCGCCCTCACCACCCGCATCGCCTGCTCCGTCATCGCCCCCGACTGCACCACCAGCGATGCCCTGGCGACGGCGATGTGTGTGATAGGCAAAGAACGAGGAGAAAAACTCGTTGAGCAACGGAAGGGTGTGACTGTCCGGTTTGCTCCATAATTCAGGCAGAATAGGACGCGCTGATGCGGCAAAAGCAGCACTCATGAGAGCGAAACTCCGTTGGTACTCGACAGGATTGTTTACCATCCAATAGTTGGCCGAAAATGGCACTCTGGCAGACAAGCTTTCTGTTTCTTCCGAAACCACTAGTCGCTGACCACGACGAGGTGCCCGTCGAAGCGTTCGAGCGTTACCAAGATGACTTGGCGACAGTCGCCCCGGATTTTGTGCTGCCTTCGGATTACGCGAAATCGATTGAGCAGCTTTTGCCGCCCGCAAAAGGCTGGCACGAAGACATGGAGCTCTGGGGTAGCGAGAAGTCTGACGATATCTGCATTTGGCGCGATGCTGGGAAGCTATCGTCGATTGACATTCGGATCGACGTTCGAAAACTGGATGGCTCGCTTCTCGAAGCTGTCCTTGCCCTTGCTGAGTCATGGGGCTGTGTTCTTGTCGAGAGAAGGTATCGGAAAGTGTGTCGCATGGGTGTTCGGGATTTCAGAGCCTTGATCTGCGGTCATCCGCACCACCGCGCCATGCAGGACCCGAAAGCGTGGCTCCCGGTGTTGGCAGAAGAAGTTCGAAGAAATGAAGAGAGGGGCTAACCAATTGCTGCAACCAGCGCTATGAAGATCGAACCTCCACCACCCACCGAATCGTCGGCAGACGGTTATGAGCCGCTGGGCTGGTATCAGCCGGCGGAGGCGTTCAAGCTGCTGAAGCGCTTTGATGACGAAGGCGTCTATGCGCAAATCGAGCAATCCGCTGGCGGTGACGATGCCTCCGCTGTCTGGGGTGATTTGGGGCGCGGGTTTGGCATCGCCTCGCAGATTCTCATCTCCATCCACACTTCCTGCCGGGAACAGGCGCTCCAGATTCACCGCGACTTGTTCGGGAATGACCTCTCCGCCGACGTGCCCGAGGAGTTCTTTGAAGAAGCGGGAACTGCCGAGGACGCATCGCCCTCCACCTGACCTCATCGGCGCCTCCATGCGCCTGCCTTTGGTCTGATCCACACGGAGGTCCGCCTTGTTGCAGACCACGCATACTTTTTTGATTGCCTGATTGCGGCAGCGGCATGTAGAACACTTCTGCACTGGCACACCGACACACCTCGCTCTCGAACCATGCTTTTCTCCATTCTTCTGCTCGTTGTCGGCGTCGTGCTGGCGTGGTTCGGCGGTGAACTGTTTGTCAGAGGCGGGGTCGGCTTCGCGCACTGGGCGCGCTGGCCCTCCGCTGTTGTCGGAGTCACCGTGGCGGCCTTCGGCACCTCGGCCCCGGAACTGATGGTGGCCATCAATGCCGCGCTGGATGGCACTCCGCAGATTTCCCTTGGTGACGTTCTCGGCAGCAATGTGGTGAACATCGCGCTCGTGCTCGCCCTCGTCCTTTCCATCTCCGGGATGAAGGCGGAGGACGGTGGCGTGCGCCGCGACTGGACCGTGGCGCTGCTGGTGCCGCTCGCGGTCTGCGGGGTGCTGTACGACGGCTGGTTCTCCCGGCTGGACGCCGCTCTCCTGCTCAGCGGATTTTTCATCTGGCTGCTGGTGGTGATCCGTCATGCCCGGGCGCATGCGAGAGGCCAGAAGCCGCATGCCAGCCGTGTTTCACCAGTCAGACCCGTCTTGTACATTCTCCTGGGGCTGGGCCTGCTCATTGCAGCCGCGCAGTTTGTGGTCGAAGGCGGCAAAGGCGTTGCCCTGGCGCTTGGCTGGACGCCATTCATCGTCGGCGCGGTGGTGGTGGCCGCCGCCACCAGCACCCCGGAACTGGCCACCACGCTCATCTCCCGCATTCGAGGCCATCATGATGTGGGACTGAGCAACATCCTCGGCAGCAACATTTTCAATGTGCTGTTCATTGCCTCCGTGGCGGCTTTGATCAAGCCCTACTCAGTGTCACTGCCGGAGATTCAGCCCAGCCTGGTCTTCGGCGTGCTCACCACATTGTTGATCCTGCCCGCACGGCACGGGCACATCCACCGCTGGCGCGGCATGCTGCTGCTGGCGCTCTACGTCGCCTATCTGCTGATGACCTTGGAGCAAAATCCCGGCCATTCATGACCGCCGCTCCCAATGAGATTCTTGTGTCTGTTCTGTTTGCGCTGGCCGTGCTGCACACGTTTTCAGTGAAGCGCTTCGCGCACTGGGCGCATCAGTATCGCTGCTGCAATCCATTCCCGCTCAATCCTCCGCCGGTTTCACCACGAGCATGGAGCACGCGCTTTGCATCAGCACACGCTCAACGGTGGAGCCTAACAGCAGGTAACGCAGATTCGTGCGACCCAGCGCACCGATGATGATGAGGTCCGCACCCGCCTCACGCGCATGATCGGCGATGCCACGGCCTGTTTTGCGGTCCTCATGCAGAACTTCGAAGTGGGTGAGACCTTCGACGCTGCTGTGGATGAATTCGTGCAAATGCGTCTGGAGCGCCGTGGTCAGTTCATCACGCGGAGCCTGTGTGGCATTGGCCATGCTCAGGCCCGACTCGCCAAACGGTCCCATGACCGGCAGCATCGAGCCGGGGTCCGCCCAGACATGGAGAAAATCCACGCTGGCATGGTCTTGCAGCGCCAGCTCCCGCGTCAGGGCCAGCACGCGCTGCGCATGCTCGGAAAAATCAACACAGGCCACGATCTTTTGAAACGGCTGCGACTGGTCCGCACGCACCAGCAGCACATGCGCCACCGATTTGCGCGCCAGCTTGCTGGACACGGAACCCGCGCCCACGGAGTTCTCACCCGCACCTGCAATGCCTGCCACCAGCAGATCAGCGCCCAGCGATTTCGTGTGCTCCAGGATCTCATGCAGCGGCACACCAATGACCAGCGTGATCGTGCATCCATCCGGGAGGTTGGACTGCGCCAGCCAGCTCTCCAATGCCTGCCTGCCACCTGCCGTTGAAAATTGAGCCGCAGAATCAAATGCCTCGCCACGGCTTTCTGCAAGAGATGCCAGGGCAGAAGAATCAATGACATGCAGCACATGCAAGCTGGCGCCGTGATACAGCGCCAGACGACCGGCCTGCTCCACGGCTGCGCGTGAGCCGGTGGAAAAATCGACCGCGACGAGGATGGTTTGGAGAGATGTGTTCATAGATAGGGCGGTGTTGCTGGTGTACTCACGTCCCCACCAGAGCGTGCTCGGCAATCAGTTCCGTTTCAGCGGCCAGCCAATGTGTCACATCATCGGCGTCTGGCGCATTCTGATGTTGAAACTTGAGATAGGCTCTGTGGGCGACTTCATCCTCGGTGGGAACAAAAGGCGTGGCATTGCCAGCCAGCGGCTCCGTGGCATCCAAAGCCGCGGCAGTGGTGAAAGGCATCGCTTCCTCGGTGTCGGGCGTGGAATGAGGTGTCATAAGGCCGCGATCATAAGACCCCGGTCTCGCGCTAGAAATGGGGTGTTCACCCACCCTCGATATCCATCGCTTGCCACATCCACAGCAGCAGCCAGCATGAGCTCTACCGCGCATGATCATCTCCATTCTTTTCCTTCTGGTCGGCGTGGCGCTGGCATGGCTGGGTGGCTCGCTCTTTGTGGATGGCGCGGTGGGGCTGGCAAGATGGGCGCGATGGCCGGTGGCGGTGATCGGTGTCACGGTGGCGGCCTTTGGCACGTCCTCTCCAGAGCTGCTGGTTGCGATTCAGGCGGCGCAGGACGGCGTGCCGCAAATCTCACTCGGCGATGTGCTGGGCAGCAATGTGGTGAACATCGCGCTGGTGCTGGCCCTGGTGCTGTCGCTATCCGGCATGAAGGTGGATGACGCCGGAGTGCGGCGCGACTGGAACTGTGCCTTGGCTGTGCCCTTTATCATGGCAGCGGTACTGTGGGATGGCTGGTTCTCACGGCTTGATGCCATGGTGCTACTCGCTTTGTTTGTTGCATGGCTGGTCATGGTGGTGCGACATGCCCGGCGACACCGCGCAAGAAACAAGGAGGAGATCATTGAGGCGGGCCGTGCGTCATCGCTCAAGATCGTGGTGCAAGTGGTGGCGGGTCTGGCATTGCTCATCGGGGCGGCGCAGTTCGTGGTGCATGGAGGCAAGGGGATGGCGCTGGCGCTGGGATGGAGTCCCTTCATCGTCGGCGCAGTCGTGATCGCGCTGGCCACTGGCACGCCAGAACTGGCGACGACGATCATCTCGCGCAGCCGGGGCCAGCACGATGTGGGCCTGGGGAACATCCTGGGCAGCAATGTGTTCAATTCGCTCTTCGTCGCATCGGTGGCCGCGCTCATTCATCCGTTTCAGGTAAAGCCGTCGGAGTTGATGCCCAGCCTTGCGTTTGGCGTGGTGACCACGCTCCTGATCCTGCCTGGACAGAGTGGCCTGCTGGGCCGCTGGCGGGGTTTTGTGCTGCTGACGCTTTATGTTTTCTACATCTTGAGTACACTGGAAAAATCCCCCTCACTATGACCGCCACTCCGATTGAAATTCTTGCCAGCGTGCTGTTTGGACTCGCGGTGCTGCACACCTTCTCGGTGAAGCGTTTCGCGCACTGGGCTCATCAGCATCCCAAAGGCTCGATTCAGGAGAACCTGCTGCATTTCCTGGCGGAAACGGAGGTTGTGTTCGGGTTGTGGGCGGCGGCGTTGTTCGTGGGCATCGCGGCGCTCAAAGGCTCCGTGCATGACGCCGTCGTGTACATCGAGAGCCTGAACTACACCGAGCCGAAGTTCGTCCTCGTCGTCATGGTCGTGGCTGCCACACGTCCGGTGGTGAAGCTGGCGGAGAGTTTCATCTCGTTCATCGCGCGTTTGCTGCCGATGACGGAGAGCGTGGCGTTTTACGGCACGGCCTTGTCCGTCGGCAGCCTGCTGGGCTCGTTCATCACCGAGCCTGCGGCCATGACGTTGCTCGCGCTGGTGCTGAAGCGTCGTTACTTTGACCGTGGCATCAGTTTGAAGCTGGCCTACGCGACGCTGGGCCTGCTGTTTGTGAATGTCTCCATCGGCGGCACGCTCACGCACTTCGCGGCGCCACCGGTGCTCATGGTGGCGGCGAAATGGGAGTGGGACACGCTGTTCATGCTCACGCACTTTGGCTGGCGGGCGGCGGCAAGCTGCTTCGTTTCCACGGCGCTGGTGGTCTTGGTGTTTCGCAAAGAACTGCAAGGCATCAAGCCCGCTCCGAATCCCAGCGCTGCCATTCCCGCGTGGCTCACGCTCGCGCATCTCGGCTTCCTGGCCGCCGTCGTCGGCTTCGCTCATCACCCGGATGTGTTTTTCGGTGTGTTCATGGTCTTCCTCGGCCTGGTGACCGCCACGCGGGAGTATCAGGACAACTTGAAGCTGCGTGAGGGCCTGCTCGTGGGCTTCTTCCTCGCCGGACTCGTCACGCTGGGCTCCTTGCAGTCCTGGTGGCTCAAACCGCTGATCGAAGGCATGAATGGAGCCACCTTGTATTTCGGGGCCACCGGTCTGACCGCGCTGACAGACAACGCCGCGCTCACTTATCTCGGTTCACTGGTCGAAGGCATCACGCCGGATCTTCAATACGCCCTTGTCGCCGGCGCGGTGACGGGCGGCGGCCTCACTGTCATCGCCAATGCCCCGAATCCTGCGGGTGTCGGCATTTTGCAAACCGCCAAGGCATTTGGCAGCGAGGGCATCAGCCCGTTGGGCTTGTTCCTCGGAGCGCTGCCGCCGACCGCGGTGGCGATTGTGTTCTTCTGGCTGCTGCCATAGGTGATAAGGCAGCGGTGACGACAATGCGTGAAACTTTGGGTCCGATCAAGCCGCAGGTGACGCGCACCCGGCTTTGACCGGGCGTGGTTGGCGGCTTGATTTTCAGTTTGAGAATGAGCAATGGATTCACCGACACTCTTGGGAAAAGCGGCGTGAACCTTGATGAAGCACGGGTGATCAATAGCTCGTTTGCGTCACAATTCAGATTCCAGGAGCGCAGACAAGAAGCTGGATCCCAGTTGCGGCGCAACCGCGCTGCTTTACAAAACGGCGTGGCAGCAGCTTGGGATCTCCTCGCTGCCGAAGTCGAGGGTGCCGCGGAGGCGCCAGGCCATGATGAGGGCGGCGGTGAAGGCGAGGGTGCGCTGGATTTTGCGCATGGTCTGAGGCTGCACTTTGCCGCCAATGAGATGGAGCTGGGTTTGGGCGATCCAGAGGAGTGGGAGCGTGCCGAGACCGAAGGCGAAGGCGAATTCGGCGCCTTTGATGGCGGAGCCGTTGGCCATGGCAAGGGCGAACATTAAATAGAGCGGGCCGCAGGGCAGCAGCGGTGTTGCAAAGCCGAGGAGGCCGGCGCGTGCGGCACCGGGCATGCGGAAGGCGAAACTTTGGATGCGGCGGACTCCAGCGCGAAGGAATTGCGGCTTGGGCAGATAGGTCTCCAAACCCATGCCGACGATGGCGAAGGCGATGACGAGCAGCCAGGGCAAAACGATGCCTGCACCATGCTGGAAGAAGCTCAGGGGCATGATGCCGATCATACCGGCGATGGAACCGACGACGGCATACGAAACGAGCCTGCCGGCATGATAGAGGCCGGTGTCGCGCATGAAATTGGACGCACCAGACTTGGCGGTGACCGCCCAGGAGCAGGACAACGGACCGCACATGGCCACGCAGTGGACGCTGGTGACGAGTCCGGCCAGAAAGGCGGCGGCGCTGGTATCAATGGACTGCATGGACGGCACGAGTGGTCAGCGGAATCTCAGGCGGCGCGTTTTTGATGGCGAGCGTGATGAAAAAGACCCACCAGGAGACGAAACCGATGAAGGCGACGGCCACGAAGAGCCAAGGGCGGCTGGAGATGCATTTCGGAATCATGGCGGGAGAAGCAAAGGTGATGTGTTAGGAAGCCCTGTTTAGCGGATGAAGTCTTTGGCGTTGAGCGCAGCGGCAGGCGGGGCCTTCGGATCGGGGCCGAGGTATTCCATGACGCGGGTCTCGCTGCTGTCGCCACGAGCGGCATCTGTGACTTTGATGCGGAACTTGAAGTGCTCTTTGAAGTCGGCCTGCGGCAGGGTGAGCACGAGGGTCTTCAAATCCTCGCCCATGGGCGGGAGTGTGATGGTTTGATCGACACCGATGATCTTCAAGGTGGCCGGCACAGCACCGATGAGTTCGATCTTGTAGGTGGACTCGGCATTGCGCTTGTTGATGATGCGGAGCTGGAACTGATTGCGGATGATTCCGGCATCGACGTAGAACGAAGCGCCGCCCATGCGCACGACGCTGGCCCGCAGCGGCGAGATGCGCGTGATGGCGAAGCTGAAGGCGACTGCCCCGACGACCAGCATGAGGGTGTAGAAGATGGTGCGAGGACGAACGAGCCGTGTTTTTCCGCCCTGGAGGCCGATGTAGGAGTCGTAGCGCACGAGCCCTTTCGGACGCTTGAGCTTGGTCATGATGTCGTCGCAGGCATCGACACAGGCGGCGCAACCGATGCATTCCAACTGGAGGCCGTTGCGAATGTCAATGCCGGTGGGGCAGACCTGCACACAGCGGCGGCAGTCGATGCAATCGCCGGCCGGTTTTTCGACGGTGGCCTTGCCACGCGGCTCACCACGTTTTTTGTCGTAGCCGATGACGACGGAGTTGTCGTCCGTGAGCGCGGATTGAAGGCGGCCGTAGGGGCAGAGAATGATGCAGAACTGCTCACGGAACCAACTGAATGAGAAATACAACGCGCCGGTGAGAAACAGCACGACGCCGAAGGCCTTGGCATGATGCGCGGGCGAGTGCTGCATCATCTCATAGAGCGACTTGATCGAAACAAAGTAGCTGAGAAAGATGTGGGCGATGGCGGCGGAGATGAGAAGAAAGATCGCATGTTTAAACACACGGCGTGCGATCTTGGAGGCCGTCCAGGGCGCGTCTTCAAGCTGGCGGCGCGCAGGGCCGTCGCCGTCGATCCAG
>CAMCWM010000157.1 GCA_945882215.1 Akkermansia muciniphila | reverse complement strand
TCGCGACCTTTCTGCTGCAATGACCTTCCGTGTCAACGCCGCCTCCACCCTCGCCCCAGCGGAGCTGGCGCTTGATCCTTCGGCGGCGCGGAGGGAGCTGCCCGGTGTTTCCTGCTGCCTCTGGTTCCCGGATGTCAGCGGGCCACGCGACGCGATCCAACTGACCGAGCTGGAGCCGGAGGCGTGGTACGGTCTGGCCGGATGGGCCAGCGGACGGGCGGGCGAGATGCCCGCCCTCTCCCGCCTGCTGTCGGCGGCGCTGCCAGTGTGGGTTCCTCCGGCCGACCTGCCGACGCTCACCGCCGAGTGTGCGCGGGTGGACTGGGACACGCTCACGGAGCCGGCGCTGGGCGGGTTCTCCGTGCTGTCGCTCGTCATCAGCCAAGCCGCTGGGCAGTCCGGTGCCGGGTTGCGATTCACCCCGGAAGGCGGAGCGCTGAGTCGGGCCCCAACCGCACCCGCCACCGTGGCCATAGGACTTCAAAACGGGTTGCTCAAAGACGCCCTCGTCATGCTGGCCCTGCCTCCAGAGGAGCAGCAGCGGCTCAACGCCCCCGGCTGCCTGACCTGCGATCTGTACGAGGATTTCCAGGCGGCCTGGAGAGCGGCGCAGAACGACGCCGACCTGGGCCTCACATCTGAGCAGCGGGGCGCGTTGCAGGCGCTCAGCCAGGCTCTCGAAGCCCTGGCCCCCGAGGACTGTGACTGCCTTACCCCCGGTGCCGTGCGCGGGCCGGGGTGGCAGGCGATCCGCCAGCAGGCCGCTGCCGCGCTGCCCTGCTTCGGATGGCAGCACACCACCGTCCGGCCCTTCACCCAGACCTCCCCCGGCGTCTGGACACGCCCCGCCGAAACCAAAAACGCCCCCGAAGGCCGCTGGGGCGAGTGAGGTGGTTTTGCTCCCATGAGCGGAGCGGCCCCATGCCAAAGACCGCCCCGCCATTGCCCCAACGACTGAGCCGGGAACCAACCGGCCTCCCGTGCGCGTCTCAGGCCCACGCACGGAAATCTTGTCATCACGCGCACCCTTCATCGCAGCATTCGTCATTCGTTATTCTTCATTCATCCTTGCTACGCCCCCACCACCTTCGTCACCGTCGGCGAGGGCGCGGCCTCGCCGCCGTCATTGGCGGCGATGACATAGGCCGAGATCGTCGTGCCGGGCGTCAGGTTCGGGAGCGTGTGGTCGAGGTCGCTGTCGCGCTTCAGGAAACGGAAATCGGCGTCCACGCCGTCGATCTTGATGAAAATCCGGTAGTACGTGGCGCGGCGGGCGCGGGTCCAGGCCAGCTCCTCCTTGCCAGCGCCCACGGCGGTCATGATGAGGCTGCTCACCGCCTCCGGCGGGTTGGGGTGGGCCGGGATGTTCAGGCCAAAGGCCTCCCAGCGCGCATCATCCGCCGCCAGCAGGCCGCGCAGCTCGGTGATGGTGCCGCTGACTTCGCCGGAGAGCGCGTCCTTGTCCGCGTCCCGCAGGGTCTTGCAGTTCGCCTGGTCGCTTTCCTTGGTGTTCACCAGGTCGCGCGCCGCCTGAAAGGTGGCGCCCAGGGCCAGCGCGGCGGCGGCCGTCACGGCCAGCGGCGGGCCGCTCGGCTGCGGCAGGGAGGCTTCATGGCCGGCGTTCGCCGCCAGGTAGGAGCGCATCGCCGCCAGCAGCGTCTGGCGCTCGTCGTGTTTCTCCGGCACGCGGGGCTTTTGGGTGAAGCCCGCCGCTGCCCAGCCGGCGTTGTGCGCACGGCCATGCACGTTCTCCATCACATCGCGGTAGGCGGTGAGCAGCTTCTTCACCTCGCCGTCGCTCAGGGCTTTCATCGCCGTGCGGGCGTCCTTCGCGGCATCCTCGCACATCTTGAAGACCAGCTGGCTGCCCTTGTTGGCATTGCTGCCGGGCGCGGCGGCGGGATCGCCCTCCAGTTTGAGGATCGCCGCATTGAGGGTGGTATCCCGATGATGATGCAGGCCGATGACGTCCTGCAGCGTGACCGCAGCGGCCCGCATCTCCTTGGCGAGCGCGAGCAGCACTTTCTGGTTTTCCGGTGTTTCGTTCATGGTTTTCGTTCCTTTCTTCGGTTGATGGGCACCCAGGGTGGGTGCGGTGTTGATGTAGCCAGGTTCTCCTAACTCGATCTGGTAGGCGGGCGCGTCGTCCGTGGCCCCAAATCGGATATTGGGATCATCAAGACGAAAGCCCTGGTCAAAACGGACGATTCTCATGGCCGCAGCCCGCCTCCTTCGAGCCCAATCGGCCTCCGCAGGGGGTGGTGGCGCCAAAACGTCACCCCATTCCGCCACCGGAGTCTCCGTGGCCCGAATCTGATCATCCGATTCTGCCGCTGGAGTCTCCGTGTCCCGAATCCGATCATCCGATCCCGCCACTGGAGCCTCCGTGCCTCGAATCGGATCATCCGATCCCGCTGTGGGAGCCTCCGTGGCCCAAATCCGATCATCCGATGCTGCCACTGGAGCCTCCGTGCCCTGAATCTGACCGTCAGATTCTGCCACTGGACAGCCCCCTGCCAGGCTCGTCTCCCACCCCTGCCCCAGACGCCAGGGCCCGCCTTCATGCCCCCGGTTGGAAGCACCCCCGCCCGGCACGAGTCATCCTTCCAGGTGGCGCGTGAGCCTGCCTGCGGGAACGAGGAATTCGGTGGAATCATCCGCGAGCCCTTCACGCGAGGTTGAGCGCATGAATTAATGGCTTTTTATATCTCAACCCTGTTTGAGTCGAGAATAAAATCAGCCGTTTACCCTAGCGCCTTGAGAATCAGGCTGATAAATTTTTGTCATTCGTGCCACCACGCCCTCCACTGTGTCAAAAGCAGCCCAAAACAGGAAAATCAGCACGCACCGCTGGCCCGTACCATAGACACGCCCGTCTGTCGATCCCCCGCGCCCCGCCATTCCCCACCGCGCAGCCTAACCGCCTGTCTGGGTTGAGGGTTTGGAATAGTCACACATGAAATTTACCCTCCTATGCCGTTGCAAAGTCACCTTTTTGTTGCCCATCCACGGCATAGGAGGGTAAAACGACACCCATGAGCACCACAGCCCGTACTTTTCCGACAAAAACGTTGGCGATAAAGCTGCTGACAAACCTCACGATCTGTTAACCATCCACACTGTTAGGCCGCTATGCGACGCGACTTTGAAATCAAGGACGGTATTTATCTGTCGCAGCCGCCACACGAACTCGACCTACACAACAACTTCGATTTTTGTGGCCTCGACTACTCGGTAGAGCATCGGACTCTTACGTTGCGTTGGAGGCGTTCCGCGGGTGACTGGGTTGCTGGCGGCACACCAGCCTCGGTGAGCGTGGAGTTCCGAGAGGTTAGCGAGTTCCGATTCCTTCCTCGCGATACGGAGCTTCCCTTCACCGAAGACGATTGCGTCAGCGAGTTTGGGTATTGGACAGACGAGGAGTGGGCAGATGGAGTATTTATGCCCGACCCAACCAAGACACCAGACCCGCGTTGGCTCACTGGCATTCATTTCATGTCTGGTGCGACTATCGTGGTTCAGGCATCTTCAGCTTATGCAACGATTGCGGCCTAACCAGAGCGCTGCAGCGAACGGCCTCACCGCCGTCCGTTCGAGCGTCGCGGGAGTTCGTGAGCGCACGGTGCGCTCCACCGCCACCGCCGCCGCCGAGGCCGTCGCTGAGCTGGGTCGTTAAGCGAAAAATCGTTCCGCCTCACACCACCGGTCCCGGCACATCCGCCCACTTGGCGTGCCATTCCTTGAACACGATCGGTGAGATCTCGCTGGGCTTGATCTCGCTGCGGCCGCCCCAGAAGACGTTGGTGTATTCAACCGGGATGCCGGTCTCGACGAGATGTTTGTCAATCGCGGCCTTGTGGGCGAGCACGGTGTCTTTGTCGGTGCCGTGGATGACGCCCATGATGTTCACGTTGGCGAAGCGCTCGCCGCCTTCACGCCAGTAGGCGTGTGTCATGATGGGATGGCGGCCCACTTCGCCGCCGGCGCGTTCTTCCATGCCCTTCGGCACCTTCCAGTGGAAGAGGGCATTGAAACGGGTGACGCGCTGGCCCGTGGCGCTGGGCTTGACGTGCTCCAGGAAAGTGGAGAAGCGGCCGATGACGCCTTTGGCATCCAGACTCTTCGCCACCTCGCAGAATTTCTCCATCGAGACGCCCGCGTCCTTGGCACGGCCTGCCCAGGGTTCCGGGCCGATTTCCTCGGAGGAAAGATCACCCTTGAGATGCAGCAACACATTCCACTCCTCCTCGTCGAGGTCGGCGATGTTGGTGGTCATCATCACCGCGGGCTCGTCGGCCTTTTCGCCGGGCTCCATGGTCTTGCGACGCACGTGGCCGACGCCGAGGGCGAAGATGCCGTGCGCCTGCATGGTGTAGTAATCCTCCGCGCCGATGAGGCGCTTCAGCACATCGCAATGGTCGTTGATGGCGCGGTCCTGCGGCACCTTGAGGGTCGTCCACAGGCGGAAATCACTGCCGCTGACCTCGCGGTCCGTGCTGCGCAGCACGACGTGGCCGCTGAAGGGGTCCTGCTTGAAGAGGAACTCGAACGCACCTTCCAATTTCTCCGTGGGCACCTTCCAGGCCACCAATGCACCTTCGGCGAGCTTGTTCGCCAGCAAGGTCTGCCGCACGCGACGAATCACACCGCCCTTCAGCATGGCACGGATGCGTTCCACCACCGTGTCGAACGGCAGCCCGCTCTGCTCCGCGATGAACTGGAACGGATGCTGATGAAAACCTTTCACGCGATCCTCGCTCACGGAGAGGATTTGCGCGTTGATGGGATCGGTGTGCTCGATGGGAAGGGTAACGTCGGACATGGCTGGGGGAAATGGCGGGCGGAATCCATAGCGGTGCCTTCCGGGATTGCGAGATTTGAAATTTGCGATTTAGCACCCGCCAATTGCCGTCTAGCATGCGCCCATGAACAACCGCAAGCCCACCGCCACCATGCGCCTGCGCCACAACCTGCTCTCCGCGTGGCGTGGCGTGGACAACGGCCCGCTCATCGACCTGCCCGCGCTCAGGGTCGGCGATCTCGCCACTCAGATCATGGCGAAGTACGGCATGGCCAACCGCGTGAAGCTGGAGGACATCCTCGCCGCTTGGGAGGAGATCGTGGGCAGCTTCCTCTTCAAAATGACCCGCCCCGATGCCTTTGAACGCGGCATTTTAACCGTCCGCCTCATGCAGCCCACCGCGCATCACGCCCTCTCGCTCGAAAAAGTGAAGATCCTCAAGCGCCTCCAGGAAAAACTGCCCGACGCCAAGATCCGCGACATCCGCTTCCGCCACGGCTGAGTAAACAATGACGAAACCAGAATGGCGAATGACGAATTGCTTCCAAACATTGCCTGCCATTCGTAATTCGGACTTCATTCGTCAATCCTCATTCTGATTTCGTCATTCCCGCTCTCTCCAAGCCTTTGAACTCTCATCAACACGCCGCTCTCATCATCGTCGGTCACGGTTCCACGGTGAACCCCGACTCCAGCGCTCCGACACACCTGCACGCCGACGCCATCCGCCGTCGTGGCCTCTTTCGCGAAGTCGTCTGCTGCTTCTGGAAGGAGGAGCCGAACATGCGCGAAGTGTTCGAGATGGTGGACAGCGAGGTCATCTACATCGTGCCGAACTTCATCAGCGAAGGCTACTTCTGCCAGCAGGTGCTGCCGCGTGAACTGCGTCTCGACGGCCCGGTCACCCACCGCGATGGCAAAACGATCTATTACTGCGATCCCGTGGGTATCCACCCGAACATGACGCGCCTCATCTTGCAGCGCGCGGATGAAGTCGCCCCAGGCGTGCCGCGTGACCGCACCAGCCTCGTCATCGTCGGTCACGGCACCAGCCTGAACGAAAACTCCACCAAGGCCATCCAGGACCAGGTCTCCCTCATCCGTGGCGGCCACTATGGTTTCGCCGAGGTCATTGACACTTACATGGAGGAGGCCCCCTTCGTCGCCGACTGGGCCAAACTGACCACCTCGCCCGATGTCGTCATCGTCCCGTTCTTCATTGCCGACGGCCTGCACAGCTTTCAGGACATCCCCGTCCTGCTCGGCATGCGCGAGGAAATCGGTGCCGCCCTGAGTGAAAGCGGCGTCTTCCATCACAATCCCCACCAGCTTCAAGGCCGCCTGCTCTACTACAGCGGCGCCATCGGCACCGAGCCTCACATGGCAGACGTGATTTTGGATCAGGTGAATGATTTTGATGCCAAGCATGGGGTGAATGACGAATGCCGAATGCCGAATACCGAATTGAAGACGGCACTGGCTTCATGGCTGCAATCTGGTCGCAACGAGATGGGTGAAATCGCCATCACCACGAACCCTGATGGCAGTTTTTCGCTCTGTCACATCGCGGATCGCGGCAACGCTGGCCTGCAAGTCCATCACGCGGCGCATGATGCCTTGTTCATCGCGCGCAATGACGCCAGTGGCGCGTTTCGTCCGCTGCACTCCGCTCCCACGTTGAACCGCGGCTGGCGGCTTGATCTAGGCACGCTCGACGAGCTGCGTCTGGCCCTCGATTTCTTCTATCCTGCCGCCCTCGGCATGGCACATGCCTTGGAGCTGGATAAACTTGCCTCGGTGCCGCTGCGTGAGGTGCTCGGCCGCCAAACCGGCATGTATCGCTTCGCCAACAACATCACCGACGAGCAGGCGCATGCCATGATCGGCAAATGCTGCGCGAACACGAAATGCATGCGCCGCATTCTGTGGCCGCTGACGGCTTCACAACCGATGGCCAACGAAGCTGCGTCCAAAACGCAGCCGAATCACGATTCGAACGCCATCCCCCTGCTCTGCATCGAAGCCTGCACCCACATCGTCTCCGCCGCGCGAAAAGTGGCGCGGGAGAGCTTTGAGGCGGCTCAGCCCAAGAGTGCGGATTGACAAGCCCCCCCCGCGTATTATCTCGAATCATGCGCATCCGCACATTCAAAGGTCTCGTCCCCTCCCCCAAATTCGCCACCGAGGTCGCCGCCGTCCCCTACGACGTGGTGAACCGCGAGGAGGCCGCCGCGCTTGCCAAAGGCAAGCCGAACAGCCTGCTGCATGTGGACCGCGCCGAGATCGACCTCGATCCCGAAATCGACCCGTATTCCGCGCCGGTGTATGCGAAGGCTAAAGAAAACTTCCAGCGCATGCAGGCGGAGGGTGTGCTGACGCGCGAGGCGAAGCCCACGATGTATCTTTATCGTCAGACCATCGCCGGTCACAGCCAGACCGGTCTCGTCACCGTGTGCCACACCGAGGATTACGAGAAGGACATCATCAAAAAGCACGAGAAGACGCGTCAGGACAAAGAAGACGACCGCACCAACCTCGTGGACGCGCTCGATGCCAACACGGGACCCATTTTCCTCACCTACCGCCAGCGTCCGGGCATCAGCGCCCTGATTGATGGCTTCCTGAAGGCGGAGAAGCCGATCTATGACATCAACGCGCCCGATGGCGTGAGGCATCAGGTCTGGCGTGTTTCGCTGGGACTCTGCGTGTCCTTGACGAGCCTGTTCGAGAGCCAGGTGCCCTGCGCCTATGTCGCCGACGGCCACCACCGCGCCGCCAGCGCCTTCCGCGTCAGCAAGCTGCGCCGCGAAGCCAATCCGAACCACACCGGCGAGGAAAACTACAACTGGTTCCTGAGCGTCCTCTTCCCCGGCAACGAACTCAAAATCCTGCCTTACAACCGCGCGGTGAAGGATCTGAACTGCAACGACCGCGAGGAATTCCTCAAGCAGGTCGGCGAAATCTTCACTCTGAAGCCTACCACGCTCAAATCACCGACCAAGCCCGGCCAGTGCTGCATGTATCTGAAGGACCAGTGGTATGAGCTCACTTGGGAAGCCGCCAAGGACGCCAGTCCCATCGACCAGCTCGACGTCAGCATCCTGCAAGACCGCGTCCTCAAACCCGTGCTCGGCATCGACGATCCACGCACGAGCAAGCGAATCGACTTCATCGGCGGCATCCGCGGCACGGCCGAACTTGAAAAACTCGTGAACAGCCGCGACTTCAGCGTCGCCTTCTCGATGTTCCCAACGACCGTCGATCAGCTCATGGCCATCTCCGACGTCGGCCAGATCATGCCGCCGAAGAGCACCTGGTTCGAGCCGAAGCTGCGCTCAGGTTTGTTCATCCACACGCTGGAAGGTTGAAGCCGGGCGCAGGCCACGTCTTGCAGCGGCGTCAAAATGTTCTGATAACGGATCCCGAAGTGTGACCGCTGGAACCGGGCTGTCCTGAAAAGTTGAAGTAGTCCACAGACTGCTCACTTGTTTTTTTCGGCCTCTTTTTCCGCCACTCGGGGTCCAGCTTCTCACCAACGCTGACATAGCCATTAGGGTATGCGCACCTCACATCTACCTCAGATTTCTTTCCAAAGACGGGGGTTACAGTGGTCGTCCTAAAAATCGTCCCTTCCCCGGGATAACCCGCCGGGATCTCCTTCACTATCACGAGTGGCTTTTGCACTATCGGTTCAGGGTTGTCCTCGGGCCAACCAAACATGTAATGCTTCCATGTCTCGACTCGCTTCTTGGTTTTGTCCGGAGGAAGAGGTTGTAGATCAGGGTGATTAAAATTAACACATCCGGACAAAACCATCACCATCATCGATAAAGCCACCAGCATGGCTATCCGGCGCAACTGCGAAGCTGAAATCAAGGTTTTCATGGAAAGGAGCGGATGGTTCGTCGTTCACAAATCGTGGTGCTGGCCCAAGCCAAGCCACCGTTCTAAAATTTGGTGGTCATGCCACTTCCCGAAGTGGCACCACTGGAGATCGCTCCCCCTGAAGAATGGAAGTAGTCCACGCCCAGCGAGGTTTGCTTCTTGAGGGGATCAACCTGCATCGGCCCACCTTCCGGGAGCTTGTCTTTGGTTGGAGGACCAACGTGATGATAATCCTTTTGGGTGCAGCCTGACAATGCAAGCAGTGCCACCGGCAACACGCACAACGAAAGCGTGCGTGACAGAGAGGAATGATGATGTGTGTTCATAGCAAGATCAGGGTGAGATGTTTGAGAGAGCGAAATGAAGAAAGAAAACATACCGTCCTAGACAATGTCTCCCGCGTCAGAAAGTGCGGATGACAGAGCCGGAAGTGGCACCACTGGAGAAGGGCAGCCCTGAAAAATTGAAAGCGTCGATGCCCAACGACAGGGGATAGCGTTGCTTCCCGATCTTACGGTAATCAAACCCCTCTGGCACCGGGGGAACGGGCATATCCTCAGCTCCTTCCGAACGCAGAGAGCCAAACGACGAATACGGCGGGGGCGCAGGAGGAGCGAGAGGCGGCTTGGGAGACACCGGTTTCTTCTTCCGCCACTCCGGATCCAGTTTGCCTGTGTTCACATAGCCATTGGGATAGTGGTAGGTCACGGTCGATTTCAGGCCGTCCTTGTACAGAGTCTTTTTGATGATCGGTTCAAGGGTGCCAGATGGCACTTCCGTGGTCTCCACGTAATCAGGCAGGTTGCCGATCATCTCACAGCCGGACAAGGCCAACACCAGCACCGAAATGGCTGCCAACATGAATGTCTGGCGTAGCACGGAAGAGAGGCTCCAAGTTCTCATGGGAGATCAGGGTGGAGGTTCGTGGTCAGTATGAAATCATGGAGTAAACCCACGCCATGCCACGGCGTTAAAAGGTTCTTATGACCGATCCCGAGGTGCGACCACTGGAACCAGGTTGTCCTGAAAAGTTAAAAGAGTCCACAGACTGCTCGCTTGTTTTTTTCGGCTTCTTCTTCCGCCATTCCGGATCGAAGTGGTTGCTCTCATAGCCGTTGGGGTATTTGTAGATCGTGACGTCTGTAGTCGCAAACTTGGTCATCTGGAATATGCGCGTCTTCCGAATCGTCCCTCCCTCGGGATAACCTGCCGGGATCTCCGTAACTTCCGTGGTTACCCTGTCAGGGTCGAGAGCAGGGTTGATAACCCCAAGAAGCTCGCACCCGGACAAAGCCAACGCCAGCACCGAAAAAGCCGCCAGGATGAATGTCCGGCTCAGAAATGAAGGAGAAATCAAGATTCTCATAAGGAGAGATCGGGGTGGACTTGGTCAGCGGTTAGAAGTCATAGCGCAGGCCCATGCCGAAGATGCTTCGATTGGAGTCAAACAGGGCGATGTCAGACTGGATCGAGCTGTAATTGTAAAACACATCCGCCGTCCACCGCGGGCTGATCTTGTAAAGCAGCTGCACCCCGGCCGAGTAAATGTCCAGATCTCTGCGCCCCGGAGGCGGGGTGAACGGCGATGGCGCGGCGAAACCGACATAGTCACGATCTGCGTAACCAAGCTGAACCGCAAGCGCCAGCGGTCCGCTTAGCAGCGTCTTGACCTGTAGATTGATCGCCTGCCCATCATAAGCCCAGTTTTGCCCTTCCGAGTCATTGCGCATGAGCGAGTAGGACAGCGTAGCGCGGGTGCGCTTTTGATTGAAGAGATAAGAGATCGCCAGCGTGAGACTGTCACGCTCCGCATCACGCTCCATGTTTTGGGGCGGGAGAAAAGGAGGATAGAGCACGTGGAAGTCATCCCAGCCATGCGCATAGGCGATATCCGCACTCCAAGCATCCGACAACTGTGCGCCAAGACCGAGGGTCAAGGTTTGATACTGCCCTCCTAGCACCTGCGCTGACTCAGAACGATAATCATAAACCACCCGTGCGATCAATGGCACCGGTCCCTGCGGATTCAACCGCCGCGCCACATACACCGCCGGGTTGACGATGGTGTAGTTGTAATCCCTGGCATCGATGGTCATGAATCCTGCCGGTGCCTGCGACTGGGCGTCATCGAAATATAGCATCTGGTCAAAACGCAGCGCCACGCCCGCGATCCAGTCATTCTCATTCAGCAGTTGATAGCTTCCCTCCACGGTGAAACCCAGAAACCCACTGGCAGTGTCGCCGCGGAAGAAGGTGGCCCTGCCAATCTCCTGCACATTGTCATCGTAACCGATGAAGGTGCGCACCCATAGTTTCCAAGGACGCTCATTTTGCCCGGCGGTGGGGCTGAGGTTGATGTCCGGTCCCAGGCCAGGGCTTTCAAATGCCAGCGCGGTCTGTGACGGCGCCACGAGGAGAATCAAACAGAACAGAATATGCTTTTTCATATTATGATTCGATTTCTCCGATGCTGACGCATTGTCGGCGCTGACGTCAATCCAAAAACCAGCTCAAGGCTGGAATCGGAAAGGCTTTTACTCCACCCACAGCCGCTTCGCTTTGCGGCGCAGATGTTTGTCATGCGGGAGATTGATCTTGGCAGCACCATCGGGTGCGAGCATTGACATCGCGGCTTCGATCTCATCATGCTCGATGCCGGGCAGTTCCATCACTTCACGGAACCAAAGCGCAAACGCGCGGGACAACACGGCAGGATGCAGTGCCAGCAGTTCCTTGGTGATGGAAAGCGAGCGATCCTCATTCACCTGCTGCGGAGCGGTTAAGAACGCGAAAGCCTGACGCTGCAAACAGTCATCATCCTGCTCCGCCAGCGATCCGAGGCGAAGCACCTGCGGCACCACGTCACGGGAGAAAATATCATTCAGCAGCGGCAGCGCTTCATGCCGCAGGCGATTGCGGCGATGTTTCGGCGAGGTGTTGCTCGAATCCTCGCGGAACTTGAAGCGGTTTGATTTGAGATAAGCGTCGATTTCGCCACGCCGGACGTGCAGCAGCGGCCGCACGAGATGCAGGCCCGAATCGAGCCGCTGCACCGCGTGCATGCCCGCCAGACCGGCCAATCCGCTGCCACGGCAGAGATTCGCCAGAATCGTCTCCGCCTGATCTTCGGCGTGATGGGCCAGCAGAACGACCCAAGTGTCGTGTTTCTCCGCCATGCGCAGCAAGAACGCATGCCGCGCCTCACGGGCCGCGGTTTCAACCGAAAGACGACGTTTTTCGGCCAGCGCCGTCACATCCGCCTCCTCGATCTCGCATTTTAACTCCAGCTTCTTCGCCAGACGCCGCACGAACGCCGCATCGCCGTCCGACTCCTTGCCCCGCAGGCCGTGATTGAGATGGCAGAGGATCAGATTCGTGAATCCGGCCTCCAGCAGCAGGTGCAGAAGTGCCACCGAGTCCCGCCCGCCTGAAATCGCCAGCAGCACAGGTTCAGAAGGATCGCAGGCAGATGGGATGTTGAGCATGATAGGAGCAGCAGGCATGGGCAGACTATGGAACGCTGGAATCCTCGGCAAAAGGGAAACAATGCCATCCCTCCTTGCGGTGAGCCGTGGTTTCGACACTTTGGCGGCCCTTTTCCCATCATGGCCTCCAAGAAAACCACCCCTGGCATCTGTTATCTCGTCGGCGCCGGTCCCGGCGATCCCGGACTTCTCACGCTCAAGGGCAAGGAATGCATCGAGGCCGCTGACGTGCTCGTCTATGACTACCTCTGCAATCCCGAGCACCTGCGCTACGCCAAACCCGGCACCGAGCGCATCTACGTCGGCAAGAAGGCGGGCGATCACACGCTGCCGCAGGAGGAGATCAACAAGCTCATCGTCAAGCTCACCAAGGAAGGCAAAACGGTCACGCGCTTGAAGGGTGGCGATCCGGTGCTGTTTGGACGCGGTGCGGAGGAAGCCGCTGAGCTTTACGAAGCAGGCGTGAAATTTGAAATCGTGCCCGGCATCACCTCTGCCATCGCGGGGCCAGCCTACGCGGGCATTCCGGTCACGCATCGCTCGCATGCGTCCCAGCTCACCATCTTCACCGGTCACGAAGACCCGACGAAGCCCGACACCTCGCTCAATTATGCCAAACTCGCC
>CAMCWM010000156.1 GCA_945882215.1 Akkermansia muciniphila | reverse complement strand
GCGGGACTACAATGCACGGGAATCAGTGTGCGCGTTTGCGTGTGAGCATGATTTCATTGCCCTCGGTGTCCACGCACATCGCAAGATGCGGCGGTTCGCCATTTTCGGGCTGCGGCTCACGCGTGAGCTGACCGCCTGCGGTGACGATTTCACGCGCGCCTTCGATCACGTCCGGCACCTGGAAGCTCAGGCCGGTCCAGGTGCGGCTGCCTTCGCCGCCACCATGAATGCCGATGATGCCATCGCAGATGGACACCTCGCTGATGATGTCGTTTTGCTTGAGGATGGTGCCACCGAAGACCTGCGCGTAGAAATTCACGGCGCGGTTCATGTCGGCGGCCCAGATGACGTATTTGAGGCGTTCTACTTTCATGTGACGCCTCTGTGCCACAGTTCAGACGATGGTAACAGCGAATCCTGAACTCAACTCGCACCGCTGCCGCGAATCACGGCGGGCAGCGTCTGTGCGAGGATCTTCAAATCGAGCCAGAGGGACCAGTTGTCGATGTATTTGAGGTCGAGGGCGACCCACTCCTCGAAGTTTTTGATGCCGTTGCGGCCGGTGACCTGCCACAGGCAGGTGAGGCCGGGTTTGACGCTGAGGCGGCGGCGCTGCGCATGCTTTTCGATGCGCTGGATCTCATAGACGGGCAGGGGACGCGGGCCGACGAGGCTCATCTCGCCGCGCAGCACGTTGATGAGCTGTGGCAGTTCGTCGATGCTGTTGCGACGCAGCCATCTGCCGAAAGCGAAGATGCGCGGGTCGTTGGTGATTTTGAAAACGGGACCGTCCATCTCGTTGTGTTCTTCGAGTTCCGCACGCTGTGATTCGGCGTTCTGATGCATGGTGCGGAACTTCCACATGGTGAAGGCCCTGCCGTAATGGCCGGCACGTTCCTGCTTGAAGAAAACCGGGCCGCGTGATCCGAGGCGGATGCCAATGATCGCCACCAGCCAGACCGGCAGCGAAAGCAGCAGTAGAATGAGCGCACCCACGCGATCGACGATGCCTTTGAAGAGCAGTTCCCATGAGGCCTGGGGCGTGCTGTGAAACACGAGCATCAGGCGTCCACCGAGCACGTCGAAGGTCGGACGCGCGATGGCGGTCTGGAAGAAATCGGCGGCGATCCAGGCCTCGACGCCTTCAGTTTCACAGGCCTGTACGGCCTCCTCGATCTTGCTGAAATGCACATGCTGCGCGGCAAAGAGCACGCGGCTGATGGAATGCTCGTGCAAGGCTGCCACCAGCTCTGCCACCGGACGCTGCGTGATGTCGATCTGCCCCACGACTTCGATCTCGGCACGTTGTTCGGCGCTCATGTTGGTGAGGAAGGCGTCCAAGTCGCTCTGTGCGCCGGCGATGATCACGCGCTCACGGCCTCTGCCAGAAATCATCTGCTGGCGCAGTTTGTCGCGCTGCCAGGCCTCACGCAGCAGCAGTGACAGGGCCCCGAGGGAGACGGAGAAGATAACCACGGCTCGGCTTTCGACCGACCACTTGAAGAACACCATGCAGAAGGCGATGCACATGCCGATGACGGCCAGCGCTTCCACAAGCTGGCGCACGGAACGTCCGGGCGTCTTGTTATAGATGTTTGAATAGAAGCCTCGCGCCTCCAAGACGATGGGCGTGAACGGGGCCACGACCGCGATGACCCAGTAAAACTTCTCCAGTGGCGGAATCTCCGCCGCGTCCGGCATGAACACCGGCACAAGCTCCGAGCGCAGGAAATGCCCGAACCACAGGCAGAACGCCAGCAACGCGCTGTCGAACAACTCTGTGAGCTGCAAATTGATTTCTGGCTTCCGGCCCAGCATAATGTCGGTAATAGTAGCTGAAATTTATTCAGATTTCTTGAAATTATAGTCAACCTAGCCAATGGCACAACTCGTTTCCTCCAAAAACTTGCTCTTCTCCTCCCGTCCCCTCGCGGTGGGGGTGGTGGCTGATTCAGCGGCCTTGGAGCATTTCACGTCGCTGGATGCGGCTTCGCGTGCCGCCTTGTGTGACGTGGCAGAGCTGCGGCTGGACCAGTTGAAGCTGCCTGTGGACGATTTGCGTGCCCGGCTTGCCGGAAATGAGCTGCCGCTGCTCCTGACCGCCCGCCACCCGGCCGAAGGGGGGCAGGCAGCCGAAGATCCAGCGGCCCGTGCCGCCATGATCGAGCCGCTGCTGGACCTCGCCACGCTCATCGACCTCGAACTGCGCAGCGCCGCCCAGATGCAGGGCACGATTGCCAAAGCGCGCGCCGCCGGTGTGCCGGTGGTCGGCTCGTTTCACGATTTCCAGGCCACACCCGCCGATGAAGTGCTCCGTGGTGCGGTGAATTTTGCCCAGCAGGCCGGACTTGATGCCGTGAAGATCGCCACCTACCTGAACACACAGGACGATCTGATCCGCCTCATGAAACTGGCGGGTGAAACGCACCGCCTGCGTCTTTCCGTCATGGGCATGGGCCCTTGGGGTCGTGTTTCACGACTGGTGCTGGCAAAATGTGGAAGTCTGTTGAATTACGGCTTCATTGGTGTCTCGAATGCTCCCGGCCAGTGGCCCGTCGCCCGCCTGAAGGAACTTCTCCTCGAACTCTGAAATGATCACCCGCCTCCATTTTCGCCACGCACGCCGTGCTTTGCTCACCGGCCTCTTTTGCGCCTCCATCACCGGCTGTGATGATCCCAAACGCGAGCAGCAGCTCCAGTGGCGTGAGGAGGAGGTGGAGGCCAAGGTCGCCGGTGTCGCCAAGCGCGAACGCGAAATCGCCGCCGAACGCCAACGTATTGAGCAGGACAAGGCGGACGTTGCGGCCCGCGAAGCCACGGTCGCACAACTCAAGGCGCAACTGGCCGAGGAGATTGAGAAAACGAAGAAAGTCCGTCACGAGATCGAGATCAAAAACCTGCGTGGTCCGATTCCGCAGATCACCGCCGGACGCTGCATTGTCATCGATGCAGAATCGGACGACGTGCTCTTTGAGAAGAATCCTGATCTGCGCGGAGCCATC
This sequence comes from Akkermansia muciniphila, assembly GCA_945882215.1. Lineage (GTDB taxonomy): Bacteria > Verrucomicrobiota > Verrucomicrobiia > Verrucomicrobiales > Verrucomicrobiaceae > Prosthecobacter. The sequence goes on along the minus strand of CAMCWM010000156.1, from coordinate 9,930 downwards.
GCCAGCACGACCAAGATCATGACCGGCCTGCTCGTCGTCGAGGCGGGGGATCTCGACAAGATCGTGACCATCGAGCTGAGCGACACGCAATGCGCCCCGGTGCGCATCGGCCTCAAGGTGGGCGAGACCTACACCCGCCGTCATCTTCTCACCGCGATGATGGTGAAAAGCTCCAACGACATCGCCCAGGCGCTCGCCCGTGACAATGCCGGCAGCGTCGCCGCCTTCGCTGCGAAGATGGACGCGCGGGCGAAAGCGCTCGGCCTGGAGAACACCCACTTTGTCAATCCTCACGGCCTCCCATCGCTCAGTGATGACGATCCCTACAGCACCGCCCGCGATCTCGCCGTCATCGCCAAAGCCGCCGACAAGCTGCCTGACATCCGCAAGATCGTGAAGCTGCAGAGCTTCAAATTCACCAAGCCTGACGGCAAATCCATCGATCTCGCGAACACGAACCGCGTACTGCGCAGCGCCAGCTACTGCGACGGCATGAAAACAGGCTACACCGAGGCGGCTGGTTACTGCCTGGTCGCCACGGGCGAGCGCAACGGGCGCCGCCGCATTGTCGTCATCCTCAATGACACCAGCGAAGGCGTCTGGAAGGACGCCCAATCGCTGCTCGACTGGGCGCTGAAGGCGTAAATTCTCGCGGGTGTGGAATCACGCTTGCCAGTTTCATGGCTCCCCGGCATCATCGCCGCCTCCGACCATGAAATCACTCGCACTCTTCCTTGCCACGCTCTGCTTTGCCGCTGTCAGCCTCGCTGAAACCGCCAAAAATCTCGCCATCGACCCGAAACCGCGTGACGGACGTTGGATTGAGCGTCACGAGTCCTTCAATGCCACCTCGAAGCTGGGTGAAGCGCAGCTTGTCTTCCTCGGCGATTCCATCACCCAAGGTTGGGAAGGCAATGGCAAGGAAGCCTGGGCCAAAACTTGGGCTCCTCTCAAGGCCGCGAACTTTGGCATCGGTGGCGACCGCACCGAGCACGTCATCTGGCGTCTGCAAAACGGCAACTTCGACGGCATCAAGCCCAAGCTCGTCGTGCTCATGATCGGCACCAACAACACCGGCCATCAGGGCCGTCCCGCTGTGGAACACGGTGGCGTCGTTTACACCAGCTCTGCCGAACAGACTGCCGAAGGCGTGAAGGTGATCCTCGACATCCTCGGCAAAAAACTGCCGGAGACCAAAGTGTTGCTGCTCGGCATCTTCCCACGCGGCGCGACGAAGGACGACGCCATGCGCAAACAGAACGTCGCCACCAACAACCTCATCTCCGGCTTTGCCGACGGCAAACGCGTCCACTACATGGACATTGGCAACACCTTCCTCCAGCCCGACGGCACGCTGCCGAAAGAAATCATGCCCGACCTTCTGCACCTCAACGCCAAAGGCTACGACATGTGGACCGCCGCCATCGAAGGCAAGGTCAAGGAACTCATGAAGTGAAAGCCAAACCTTGGTCAAGGAACTCATGAAGTGAAAGCCAAACCTTGGTCAAGGAGTCAAGAAGTGGTCAAGACGGTCACTGGCACGACACTTGACCCTCTTGATCTTTGACGGCGAAGTCTTGACCTGCTCCACCTGCCCGAAACACATCTCGCCTTCTTCTCCACGCCCATGAAATCCCTCCTCCTCCCGCTGTTTTTCGCCACCACGGCCGGCTTTGGCCAACTTGCCGACCAGGCCACGCCGGTTTCGGCCATCAAGATGGCCAAAGGCTTCAAGGCCGAGCTGTTGTATTCCGTTCCCAAGGCGGATCAAGGCTCCTGGGTATCCATGACGCAGGATGACAAGGGGCGCATGATTTGCAGCGATCAATACGGCGCGCTCTATCGCATCACACCGCCTGCGTTGGATGGCAGCCCGTCGGAGACGAAGATCGAGAAGCTGAGCATCGACTTTGGCCACTGCCAGGGCCTGCTGTTTCACAATGGCAGCCTCTATGGCGTGGTGAATGACGAGGCGTATCAGGGTCGAGGCCTCTACCGCTGCAAAGACACCAATGGCGACGATCAATTCGACACCGTCGAACTGCTGCGCTCGTTTCCAGGCAAGGCGGGCGAGCATGGACCGCATGGCGTGGTGCTCGGACCTGATGGCCAATCGCTCTATGTGATGTGCGGCAACCAAACGCCGGAACCGAGCTGCGAAACGAGCCGCGTGCCGCGCCATTGGGCCGAAGACCAGCTTTTTCCGATGATCCTGGGCCGTGGCTTCATGCGCGATGTGCTCGCACCCGGCGGCTGGCTGGCGAAGACGGATCTCGACGGCAAAAAGTGGGAACTCATCAACACCGGCACCCGCAACACCTACGACATCGCCATCAACCGCCAGGGCGACATCTTCGGCTTCGATGCTGACATGGAATGGGACACCGGCATGCCATGGTATCGTCCCACGCGCGTGTGTTTCATGCAGAGTGGCGGCGAATTCGGCTGGCGCACGTGCAGCAAGAAATGGCCCGTGCGCTGGGAAGACAGCCTGCCTGCCGTTTGCGACATCGGCCCAGGCTCGCCCACCGGCGTCGCCTTCGGCTACGGAGCCAAATTCCCCGCCAAGTATCAGGACGCGCTCTACATCTGCGATTGGAGCTACGGCAAAATGTATGCCGTGCATCTCGCCCCGAACGGTGGCGGCTACACCGGCGTGCAGGAAGAATTCATGAGCGCCTCGCCGCTGCCGCTGACGGACATTGAAGTCTCGAAGAAAGACGGCGCGATGTATGTGAGCATCGGCGGCCGCAAGGTGCAGTCGGGGTTGTATCGGGTGACATATACGGGCAGCGAAAAGACTGAATCGGTGCTGAGCAGACCCATGAATCCGATGTCCCCGAACGTGCGAGGATCGCTTGAAGCTTTCCACGGCACTCAAGACCCCAAAGCCATCGACGCCGCTTGGCCGCACCTTGAATCGCCTGACCGCAACATCCGCTTCGCCGCCCGCATCGCCATCGAGCATCAGCCTGTCGCCTCTTGGAAAGACAAAGCGCTCAATGAAACCAATCCCCGTGCCGCTTTGACCGCGCTCATGGCACTCGCGCGCAGCAGCGGCGGTGACGAGTCGCTCCAGAAGCCGATTCTCGATGCGCTGGGCAAGATCGACTTCAAATCGCTCAAGGGCATCGACCGTGTGACGCTGATTCGCGATTACATGCTCGCCTTCACGCGTCTGGGCGAACCGGATGCCGAAACGAAGGCTTCGCTGATCAAGCATCTGTCACCGTTGTATCCCACCAACGATCCGGCGCTGAATCGAGACCTCTGCGAAGTGCTTGTTTATCTCGGTGATGCCGCCGTGGTCGCCAAAGCGGCTCCGCTGGTGAATGATTCGCCCACGCAGGAGGAACAGATCGACTACGCGCGCATTCTGCGCTTTGCGAAGACCGGCTGGACGAAGGAACTGCGCGCTGACTACTTCCGCTGGTTCCTGCGCGCTGCGAATTACAAGGGCGGTGCGTCGTTTGACCTGTTCATCGGCGAGATCAAGCAGGACGCGCTCAAAACGATGAGCGAAGAAGAAAAACTCGCCATCAAGGATGTGCTCGATGCTAAACCGGAGGCCAAAGCCCCGAGCTTCACCGTGAAGCCGATGCAGTTCGTGAAGGCGTGGACGTTGGATGAGCTGAACAAATCCCTCGGTGTCGGTCTGGAGGGCAATCGCAACTTCGCCAATGGCCGCAACATGTTTGGCGCTGCCACCTGCTTCGCCTGTCATCGCTTCAATCAAGAAGGCGGTGCCGTCGGCCCCGATCTCACCAGCGTGGCCGGCAAATACAGCCCGCGTGACCTGCTGGAGCACATCCTCGATCCCAACAAGGAAATCAGCGACCAGTACGGCAGCACCGTCTTCACCAAGAAGGATGGCAGCACGGTCATCGGCCGCATTGCGAACATGAAGGAGAACATCATGATGGTCTGCACCAACATGATGGACCCGAACAACTTCACCAACGTGGATGCCCGCGATGTGGTGAAGACTGAGGAGAGCAAGATCAGCATGATGCCGCCGGGCCTGCTCTTCATGCTCAAGGAGGACGACATCCTCGACCTGCTGGCCTACCTGCTGAGCAAAGGGAACCCGGATGATCCGCTGTTTGTGAAGTGAGCGCGTGGCTCAGGCCTGCGGCGTTTCCAACTGCTTCAGCAGACGCTCGGCGGTGCCGCGAACCCAGACGTCGGAATCCTTGATGTGGCGGCGAATGATGGCGATCACCTCGTCACCACCGATGCTGGCGAGGGCCTCCAGCGCCGCTTCGCGCACCCTGGCATCCTCCCGGGCCACCGCACGTTCATCGTAGCCGATATCGATGCCTGACCCGCCGACGCGCTTTTTACGGCTGGGATACCAGAAGGCGTCATCCGCGATCTTTTTCAGCATCGGGATGACCGCCGGATCACGGATCTTGCCGAGTGCGCGGACGCAAAGCTCCTGCGCCTGGCGAAAAGTGAAATCCTCCACGCCTCGTGCCAGCGCATGCATGGCATCCTGGCCGCCGATGCTGCCCAGAATCTCGGCTGCACACCGCCGGGTGCCGAGCTCCCAGGACATGAGCAGATGGTGGCGCAGTGCGCTGACAACACGCGGCGTCTTGTGCTTGAGCACCCTTTCACGCGCAGCCATGAGGCAGTCCATGTCCGGGTCGGCCACCGCCATCTTGGTCACGAGATCGGCGAGCTGTGGATCATCGAGATCAGAAATCATTTCCAGCCCGGCCTTCCGTTTCGACGGATCTTGCGCTGCCAGTGCCTGGCGTGCGCGACGCAGTTTGAACCAGCGGCCAATCATGCGGAATGACTATCGTGCTTTCCGGGTTTCGCAAGCAGACCGGCTCCACAAGGGGAGATGACGGCAAAACAAAAAGGCTCCGGGCTTGATCAGCCGGAGCCTTCACGTGCGGTCGTTCAGACCGGATGAGGAATGATTACTTCCCCTTCTTGTCGGGGGTCGCAGCCTTCTGCTTGGCCCAGCGGGCGCGTTGGGCGGCGGCGATCTTCTTGCGCGCGGCGGCGGACATCGTGCGCTTTTTCTTCGCGGGCTTGCCGTCGGAAGCAGAGGTGGAGGAAGAAGCACCGAGCAAAGCGGCGAGATCCTTCTGCAGGACTTCGATTTTTTCTTGAAGCTTGGCGGCGCGGTGCAGTTGAGAGGCGGATAGGTTCATGGATAGGTTATATTAAACTGGCAAGTGCCTGTGTATGAACATTATGGGGCACTGTCAAGCCAGGAACAGGCTGCGGCCACTCACAGCGGCTGGTCGTAGATGCGCTGTAACACGTTCACCGGGTCGTTCGGGTCGATGATGGTGATGCCGTCCGGCCCGAAGCGGGCGGTGACGGTCGCGCCTTTGCCTGCGTTGATGTATTTGAAGTTCAAATCACGCACACGGGCGGCGGCATCGACGATGGCGCAGGTGATGCGGGCCTCTTCGGCGGTGGGATAGAGTTCGGCGACAGCATCGCGTGATTCTTTGGCAAACTTCACACGGCAGACGGCCACCAATCCAACCGTGAGACTGTCCACACCATAGCCGATGTAGCCTTTGCTGCCGTCGGGGCGCGTCACTTCGCGGGTGAAGTGGTTGTTGCTGGTGCGGGAGCCGCCACCGGCATTCCACCAGCGGAAACCGCGATACTGCTGGTCGCTCTCCACCTTGCCGTCCGCACCGAGGATTTCGTGGCCTTGATTGACCGGACCTTCAAAGTCGGCGGGTGTGATCCAGTTGTTGTGGTAGTTGATCGACATGCCGTTGTCGTAATCCACGCGCACTTGCACGGCGTCGAAGGCGTTGATGCCGTCGCGGATGAGACGCTTCTTCTGGCCCACGGCGGTCAGGCTCACGGGCTTGGACTTGTAGTAGCTCCAGATCAGATCGGTCCAATGCGGGCCGACGTAGCTGAAAGGATCGCTGCTTTCCACCCACTTGAAGGTGCTGGTGCTCACTTCGAGCGGTTCTTCGAGATAGGCCGTGCCATAGAGCGGCGCGCCGATGCGGTTTTGAATGTCATCGCGGATGCGCAGGTGGTCGGGGTCGTAGCGCTTGTGCATGTCCACGGCAACGATGAGGTTTTTCGCCTTCGCCGCGTCGATGATCTGGTCCGACTCCTGGATCGAGAGACACATCGGTTTTTCCGTCAGCACATGAACGCCTGCGGCCAGCGCGGCCAGGATCGGCTGCGTGTGCAGATGATCCGGCGTGGCCACGGCCATCACATCGAGATCAGGAAACGCCTTCAAGATGTCATTCCACGGTTCATCGCCGTGAAAGGCACGCGGCTCGTGGCCGGTGATGTCCTTGAAAGCGGCGGCGGCTTTTTGGGCCGATTTCTCGCTGCGCGTGGCCACGGCGACGAGATCAAACTTCACCCCGGCGAGCTCGCGCGAGTATTTGTCCAGCCCGACGCGCGCAAGCTGCCCGGCGATGCCAAAGCGCTGCAAGTCCGCGTAAGCACGCGCGTGAACATCTCCGCCGAACATGCCGGCGCCAACGAGGGCGATCTTGATGGTGGGTTCCATGGTGATCCGCATGGAACGCGGACGCCTTGAATGCGCAAGATGGGATGCTGATACCGGAGTGCCGATTTTCGGTATGTTTGGGGAAGTCCTCTTCCATTCACCACGTCAGCGCGCTGATCAGCCCATTGCTGCTGGTGCCTTGGATCGCGATGGTGAAATGGCGGATTGGCGCCGCCACACCCCGGTTCCAAACTGCGCCGGAACCTCCACTTGGCTCCTTCCACGTCCTCCGCTCCAGTCCCGCCGGCTCCAGTCCCGCCGGCTCCAGTCCCGCCGGCTCCAGCTCATAACCTCTCACTCGTAACTGTCATGTCTCTCAACGACCTCCTCTTCACCGGCTTCAACCGACGCGTCGCCGCCCTGCATCGGGACACCGGCGAGATCCTGTGGGACTGGAAAGCGCCCGCTGGCAGCAGCTACACCAACCTCCTCCTCGATGGGGACCGCCTCATCGTCAGCGTCAGCGGCTACACCTACGCGCTCGATCCCCTCACGGGAGCGCAGCTCTGGATGAACGAGATGAAAGGCTTCGGCTACGGCGTCGCCAGCCTCGCCTCCGTCCATGGCAGCTCCAGCGCCCACCTCCTCGCCGCCGCGGCGGCGGATGCGGCAGGGGCGGCCGCCGCCACCACAGCGGCGACGACCACCGCCACATGATCTGACTGCGGAGGATGCTTGCCGCCAAAAATCAGACTGGCCTTTTGCCGTCGTATTTGGGACACTCCGCCCATGAACTCGCCCCTCACCGCCTCCACCGGGAAATTCTCCAGCCGTCGCGACATCCTGCGCGCGCTCGGCTCCACCGCCGCGCTGGCCGCGTTTCCTTCGTTGCAGGCCGCCACCGCTGCGGCGGGGAAGGACTCGCTGCCCATGCAGTTCTACAAGAGCCTCACCGAGGAGCAGCGCGGGAAGGTCGTCCTGCCGCGCGACCACGCGAAGCGCGGCTTCGTCAGCAACTGGTGGTACATCTGCCCGGAGCAGCGCCTGCACACCTTCTACACCAAGGACCAGCAGGATCTGGTGAAGCAGATCTTCGAGTCCCTGCATCATCCCGACCACCGTGAAAAGATGAACTGGCAGGTGCAGAAGGACCTCATGGGCAAGATCGACAACACCCCCGCCGTCGCCTTCTTCGGCACGCCGGAGGATCAGGATTTCGAGTTCATCTACACCGGCCACCACGTCACCCGCCGCTGCTTCGCGCGGAATGACGCCGCGCCCGGCTTCGGCGGCCGACCCATCTTCTACGGGAATTTCGCCAAGGCCTTCCGCGAGGAGAAAGACCACGCCGGGAATCCCTTCTGGTATCAGGGCCTGCGCTTCAACGAATTCGTCAGCGCGCTGGATGGGAAGCAGCAGGAAAAAATCCTCGTCGCCCGCGAACCGCGTTCCGAAAAGCCCGCCGAGGTCATCGCCAAGCGCAAGACCGACCTCCCCGGCCTCGCCGGAGCCGACCTCAGCAAAGACCAGCAGGCCAAACTGCTCGAAACCATGCGCCGCATGCTCGTCTGCTTCCGTCCCGGCGACGTCACCGCCACGCTCAAGACCATCGAGGACAAGAAGATCATCGAGCGCCTCTTCATCTCCAGCTACGGCGGCGAATACGACGTCGGCGGCGACAAGGTGTGGGACACTTGGCAGATCGAAGGCCCGGAATTCGTCTGGTACTTCCGCGGCTATCCCCACATCCACGGGTATTTCATCTCGCGGCGTGACGGTTCGTCCCCCGCCAGCAACGCTTCGCGCCCGCCTGCAACGCTGTAGCAACTGCGGGCAGGCAGCGATGCGGGCTGGTCGTCCTCCTGCTCGAACTCGTCCTCGATCTGTTGCTTGGAGTGCTGGAGAGTTGGAGTCTTGGAAAGGAGCGCGGACGCCCTCGTCCGCTTCCTCACGGCTTGAGATGCTTGGCGATGAACTCCTCCGGCGTGATTGGCTGGGGCTTGTATCCGGCGTTTTTCAACGGGCGGTAATCGCCATCATCCGTCAGGATAAAATCGGCATGCACGGCGATGGCACAGTCCGCAAAGGCGTTGTCATCGGGATCGGCGGGAATGGTTTGAAAACGGAAGGCCGGGTTCGTGCGGATGATCGTGCCATGCGCGGCGGAGACGAGCGTGAAGAGCTTTTGCAGCTTCTCCCAGTGTCCGGGGCTGTGCAGTTCAAGGCACACCTCCTCATATTCTAGCCAGATGGCCGGAGACACCGCCACGCTGATCTGGCCGTAGCTGACGACCTCCACCAGGCGGCGCAGCGTGCTCTGCCTGCCAAACATGCGGATCACCACATTGGTGTCCAGGACGACGATCATGACTTGGCTGCCTGCTGACGCTCACGCACCTGCTGGATGATCTCGGGCAGTTTTGCCATCAAGCCGTTGGCGCGCAGATCATCCGTCAGATCGTCGAGTTCGCCGACGGTCCGGTTGATCTCCAGTTGCACCAGCACGCGCTCAATCACCCCCAGTTCCTCCGGCGAGAGGTGATTCAGGCGTTCCACCAGTTGTGGCAGCGGAGCGGGCGCAGGCGCATTCATGGGCGTAGTATGCTCATTCAGGCGGCGCGGAGCAAGGCTTTGATTTCACCCATGGCAGCTCCATCTGCCACCACGGCAACGACGACCACCACCTACTCCGCGCGGCCGGGCTTCACGCTGAGCACGGTGGCGGTGGAGGAGCCCTTTTCGTCGCGGGAGAGCTTCAGGGTGATCGTGCCTTCGGCGTAATCTGCGTCCTCCTCGGACTTCGGCACCTGCGCGGTGAAGACGAGGCGCAGGGTCAGCGGGTCGGACACCGTCGCGCTCTCCTCCGGGTTCACCGCGCCGAGCAGCTCGTACATGATCTCAAACCGCGCCGGGTCCTTCTTCTGCGCGGTGAGGAGCTTCGTCGCGTGCCGGTTCAGGAGGGCGCGCATGCTCGTGGCGTGGGCCTTCTCGCCGTCGCAGTTCACAAAGAAGATGTCATTGCAGCCCCAGCGGCCGGTGTAGTTCAGCACGCCGTAGTGCCAGCCCTCCTGGTCCGGCCCCCACAGCACGGACAGGTCGCAGTGGTTCCTGCCGTCGTGGTGCGGGAGGTAGGTCTCCTCCTTGCTGCTCACCAGGCCCAGGCGCTTCTTCTCCTTGGGGGAGACGATCCAGTTCTCCGTCACATACGCCCCGTCCTCCTCCAGCACCGAGGTGCCGTTCACGGACACCTCCGGGATGATCGAGGGCCACTTGGCCGGCTTGAGGTTCTTCTTCCGGGCGGTGAAGATCACCGCGAGGCGGCCGTCGGCGGAGGCGGAGCCCTCCAGCAGCGCGGCGGGCTCGTAACCGTCCGCCAGCTTCTTGTCAAAGAGCGCCTCCGCCTCCTCCCCGCGTGCCAGCGTGCCCGTGGCCAGCAGCAGGGCCGCCAGCAGCAGCCCTCCCGTGGTGCA
>CAMCWM010000155.1 GCA_945882215.1 Akkermansia muciniphila | reverse complement strand
GGGTTTATGCCGCCCGCGTGCCGGTCATGCTCTCGGGCGGGTAGATGATGACCTCCGTGGCCTGTCCCTCATCGGGGGCGGTCGTCTCGCCGGTGGTGCAGATGTCCTGCGCCTCGGCGCGGGTGAAGATGTCCTCCGCCTGGGTGATCTCCTCGGAGCTCTCGGTGTGCACGGAGATGAGGATGTTGCCGTCCTTCAGCTTGCCTTCATACCGTTTGGCTTCGAACTCAGGAATGCCCAGGCCGATCAAGCCGCCGGTGATGCCGCCCACGGTGGCGCCGATGGCGGCGCCACTGAGCGCGGCCATGATGGGACCGGCGGCGATGAAGGGGCCGAACCCCGGAATGGCCAGCACGCCGATGCCGGCGATCCAGCCCAGCGCGCCACCGATGACTCCGCCCGTACCTGCGCCGGTCACGGCTCCTTCAGGAGCTTTGGTGTGCTTTTCGTGCGCGAAGTCGTGGCTCGTGTGTTGATCAGAAAACAACGCGGAGATGTCGTTGTTGGAAAAGTGCGCGGCCTTGAGCTGATCGACGATTTGATCAGCCTGGGCGCGGGAGGTGGCGATGCAGAAGACGGATTTTTGGGACATGGCGGTGTTTTTTGGAGTTGGGTGATGCGGGATCGAATCAGTTGCCGGCGGAGGCGGACTTCACTTCCAGTTGGTTGTCCACGTTCTTGGCGCGCACGATGCGCTCCGCGATGGAGCCGATGAGCTGTCGTTCATCGGCGGTGTTGACCGGCCCGCGCAAGGTGACGCGGCCGTTCAACGTGATGATCTTCACGTTCTGGGCGTTCACCGACATGTTGTTCAACGCGATGACATCCCGGCGAATCTGCGCCGTGATCGAAGTGTCCGCCTTGCTGCTGCCCTGGTCGATCGGGGTGAGCGTGTCGGCCGTGTCGCGGTCCCGCGCATTGCGCGCGGTGTTGTCCGCGGCGGTGGCAAAGTACGGTGTCACCTGATAGGCGCGATAAACGCCGCCGGTGTAGCCGGTGTGGGCGAAGTCCGGCCAGGCGGCGGGCTTGAAGTGCGGCGCGCTGCCCAGCAGTTCCTTGGTGGCGTCGAGCAGAAGGGTGCTGCGGTCGGGCGTGAGACGCAGCGCGGCGGGCGGCACGGCGCTGAGCTCATCGCCCAGGCCGAGGAAGCCGCCGGAGGACACAATGACCGCCACCACGCGGCCCGAGGCCAGGTCCAGCACGATGTTGTCCACCTTGCCGAGGGTTTCGTCCTGCTTGTTTTTGACCGTCAGGCCGATGATCTCGCTGGTCTTGGCGACAGTGCTCAACGGCTCTGGTTTGAGTGCCGCGGTGTCTTGAGCTGAAACGGCGCACGTCAGGAGCGAGACGATGCTGAAGAGGGATGAAAGCGGGCGATGCATGAGGTTGGAGGTGGTTGGATGGAGCACGCGCATCGTCAGCGCGGCAGCAGTGGCCGCGCCATGGGGTGAAACCCGACTTCTGCCTGCGCGCTCACGGCTCGATGCTCACCGGCGTGCCCACCGCCACCGAGTGGAAAAAGTGCTCCGCCATGTGGGGCGGCATGCGGATGCAGCCGTGGGAGGCAGGATAGCCGGGCAGGAAGCCCGCGTGCATGCCCGTGCCGCCGGTGATGCGCATCCAGTTCGGCATGTCGGCCCCCTGATAAATCGCGCCGGGAGGCTTGGGATCCTTGCTCGTGTCCACATCCCGCTGAATGACCTCACCATTGGCATCCAGGTAGGCGCCAAACAGCGAGGACCGGTGTTCCCGCTCTTTTTGCAGGATGCGATAGTTGCCCGTCACGGTACCCAGACCTTCACGTCCGGATGAAATCAGCGACACGCCGGCAAGCTGGCCGCCTTTGTACAAATACGCACGCTGCTCCGACAGGCTGATGACCACCGATGGTCTGCCGGTCAGGTGATCGCCATCCCAATGCGACACATCATCCGTGGGTGCTCCGTACCGGGGCTGCGGGGCGGGCGGCGGAGAAACGCAGCCGGTGCTGAGCAGCAGGCAGAGGAGGGAAGTGGCGGCGAGCAGGAGGGAACGAGAGGGCAGGGGAGGGTGGATCACCCCTGACCTTAACGGCAGTCAGCGGCGGAGAGTATGGAGTGTTCACCCCATGGGGGCAGGGGCACCGCAGGTGTTAGGGAAACGTTGAACAAATCAAAGAGCGGTGATCAAATCTTCCTCTGACTCCTGCTCCTGCTCTTCCTCCCTCAAGGCACGAGGAGGAGAAGGAGTAAGAGGAGGAGTAGGATTGAAGCATGCGTCGATTAAATCAGCACATCCTTGGTCCGTGCATGGCCGCCGCTCAAGCGGTCCAAGGCACGTGCCTGTAAAACGGGGCAAAGACCCCATGGCACCAGCGGGCCCGCCTCAGCCATGCTCATGCCATGAACATGCAGACCCTTCCCCGGAACACCACGCTGCCGTCAGGCGAGTCCATCACCGCCCATGCCTCGTCCCAGCATTCTGCTCCTGGCCAGGATGAATCACCCCAGCCATCGGATGTCGTTCTCATGACCGCCATCCAGGCGGGTGACACCGCCGCGCTGCAAACACTGTTCCAGCGTCACCAAGTCCTGCTGATGGGCATCGTCAGGCGCATCGTCAGTGATGACTGTTCCATCCAGGACGTCACGCAGGAGTGCCTTCTGGAGTTGTGGCGGCGTTCGCACACCTATTCAGCGGAAAAAGGCGCTCCCCTGGCCTGGCTGCTCACGGTCGCCCGTCGCCGAGCCATTGATCACGTCCGCCGCTCGCAGGCTTACGGCAGGGCCTGCACCCGCTACGAGGACGAGACCCGGGCCCTTCCCGTCTCACATGCCCCCACCGCCCCTGGCGAACAGACGGATCTGCGCAATGTCCTCAGCGCTCATCTCGAGCGGCTGTCCGAGCCGCAGCAGCGCGTCATCGCGCTGGCCTTCCTCCAGGGCATGAGCCAGCGCGAGATCGCGCAGGCCACCCACATGCCGCTCGGCACGGTCAAGACACGCATGGAACTGGGCTTGAAGAAGCTCCGCCGCTCCTTCGGCAGCCGCAGTTTCGCGCACAGCTATCAGGTGGCGTGATCCTTGTCGAAGCCGGCCAACGCGCAGGTTTGTCCTCCAGCAAAGGAGCGTCTTGGAATCACGGTAGGGTTTCACCCCATGGACGCGTGGCCCCCAGCGGCGGAGGGTGCCCCTGATTGATCCACCCACCCTGCTGTGGAGGGTGTTTTGAGTTCGGAAACACCCATGAAGACGTCCCAGTTGAGCAGGCTGTCAGATCAGTATCTGGCGGCTCTGAAACGGCATTTCGAGCAAGCTCCGCAGGGGGCCTTGCCGGCGGCGCATGAGCTGGGAAACCTGACCGTGGCCCTCGGTCTGGAGACGCTGGATCTGGCCAAGATTCATGATGTCGCGCTGGCGGCGCTGATTTTGCCGGGCTCCTCCGCCGCCGTACGGAAGGCCATGACCGCGAGCGGGGTGCTGTTTTTCACCGAGGCCATCGTGCCCATCGAGGAGACGCACCGCGTCGCGCTTGAGGTCGGTGTGGATTTGAAACAGTTGAACGCGACCCTGCACGAGCGCACGCAGGCGCTGTCCGACACCAAGCGCGAGCTGCAGCAGGGCATCAAAGCGCGGAAGAAGGCGGAAGCCGTTCTGGCGACGAGTGAGCGGGCCTTCGACCAGTTGCTCAAGGAATCCCTGCTGCTGGAGAAGAACCTGCAGGATGTGACGCACAAGATCCTGGCCGCGAATGAGGAGGAGCGGAGAAAGATGAGCCTCCAACTGCATGACGAAATCGGCCAGACGTTGCTTGGCATTCATGTCAAACTGCTGTCTTTGAAGAAGGAGGCCGCCGACAGGCATCTCGGCCTCAGCAAAGAAATCGCCACCACCCAGCGGCTGGTGGAAGCCTCCCTGGAAACCATCAACCGCTTTGCCCATGAGTTCGGCACCCCCCATGAAACCTAATCTCGGCGAGATGTCGCGACTCTACCTCGCGGGCTTGCAGGCTTATCTCAAGGCAGGCCCGAAGGCCGACCTGGAGCCGGTGCGTGAGCTGGGGCGGCATGCCATGAGCCTGGGGCTGGAGACGCTGGATCTGGCACGGATACATGAGATCGCCATTGTGGCGCTGGTGCTGCCCGGTTATTCCTCCAGCAACCAGGATGGCCTGATGGGACTGGCGGGCATGTTTTTCGCCGAGGCTCTGACTCCGATCGAGGAGACGCATCGCGGGGCGCGGGAGGCGAACACGCACCTCAATCAAATGCTCAAGGCGCTGAGCCAGCGCACGCAGGAGCTGGCCGGCTCCGTCGAGGAATTGAAACAGGAGATCGTGCAGCGGAAGGCGGTGGAGGAGTCCCTCCGCACCAGCGAGCAGACTTCCAGCCGGCTGCTGGAGAAATCCCGGCAGATGCAGGAGGAGCTGCGGCATCTCTCGCGCCAGCTTTTGTCAGCCCAGGAGGAGGAGCGCCGGAAGATCAGCCGTGAGCTGCATGATGTCATCGCCCAGACGCTCACGGGCATCAATGTGCGGCTGGCAGCGCTGAAAGGCGAGTCCACGACCAACATGAAGGATCTGCAAAGCAAGATCAGCAGCACGCAACTGCTGGTGGAGAAGTCGGTGGACATCGTACACCGCTTCGCACGCGAGCTGCGGCCCTCCGTGTTGGATGATCTCGGGTTGATCCCGGCCCTCCAGTCCTTCCTCAAGGGCTACATGGAGGACACGGGCATCCGCGTCACGCTCACGGTGTTTGCCGGGATCGAGCGCTCCGACAGCGACACCCGCACCGTCCTCTATCGCATCGCCCAGGAGGCGCTCACCAACGTGTCACGTCACGCCAAAGCCAGCCATGCGGAGGTGAACATCCAGGAGACTGAGGGCGTTATCCGCATGGAAGTCAAAGACGACGGCCAGGGCTTCGAAGTGGACGGCACCACGCAGGCGAAAACCAAGAACAACCGTCTGGGACTGCTCGGCATGCGCGAGCGCATCGAGATGGTCGGCGGTACCTTTTGCGTGGAATCCGCTCCGGGCGCAGGCACCACGATCCGCGTGGAAATTCCGCTGCCGGCCGCCGCTGAGAAATGCCCGCCGGGAAAATCATCCGCATCTTCACCCCTCGAATGTCCGTGAAACGCATCACCGTTCTGCTCGCCGATGATCACACGATCGTCCGGGAGGGGCTGTGCGCCATGCTCCAGTTGGAGGACGACATCGAAGTCGTCGGTGAAGCCAGCAACGGGCATCAAGCCGTCGCCCTCGCCAGCAAGCTGGTGCCGGATGTCGTGGTCATGGACCTGGCGATGCCGCTGCTCAACGGACTGGAGGCCATCCAACGGATCCGCGAGTGTACTCCGGCGTCCACCAAGGTGCTGGTGCTCTCCTCCTACGACGAGGACGCCTATGTCCAGCATGCCAGGGCGCTGGGTGCCTCAGGCTACCTGGTCAAACAAAGTGACGCCCACGTCCTGGCCACGGCGATCCGTGAGATTTTCCAAGGCCGCTCTTACTTTAAGCCCATCAATCACGTAACACTGCAATGCCCATGAAACCCATCACCGTCCTGCTAGCCGAAGACCACATGATCGTTCGCGAAGGCCTGCGGGCCTTTGCTGAAGCTGGAGGAAGACATCGAGGTCGTCGGTGAGGCAGAGAATGGCCGCCAGGCCGTGGCGCTCGTCGCCCAGCTCCATCCAGATGTGGTGGTCATGGACATCGCCATGCCGCTGCTCAACGGCATCGAAGCCACGCGACAGATCCTGCACACCACTCCGGGCACCAAGGTGCTCATCCTCTCCGCTCACAGCGATGATGCCTACGTCGCCAAGGTCATGGCGATCGGTGCTGTGGGTTATCTCATCAAGCAAACGGCCGCCCATACGCTGCCAGAGGCGATCCGCCGCGTTCATCAAGGCAAGACATGCTTCAGCCCGGTCATTTCCAAACGCCGCAACCATCAGAAGGAGAGATCCCATGATCGTGGCGAACTGAGCACGGACAAAGACCCCTCCAAACTCAGCTCACGTGAGATGGAGGTGCTCCAGCTCATCGCCGAGGGCAAGGCCAACAAGGAAACCGCCGAGGAGCTCAAGATCAGCGTCAAAACGGTCGAGAAACACCGCCAGAGCCTCATGGACAAGCTCAACATCCACGACACCGCCGGTTTGACCCGCCACGCCATCGCCACCGGCATCATCGAGAGCAGCGTGCAGGTGACCATCGTGTAGAGGCCTGTTGAAATGCTCCACATGCACTTTTCATACTCATACTCTTGCTCTTGCTCTTGCTCTTGCTCTTGCTCTTGCTCTTGCTCTTGCTCCTACTCCTACTCCTACTCCTACTCCTACTCCTACTCCTACTCCTACTCCTACTCCTACTCCTACTCCTACTCACTTTCTCACCGCTCCACGAAGGAACCGAGACTCTTGAGGATGAGTAGGAGTAAGAGCAGGAAACTGACACCCTGTTTTTCAACAGGTTGCTAGCATCAGCCCGGCAAAAACCAGCCCCATCCCAGCCCATGAATGAAACTCCATGCGATCCGGCCCGTTGCGTCATCGCCATGGCGGCGTCCGCCGGTGGCTTGCAGGCCTTGTCCGTCATTCTCGGCGGTCTGCCGGCGGACTTCCCCGCCGCCATTGCCATCGTGATGCATCTGTCACCCTCCCATAAAAGTCTCCTGGCAGAGATTTTAAGCAGCCGCTCGCTCCTGGAGGTCAGGCAGGCGAAGACCGGCGACATCCTCTGCCATTCCAGTGTGTTTGTCGCCCCGCCCAATCAGCACATGTCCGTGGTTCAAGGCGGCCGCATCGAACTTTCCTCCTCCGAGGCCGAAAAGGTTCATTTTGCCCGGCCCTCCGCAGAGCCGTTGTTTGCCACCGTGGCGGCAGTTTACCAAAAGCACGCCATCGCGGTCGTCCTCACCGGTGGCGATGGGGATGGCTCATTCGGGGTCCAGATCATCAAGGACCAGGGCGGCATGGTCATCGCGCAAAACCGGCCCACGTCCCAGGACTTCAGCATGCCGGAGACCTCGATCAAGACAGGGGATGTCGACTTTGTCCTGCCGCTGAGCGAGATCGCGCCCATGTTGATCGAGTTGGTGAGTGCTGGCAAAGATTAACCCGGCGGATCGCCATGGGGTAAACACCCCATAACATCCGCAAGCTGTTGCCCCGACTGTGAGGTTCGAGACATGACCGTCCCTTCGGAGGTCATCGGAAACCACAGCAATGACATCACCACCATCACGACGCCATTCAGACAACGATCCTGCGGATGCGACAACGACCGGAAGTCTCACCGACAGACTGCACCATGACACCTTCCTGAAAACAGGAGCCCTGCAGGATGCGATCCTGAACAGCGCCAACTTTTCCAGCATCGCCACGGATGAACAGGGCGTCATTCAGATCTTCAATGTCGGTGCCGAGCGCATGCTGGGCTACACCGCCGCTGATGTGCTGAACAAGATCACCCCTGCGGAGATTTCTGACCCTCAGGAAGTCATCGCCCGCGCCGCTTCCTTGAGCCTGGAGCTGGGCACCACCATCGCCCCGGGTTTCGAGGCGCTCGTGTTCAAGGCCTCACGCGGCATTGAGGACATCTATGAGCTGACTTACATCCGCAAAGACGGCAGCCGCTTTCCCGCCGTGGTGTCAGTCACGGCCCTGCGCGACGTGCGTGATCACAACGGCATCATCGGCTACCTCCTCATCGGCACGGACAACACCGTGCGCAAACAAGCCGAGGCCGAGCAGGAAAAGCTCGACCAGCTTCTCCGCGACCAGCAGTTTTACACACGCTCGCTCATCGAATCCAACATCGACGCGCTGATGACCACCGATCCGTCCGGCATCATCACCGACGTGAACAATCAGATGGAAACCCTGACCGGCCGCTCGCGTGAAGAACTCATCGGCGCGCCGTTCAAAAACTACTTCACCGATCCCGCGCGCGCCGAGGCCGGCATCAAGCGTGTGCTCAGTGAAAGCAAAGTCACCGACTACGAGCTCACCGCGCGCGCCAAGGACGGCAGCGAAACCGTGGTGTCCTACAACGCCACCACCTTCCACGACCGCGACGGCATCCTCAAAGGTGTCTTCGCCGCCGCGCGTGACGTCACCGAGCGCAAACGCTGGGACAAGGTGCTCCAGGAAAACACCGTCGAGCTGGAAAAAGCCAAGGCCATCGCCGAGAAGGCCAACCTCGCGAAGTCCGACTTCCTTTCCAGCATGAGCCATGAGCTGCGCTCGCCGCTCAATGCCATCCTCGGCTTTGCCCAGCTCATGGAGTCCGACACGCCGGGGCCCACCCTCGCGCAGAAGGCCAGCATCGGGCAGATCCTTCACGCGGGCTGGTTTCTCCTGGAGCTGATCAATGACATCCTCGATCTCGCCGTGATCGAGTCAGGCCGGCTGTCGCTTTCGCTGGAGGCAGTCTCGCTTCCCGAGGTCATGATCGAATGCCAGGCGATGATTGATCCGCAGGCGCAGAAGCGCGGCATCAGCATGTCGTTTCCGAAATTCGAGCGCCCGTGTTTCATCAAGGCCGACCGCACACGTCTTAAGCAGGTGCTCATCAATCTGCTGTCCAACGCGATCAAATACAACCGGACTGGCGGCACGGTCGTGGTGGACTGTGATTTGACCGCCCCTGGCCGCCTGCGCATCAGCGTGACGGACACCGGCGCGGGTCTGACTCCAGAACTGCTGGCGCAGTTGTTTCAGGCCTTCAATCGTCTGGGCAAAGAAGCCACGGGTGAGGAAGGCACCGGCATCGGTCTCGTCGTCAGCAAACGCCTGGTGGAACTCATGGAGGGAACCATCGGCGCGCAGAGCACCGTCGGCGTTGGCAGCGTGTTCTGGATCGAACTCGGCGCTGATCTGGATCCACATGCGGATTTCATCAAAGCCGTCAGCACCACGCTGATCGAGACACCCAGCACGACAGGCACGCGGACACGCCTGCTGCTCTACATCGAGGACAATCCCGCGAACTTGAAGCTCGTTGAGCAGTTGATCAGCCGCCGCCCTGATCTGCGGCTGCTGACCGCGCAGAATGGCAAGGACGGCATCAGCCTCGCCCATGGCTATCTGCCGGATGTCATCCTGATGGACATCAATTTACCCGGCATCAGCGGCATCGAGGCCATGAAGCTCATCCGCCTCGATCCCACCACTGCGCACATTCCCATCGTCGCCGTCAGCGCCAACGCCATCCCCAGCGACATCGCGAAAGGCATCGAGGCTGGATTCTTCCGCTATCTCACCAAGCCCATCAAAGTGAATGAATTCATGGAGACCCTCAACGTCGCCCTGGCATTTGCCGAGAGCGGAACTGTTCCGTCCACCTGAGAATCAGGACTCTCTTTGGGGTGAACACCCCATGGTAACATTGAGGCTGGCTTTGGAACATGGACCACCCCATGAAAACCAACAAAAGCACTCCGTCCGCCAAAGGCCGGACGATCCCAAAAGTTCTCCCAAAGGCTAAAGGCTCACAGAGTCTGAAATCATCCCCAAGTGTCAAAAACTCTCCAAGCACCAAGGCGAAGCCTCAAACCAATGGTGTGCAGAACCCCAAAGCTTCCCCGGCCCGCAAAGCCAAAGCCTTGCCACCGGGTGCCGCTGCACCTCAGGAACATGCTGCGCAGCCTGCGGCCCACTCCGCTGATTTGGTTCGTGATAGAGCCTACTCGAACTATCAAAAGCGTGGAACAGAAGACGGCGATCATACGGACGACTGGCTGCGCGCCGAAGCCGAACTGACCGCCGAGCGTCACCAAGGCCGGGCATGATCACACTCTGAGAGAAACCGCCATGAACATCCGCCGTCGCAACCCTGACTGCCCCATGTCATGCACGTTTCGCAACGGCCCCAAGTGCGTATGCAATCTCATCGCGGTGTCTGGCGAAAAGTCACCCATCTCGCTCGGACAGCGCATCGGACTCGGCCATTTTTATGGCAGTCGAGACATGCCGCCCTGTGTGCGTGGCTCCCTCGGCGCCGCCTACTGGTCCGTTGACGTTGATTCAGCAAATGCCGTGCAGCCAGAAGTGCATGCCGCATTCGCTGCAGCGGAGGAGTAGGTTTACACCCCATCGCAAACATGGCGTGGGAAGTGGATGATCTTCGTCCCATGAAACACCCTCCAACATGCCAATCAGGCGCGGCCGCACCGCAGATTCGCACGCTGACGTCCTTTGCCCCAACAACCGATGAAGTCGCGTATCGGGCTTACCTCAACTTCCAGAATCACGGCGGGGTGGACGGCCATGATGTGAAAGACTGGCTCGGCGCAGAGGCGGAATTGATCGCTGAACATCATCTCACCCTGACGCTGTGAGATTGGAGACGATCACCCATCTGGGGTGAACACCCCATGGTGATGCCGGGACATCCACAGCTAGGATCGGCCCAATCGCACTCCCCAATCATATGAAACAGGACTCCGTCTTCTGCATCGCCTTCTCTCGAATTCAAGCTGACCAGATGGTGCTGCGCTTGAAAAGCAGGGCGTTTTCCATCCGTGACATCTCGGTCCTTTCAGGCACCGGACCAATGATGGCCGCTTTCGGCGATATCGTGGGTGGTCTGCAAAATCAGGGAGTGCCGTGGGCGAAGGCCCGGCTCTATACAGACCGAATGAAAGACGGGCGCTATCTGGTTTCGGTGGTGGCAGAGAGTGATGAAGCCGTCAGGGTGGCGAAGGAAGTCCTCAGCAAAGCCGGCGGGAGCGATTTCTGCGCGACTTATGAACCTTCGCAGCCCTGCTTCTCAACGACCCAGGAGACGCACCCCTCCGAGTCACGTCTGAGCTACGCCTGAAAACATATCTCATGTCTGCGCACGCACCCATGGAAACCAGTGTTTTTTGGCCTTCGGAGTCGGTGCTGGCCATGAATGCCTTTCTTCTGACGCATCACGGTATTGATGTGCAACGCTGGTTTGAGGAACAGGTGGCGTTGCGTCTGAGCGCCTTGTCAGTCCTGCCTTCTCACTGATTGCGGTGGCTTTTGGGGTCTTCACCCCATGGCGGGCGTGTTGTTTCATGCCCTATCACTCTGACCATGGGAAACAAGCACGAGCACACCCGGAACAGTTTGCCGGAAACAACGAATAATCGAGGCAGCCTGCTCCATGGAGCAGGGCGGGCATGAACCCAATCGGAACACCTTATGAAAGCTCTCGTTTATCACAGTCCAGGCAGGAAAGGCCTGCAGGACATGCCCAGACCGATGTTGAAAGAGGCCACTGATGCATTGGTACGCATCACCAAGACCACCATCTGCGGCACAGACCTGCACATTCTCAAAGGGGATGTCCCCACCGTGTCTGAAGGCCGCATCCTGGGTCATGAAGGCATCGGCATCATCGAGGAGGCCGGCACAGGCGTCACCCGCTTCCGCCAGGGCGACCGGGTGCTGATTTCCTGCATCACGGCCTGCGGGAAGTGCGAATACTGCCGCCGTGGCATGTGCTCGCACTGCGAACAGGGTGGCTGGACCCTGGGCAACACGATTGATGGAACGCAGGCCGAATACGTGCGCATCCCCTGGGCGGACACGAGCCTGCATCACATCCCTGAGAATGCAGACGAAGAAGCCATGGTCATGCTCAGTGACATTCTGCCCACTGGTTATGAGTGCGGCGTGCTCAATGGCTGCGTGAAGCCCGACGACATCGTGGCCATCATCGGCGCCGGTCCCATCGGGCTTGCCGCGCTGCTCACGGCCAGATTCTATTCTCCGGCGGACATCATCATGATTGATCGTGACGATCATCGTCTCGATGTCGCCAAAAAACTCGGCGCCACCAAGCTGATCAACAACAGCGATGGCAAAGCCTTGCTGAAAATCATGGCCATGACTTTCGGCAGAGGTGTGGACGTGGCCATCGAAGCGGTCGGTATGCCGGCCACCTTTGAGATCTGTCAGGCCATCATCGCCCCAGGAGGTCACATCGCCAACGTCGGCGTGCATGGCGAAAGCGTGCCGTTGCATCTCGAAACACTCTGGTCGCAGAACATCACCATCACCACACGCCTCGTCGATGCGGTGACGACACCACTGCTGCTGAAGACTGTCATGTCTGGCAGACTGCTGCCGAAGCAGCTCATCACGCATCACTTCCCGCTCAGCGAGGTCATCAGCGCTTACGATACCTTTGGCAATGCGGCGCGCGAACGCGCTCTGAAAGTCATCCTGACGAACGAGTGATGCAGGCGGCGTGAACCCGGAGATTTTTCCAATGGGTCCATGCGCCGCCCCGGCGGACGTTGAGGCCGCGCCGTTTACATGCGCCTCAGCGCGGCCTGATTTCGATGAGATTGCTCACGTTTTCCGGCCGTCCGGCCTTCATGGCGATCTCGCCGATCCGGCGCTTGCCTTCAACCGTGTTAACATGGCCGCGCAGCGTGGTCTGGGCGTGCAGCGTGACGACTTCCACGTTCTTCGCATTCGCGGAGAGATAGGGATCAGCCTGGATGGCCTGCAGGATGAGGCGGGTCTTCTGCTCGTCGCGGAAGCTCTCGCCTTCCTCCATCACGGTGGCGTTTCTGACCCGGCCTGCCTGGGCGTTCTGGCGGGAGTGGAGTCCTTGGTCAGCCTGCACCTCGCGGTTCGCATAGGCCTCCTGCTGAAATGATTCCTTGCGATCGCCATGCCATTTCAACTGCGGTTCGCCGGCGAATTCAGCCAGGGTTCGGTCCATCACGAGGCCATTGTGGGCCGCATTGAACTGCAAGTCCCTTCCTTGGATGACAGCGTTTTTAGCTCCGCCCATGGCCGCCGTGGTGGCAATGACATGGACGATCTGCCCCTTGGGGAGATCCATCATCAGGCTTCCCACTTTCCCCAAGTATTGCCCGCTTTGGTTCTTGATTTGGAGATTGAGCAGAAAGTCCGTTCTATGGACATAGCCCAGTTGCAAAATCCGGGCGTTTCTTTGGACGGCCTGGCCTTCG
>CAMCWM010000154.1 GCA_945882215.1 Akkermansia muciniphila | reverse complement strand
TGAGCGACGTTGGCAAGATGCGCGATGGTGATGCTGCGATGGGAGACTTCGACCGGCGTGGCGGTTGGTTTGCCGTCGTAGATGCAGGAGAGGAAGTTGTCCGAGTGATCCTTGCTCTCATAGAGATGGGTTTCTTCCGGGCGGGTCTTCTCGCGCAGGATTTCAGGACTGCTGGCGGTGATCTTGCCGCGATTCACGTAGATCCACTTGCCTTCGTCGCCTTCAAACATCACGCCGACATGGTCGAAGGGCTTCTTCGCGTTCGGAGTGGCCAGGGCGGCCTCGACTTCGGGCATGAGCTTGTGATCCGGGCTGGCGACGTGCATGACGACGCCGTTTTCATACACGCACTCGAAGGAGAACGCGGTGGCGGTGTTGTAGAGCGCCGCCTTGTCCAACGTGCCGCTGATGTTGCGCAACTCGACCGGGCCGGTGAGCTGCGTGCCCATGCCCCACTGCGCGATGTCGATGTGATGCGCGCCGAAGTCGGTGATCATGCCACCGGAGAAATTGAAATTGTGACGCCAGTTGAGCGGCAGCAAGGCCGGGCGGTAGTCCATGTGCTCCGCCGGGCCGAGCCACATTTCATAATCAAAGTCGGCAGGCACGGGGGCGACGTTGACTTGATCGGCCATGCCGTTCCAGTTGGAATGACCGCCAGGAAGGCCGACGCGCACGCGCTTGAGTTTGCCGATGCGGCCGTTTTGCGTCATCTCGCAGGCGAGACGGAAGTACTGATCGCTGCGCTGCTGGCTGCCGGTCTGCCAGGTCACGCCCGCTTTGGCGACTTCATCGCTCATGAGGCGGCCTTCGGCGATGTTCAGCGCCAATGGCTTCTGACCGTAGATGTGCTTGCCTTTGCGGGCGGCATAGACGGCCATGTAGGCATGCCAGTGGTCCGGCGTGGAGACCTGCACGGCGTCGAGGTCTTCTTTTTCCATCATCTCGCGGAAATCGGCATAGCTGGCGCAGGCTTTGACCGGTTTGTTCGCGGATTTCGAGTAGTGCTCGTCGATGATCTTCTTCCCCGCCTCACGACCGCCGGTTTCCTTGCCATCGTAGCCGTAGTGGCCGTATTCCTTCATCGGATCGGCCACGGCGATGACCTGGCACTTGTCGTTGTTCAAAAAGGAAGGCGTCCAGTCACCCGCGATGGTCCCCCAGCCGATGGCACCGATCGTGATGCGCTCCGAAGGCGCCGGGCGCCCTCCTTTGCCGAGCGCAGTGGCTGGAATGATCGTGGGAAAACCCAACGCGGCGGCGCTGGTGGTCAAAAAACGACGACGGGAGAAGGTGGACGGGCTGGATTGCATGGTGGCGAACTTTATAGCGAGCCGTCCTCATGAGGCCAAGAAAGATTTCGTGATGAGGTTGCGGCAGAGGCCGCGCTCAACACCTTTCGCCCCCATGTCCCGCATCCCGGAAGAAACCATCCAGCAAGTGATTGCCGCCACCGACATCGTGGCGCTGGTGGGGCGTTCCGTGAAGTTGCGCAAGGCGGGCACGAACTATCTGGGACTCTGCCCGTTTCACAACGAGCGCACGCCATCTTTCAACGTCAGCCCCTCACGCAATACCTACCACTGCTTCGGCTGCGGAGCGGGCGGCACGGCCATCCGCTTTGTGATGGAGCATGACGGCCTGTCATTCGTGGAGGCTGTGAAGCGACTCGCTGACGCGGCAGGCATCCGCGTGGAGGAAGAAGTATGGGATGCGAACGCCGAGGCGGAGGCGAAGCAACGCAGCCTGCTGCTGCGCGCGAACCGCGAGGCGGCGGAGTGGTTTCACCAACTGCTGATGAAGCACCAACTGGCCGCTCCTGCCCGCGAATATCTCAAATCCCGCGGCATCACCGCCGAGGTGGCGAAGAACTGGCAGATGGGCTACGCGCCGCAGAGCACCACTTTTTACCGGGAATGGATGGCCCAGCAAAAACTCCCCGAGCAGGTGATGATCGAGGCGGGCATCTTTGTACAACCGACCGAGGATGAAAACGGCCAGGTCGGCCGCTCTTACGCCCGATGGCGGCACCGGCTGATGTTCCCGATCCGCAATGACAACGGCGACGTGATCGCCTTCAGCGGCCGCATCCTCAGCGCGGAGCAAAAAGGCGGGAAATACGTCAACTCGCCTGAGACGCCGCTCTTCAGCAAGAGCAAGGTTCTCTTCGGCTTCGACCGCTCTAAACGCCCCATCTCAAAAGCGGGCGAGGCCATCGTGTGCGAAGGGCAGATCGACATGATCATGCTCTACGAGGCCGGATTTCAGAACGTGGTCGCCGGCCAGGGCACCGCCTTCACCGATCTGCATGCGAAGCTGCTCAAGCGCGTCTGCAACGAGATCGTGCTCTGCTACGACTCCGACAACGCCGGTTATGCGGCGGCGGAGAAAGCCTTCAACATCCTCTCTCCCATTGGACTTACCGTGAAAGTGGCCGCGCTGCCGCAGGGCGAGGATCCCGACTCCCTGCTACGCAAGCAGGGCAAGGACGCGCTGCAGGCCGTGCTGGGCAATGCGACCGATTTCCTGGAGTATCAAATCCGCCGTCTGCGCTCCAGCGCCAAATCCGACGGCATGGTCGAACGCGTGCGCATGGCCGAACAGGTGGCTGCCGCGATCAGCATCTTCACCGGCGTGGCCCAGCGCATCACCGCCGTGAACAAGGTCGCCAAGCTGCTCGAAATCTCCGAGGAGCAGCTCAACGCCATGGTCAAACGCGCGGCCAATGAGCAGAAAAAGAATGCCGGCCAGCAGAAGGCGGATTCCACCGTGAACGTTGTGGATGAGGCGAAAAAGCTGCTCTCATCACAGCACAAGACCGCCGTGCTGCTCTGCCAGATGGCCTTGAACGACGCCGAAGTGATGCACTGGCTGCGTGAATCGAACTGTGAGGACATGCTGCGTGAGGTTCCGGGTACGGAGCTGCTCTCCCTGCTGGTGCATAGCCGCCACAACCCCTCGGATGAGACTTCGCAGCTCGCATTCATGGCCGGGCTGGAGAAGCACCAGGAGGCGGCGTTTGCCCAGCTCCAGGCTGGTCCACGTCTGCCTGGCAGTTTGGAAGACGCAAAAGCGTCGCTTTACGCGCTGGAATTCGCCCGACTGCAAAGCCTGATCCAGGGCGCACAGTCAAAACTGCGCCAGCCGGGCCTGTCAGAGGCAGAGATGGAGCGGCTCCAGCAGCAGGTGGTGGAACTCAGCGCTCTACGGAAAGAATGCCTTGACCGTACCAAAGGCACCCCGAATAGTTTCTCCCCCTGACTGACGCAGTTCCCGGAACCCCACCGAGGCATGTATGGCCGTCCCTAAAAACCATCACAACGGATCCCATTCTTCCACCGCAGCCGGACAGGCAGGCGCATCTGCTGCTGTCGAGAAGGATGACGTTCCGATGAAACGCGGACGCGGCAGGCCGCGCATTCATCCGCCGAAGGAAAAACCCACCGTTTTGCTCGGACCCGATGGCCAGCCTCTCAGACGCCGCCGCGGCAGGCCGCCGAAAAACGGCTATGCCGGAGGCATCACCCAGTTTGCGAACACCACGCACGACGACATTCACTCGCCCGACGTGCAGGCCCGGCTGCGCGATCTCATCCGCACCGCGCGCGAGCATGATCATCTGACCTGGGATGACATCAATGACGCCCTGCCCGCCGGCTTCGTCACGCCCGACCTCATGGACGCCCTCATCACGCGACTGCGCGCGATGGAGATCAAGATCACCGACGAGGCCGATGTGGACGGTGTCACGGCGCGCCACACCGCCGCCCGTGAGCGTGTGGCCGCAGAACGTGATGCCGCCTCGGCCAAGCTGGATGTGTTTGATGATCCTGTGCGCATGTATCTGCGCCAGATGGGCCAGGTGCCGCTTCTCACCCGTGAGCAGGAAATACAAATCTCCAAGCGCATCGAAAAGGCCGATCTCAGCCTGCGCCAGTGCCTGCACACCATCGGCTTTATCGGCCACGCCTACCTCCAGTTTGCCGAGGCCTTGTGCAACGGCGTGGAGCGCTTTGACCGCCTCGTCAGCGACCGTAAGGCCGACGAACGGGATGCCTACTTCAAGAAACTGAAGCCGCTGCTGAACCAGGCCCGGGAAACGCATGAAAAGTCCACCAAGGCATTTGAAGCCCTCTGCACCGCTGGTCCGCGCAAACGTGCCGCCTGTCAGGAGTCATTCGACATCCTGCGCACCTCGTTCTTCCGCCTGTGCGAAAAGTTTTACTTCAAATCCAAGATCACCGAGGATTTCGTCACCCTGCTCCAACAGCGGCTGACGGATCTGGGCAGCCTGGAGCGCAACCTCAAAGAACATCCACGCAGCGAGGCTGCGAAGGAGTCTGTACGTGGCTTTGAACGAGAATCGTGGATGACGGCTGCGGACTATCGCACGCTGATCACCGACACCTTGAAGCACGTCAGTGATTCCACGAAGGCGAAGACCGAGATGATCGAGGCGAACCTGCGTCTGGTCATTTCCATCGCCAAAAAATACACCAACCGCGGCCTGTCCTTCCTCGATCTCATCCAGGAAGGCAACATGGGCCTCATGCGCGCGGTGGAGAAGTTCGAATACCAGCGGGGCTACAAGTTCAGCACCTACGCCACTTGGTGGATCCGCCAGGCCATCACCCGCAGCATCGCCGACCAGGCCCGCACCATCCGCATCCCGGTGCATATGATCGAGACGATCAACAAGCTCATGCGCGTGCACAAGCAACTGCTGCAGGAGCTTGGTCGCGATCCGACGCCGGAAGAGATTGCCGAGGAAATCCACCTGCCAGTCGAACGCGTGAACGCGGTGCTGCGCCTCTCCCAACAGCCCGTCTCGATGCAGGCCAAAGTCGGCGAAAGCGAAGGCGACACCGAGTTCGGCGACTTCATCGAGGACAAAGAAGCGAGCAATCCGATGGAACTCACCGCCATGCACCTGCTGCGCGACAAGCTGCGCGACGTGCTCGACACGCTCAACCCGCGCGAACGTGAGGTGCTGGAACAGCGCTTCGGCCTCGCAGACGGCGCGGGACGCACGCTGGAAGAAGTCGGCAAGCAGTTCCAGGTCACCCGCGAACGTATCCGCCAGATCGAGGCCAAGGCCCTGCGCAAACTGCGCCACCCCACGCGCATCCGGAAGCTCGGCGGCTTCTTTGGCGCGGGCTAAAGTAGTCCGCAAAGTCCTCTGTGCGGCGCTCCGCCATCTTCCAAGGCTCCGAATTTTTCCCAGAGCCGTCCCTGCGAGGATCTCCTCTGTGTGCAGTCAACCAAGAGCCTGCCACAACCGCATAGAGTACTGTGCGGACCACATTGCTACCAGCACGCGCCCGCATCCGGCCTGCCATCGACGCTGCGCAGATAAAGGTAGCCTTCCACGCGATCACCTTCGAGTTCGATCATCACACGCTCGTATTCGCCGCCTTCGATGTCTTCCAGCACGTCGAGCCGTGCCAGACCGCCTTCATCGACCTCCCAAATCTCGCCTTCGACCGCCACGCCGTTGTCATCGCGAATCATGCCGGGATAGCCGCCCATGTCGAACAACCGGTAAACCGGCTTCGTGCGTGCTTCAGCGATGAATCGCTGCCCGGCGAGCCAGTGGTGGTTTTCGCGACCACGTTTCAGCGTGCCATAGACAAAGATCCGCGTCATCCCAGCGCATCCTCCCGTTCATTGAGCCAGGAACTCAGGCTATAGCGCTTCGCCACCAGTTCCGCTGCACGTTGAATCATCGCGGGAGTCATTTCTGTTTTCATGAGCACGTTGGCAGCCAGTTGCGCCGCCCAGCACGGCCAGAAATCGTCCTTCAACACCACCTGCTGCACGCTGCCCTGATGCAGCAGGCCCAGCTTGCCACGCCTCTGCCCTGCCCCGGCGATTTTCACCTTCCCACGCACCACATCGTGCAAAGCTGGTGCCACAAAGCAAAACGGCGCCTCGATCAAATCCTCCGGCCCGGCGAGTCTGCTGCCATCAGCCAGTGCTGTCGCCAGCGATTCATGAATCAGCCGATAACTGTCCAGCGGGTTCGTTTGCGACCATGGATGGCAGCCCGGCACGATCACAGAATAGGTAAAGTCATTGTCATGCAGCACCACGCCTCCGCCCGTCCAGCGCCGCACCACTGGCCAGCGCGGCAATGCCTCGGCGAGTTTGGACAGATTCTGCGCATACCCAATCGTCACCGTCGGCTGATCCCAGCGATAGATCCGCAGCACCGGCACCTGACTCTGCTCCAGCCACGCCTGATCCGCCGCCATGTTCCAGGCGCCGTCATGCGGCGTGAGGTCGAGGTGAAGGATGAGTTCGTCAAAGAGTGAAGCCATGTGTTTCTGTGTTTTCACACGCAGACGACCAAGGTCAACCACCATTCAGGCGCAGATGTCAGTTAGGCCTTTCAGAGCTTCATGCTTCTTAGCCGCAGCGCGTTCGCGATGACGGACACGGAACTCAGACTCATCGCCGCACCCGCGATCATGGGACTAAGCAGCACGCCGAGCCATGGATACAGCACACCAGCCGCGATGGGTATACCGAGCGCATTGTAGAGGAAGGCGAAGAGCAGGTTCTGCCGGATGTTCCGCATCATCGCGCGGCCAAGCTGGATGGCGTGAACGATGCCGCGCAGATCACCGCGCACGAGTGTGACAGGTGCGGTCTCCATCGCGATGTCCGTGCCGGTGCCCATGGCGATGCCAACATCAGCTTCGGCCAAAGCTGGCGCGTCATTGATACCATCACCCGCCATGCCGACGACAACTCCGGGCTTCTTCATCTGGGTGATGAAGGTATGCTTCTCCTGCGGGGTGACGCCCGCGTGGAAGCGCTCGATGCCCAGCGTGCTCGCGATGCGCTTGGCTGTGCGTTCGTTGTCGCCGGTGAGCATGACGACGGAGATGCCAAGCGCACGAAGTTGAGCGAGCGCTTCCGGCGTGGTCGTCTTGATTGGATCACTCACGACGATAACAGCCACCGCCTGACGATCCACCGCAAGGAAGATGGCCGACTTGCCTTCGCTTTGATGTGGTGTCGCGAGCGCTTCAAGTGCCGCTATGTTTTCGATGCCTTGCTCGCGCAGGAAATCTGCTTTGCCGACTATCACGGCTTTGCCATCCACCTTGCCGCTGACACCTGCCGCGGGCGTGGCCTGAAAGTCAGGCACATCGGGCAGCGGGAACTTCTTTTTCTCCGCTGCCTGGATCACAGCATAGGCCAGCGGATGCTCGCTATGACGCTCCAAAGCTGCGGCAAAACGAAGCGCGTCGTCGATGCTGAGATGGCTCTGTGGTGAAAGCAGAACCTCCGTCACCTCCGGTTTGCCGAGCGTGAGCGTGCCGGTCTTGTCCACCGCGAGTGTGTTCAGTGCCGCCAGTTTCTCGATGGCCTCCGCCTGACGGATCAGCACACCCATCTTCGCTCCGCGACCGATGCCGACCATCACGCTCATCGGCGTGGCAAGACCCAGCGCGCAGGGGCAGGCGATGATCAAAACAGCGACCGCATTGGCGATGGCATACGCCAGCGAAGGCTCCGGTCCGAGCCACAACCACAGCCCAAAGGTCACCGCCGCAGCGACCAGCACCGCTGGCACAAACCACGCCGCGACTTTGTCTGCCAGCGCCTGGATCGGCGCACGGCTGCGCTGCGCCTGCCCGACGAGCTGGACGATCTGCGCCAGCATCGTGTCCGCGCCCACGCGCTCGGCCTGCACCGTGAGACTGCCATGTTGATTGAGAGTGCCGCCAGTCACTTGGGCTCCGGCGGATTTCTCCATGGGATCGGGCTCGCCCGTGAGCATGGACTCATCCACATGGCTGCTGCCCTCAATCACCACACCATCGACAGGAATCTTTTCGCCAGGACGCACACGCAGACGTTGTCCGACCTGCACGGCATCGAGCGCCACATCCACATCGCCCTCAGGTGTGACGAGCCGCGCTGTTTTCGGCTGAAGCCCGAGCAGTTCCTGGATCGCGCTGCCGGTGCGTGCCCGTGCCCGCAGTTCCAGCACCTGCCCGAGCAGCACCAGCACGATGATCACCGCCGCCGCTTCAAAGTAAAGCGGAACGCTGCCGTGCGCGTCACCCAATGATTCCGGAAACCAACCCGGTGCCAACATGGCCGCGACGCTGAAGGCATAGGCCGATCCCACACCCAGCGCGATGAGCGTGAACATGTTCATGCTGCGATGCAGCAACGACTGCCACGCGCGCACAAAGAACGGCCAGCCCGCCCACAGCACCACCGGCGTCGCGAGCACAAACTGCATCCAGCGAGTCGCCGTGCCATTCGCCCATTCCGCATGACTCCACGCGGGAACGATATGCGCCATCGCGGTGACAAACACCGGCAGCGTCAGCAGAGCGCTCCATTTGAAACGCCGCGTCATGTCGCGCAGTTCGGCATCGTCGTCCGCATCATCAGTTTCCGTCGCCGTTATCGGCTCAAGGGCCATGCCGCACTTGGGACAAGTGCCCGGGTGATCCTGCTGCACCTCAGGATGCATCGGGCAGGTGTAGATTGTCTTCGCGGCTGGTTTCCAGGCCGGATTGCGCTCCAAGGCCATGCCACACTTCGGGCACGAGCCCGGCTTGTCCGACTCCACACCGGGGCACATCGGGCAGAAGTACTTCGCCGTGGTTGGCGGCTTCACGGCTTCATCATGCGCGTGATGATCGTGCTGACAGCAGCTTGGCTTGGCGGGTTGAGGGGCCGCGTGGCAGCAGGAGGCCGGAGCTTGAGGTTCCTGAGAGTGAGAAGGCGTCTTCATGGAGTGAATGGGTGATGATTTGAGGTGGAGCCTGATTGGCCCTTCATCCTGTGCCCACGCACGAGGTGTGAACTTGTTACGCGCTGGTTTGCCGCGTGTCTGTGCGTATCTTGGATTCAACTCCCCGCCCCATGTCCACCTCTCGACTCCTCCAGCATCTGGATGCCTTCATCGGCTTCGCCCGTTCCCGCACCGGTGATCCTGAACTCGCCGCTGATCTCGTGCAGGAATGCCTCATGAAGGCGCTGAAGGCCGACAACGTGCCCGAGGATGCCGAAGGCGTCGTCACCTGGTTCTATCGCGTGCTGCGCCATGCCATCATCGACGCGCATCGTCGTAAGACCACGCGGGATCAGGCCTTGGAAAAGCTCGTGCATGAGCTGCCGGAGGCATTGGAGCCTGAAGACGAAAAAACACTCTGCCAGTGTGTGATGAAGCTCCTCCCCGCGCTGCCGGAGGCCGATGCCGAACTGCTCCGCCGCATCGACCTCGGCGGCGAATCCGCCACCGAGATCGCGAACGCGACGAATCAACGCGTGAACACGCTGAACGTCCGCCTGTTGCGTGCCCGCCGCAAATTGCGCGAGCAGGTGGAGCGCGTCTGCCGCACCTGCGCCACGCATGGCTGTCTGGACTGCGACTGCCCGTGAGGGCGGTCTTACTTCGGCAGGCCTCATGCCACGTCCGGCAGTCATGCCGGACGTGGAGGGAGGAACGGTTACTTGGCCATTTTGCGGCACTCTTCAGCGCACTTTTTGCAGGCTTCCGCACATTCCTGGCAATGCGCCATTTTGTGCTTGGCGCATTCTTCGCCGCAGGCGTCACAGATCGCCGCGCAGAGGGCTGCGAGCTTGCCTGCATGGGCGGAGTCGCGGGCCGTGAATTGCGCCGTCAGCGCGCAAATGTCCGCGCAGTCGCGGCACAGCTTGATGCACGGCACCATGGCTTTGATGTCCTCTTCATTGAGACAGCCAGTCACGCAGGTTTCGCAGGCGGTGATGCAGGCTTGGAGGGCGTTGTGGCCGGTGGCGTGTTCTTTCGCGGCCGAGGTTTCGGCCGCTTGGGTGGTCATGGGGGCAAAGACGGCCAGGGCCATCGTGAGTGCCATTGTCGAGCGGGTGAGCATGTTCATGGATGTATTATTGGGTGTTTCGTTGTGTGGCTTTGTAGCCAACGCCCATGATGCTTGGCTCGAGGGTATCAGCGCCATGGGGTGTAGCCCCACCGTAAGTGGCGTGTATTGTCGGCCCGTACGAATACGCGGTGAATGGTGCTGCGCTTCATGGGGAAGGCGGGATCAGGGAAAACAGGGCCAGGGGGCAGGGTGCAAAAATTGACAAACCAAACCGCGAAGAACACAAGCAGCCGGGTTTCCCATCGGAGGCAGGCCGAATGACCTGGGATCATCCGCAGCGGCATGCTGGCTCATTTTATCCCCGAACCATTGCGGAAGCCAAAGGCAGGCATGAAGACGCCCTGAAAGGTGAGCGGGCGGTCGATCATCTGCGTTCATATCACTCATGAGGTCATTTCACCCTTCCAGCCAGCGGGACAAAGCATCGCGGGTTGCCATCAGGAAGCAGCGTCAACCGGGGTTGTGGCACCCAAAAAAGAGGCGCGAAGTTTTGTAACTTCGCGCCTGATGATCCTTTCGTCGTGCTTCGCGTAGAAATGGAAGACATTCGCTTCTGGGACCACTGATGAATCGCAGCGCAGGAGGGAAGTGGATGTATGCACTATGATCCATTTGAGCCGGGAGCGTCCCTCGGCCGGAGGCGAGGGCATCCCCTCCGCATGGCGGCACCTCCCGCCGGGCCGGAGGCTCCAGCGCGGCCAGAGAGGCATCATGGCAAGCCGAGGCAGCTACTTTTTCAGCTTGCCGAGATACTTGGCCGGGTTGGCGTCGAACTTTTTGATGCAGGGCTTGCAGCAGAGTTTGATCTCCTGCTCCTGGTAAACCTTGGTGACGACCTTGCCCATGCTGCCGAGTTCGTTGTCGCTAACGAGGCAGGTTTTCAGCGGGTAGGCCGCAGGAGCCGCCAAGGCGAGGCTGGCACCGAGGAGGAGGCTGGAGAGGAGGGCGAGGGTCGTTTTCATAGGGGGTGTTGGTTTGAGTTGAGTGACCGGTGATTTCAGCCGGTCATCAGGTGCAACTCCGCCACAGCGCCAACCCCTCGGACTTTTTTGAACCTGTGAAACAAAAAGGCCGTCAGCGGTGGGAACCGCCGACGGCCTGTCTCAAATCCTGTGATTAGTGACTGGTGCAGTGATTGAGAGTCCCACCGCAGGTTTTGCAGGTGTGCTGGGTCAGACTGCCGGTTTTCATCCAGGCGACGACCTTGTTCTCACAATCCGCGCAGTCCATGCGGCTGGCAGGCTTCAGGCTCACAAAGCCCTTGCCACCGGAACCCGACGAGGTGGAAGGGGCTTTGAAATAGACGGTGCCGCATTTGTTGCAGCTCACGGCGCTGGTGGGCGTGTGAGCCGGTGCCTGGCAGGAGACAAGGGCCAGTGTGCCGAGGGCGGCGAGGCCGAGGAGGGCGGTGCGGATGAGTTTCGTTTTCATGGTTGTGTTTGTGTTTGGTGTTTTGGCAGATGGTTTGACTGCCTTCATGTGCATCAACTCCGTGTGAGCCTGAATCCCTCTGCCCTGACAAGATCCGCACACACCCGCACAAGCCGCGCTCAATCCCCGTGGCTTTTCAAGGCATCCTTGAGCATCTGCCGGGCGCGATAAATGCGCACTTCGACGGCTTTGGCCGAACAACCGAGCGTGGCGGCGATGTCGGCATGGCTCATGTCTTCAACGGTGAAGAGCAGCAGCGCCTCGCGCAGATCGGCGGGCAATGCGGCGATGGCCTGGTTCACCAGTGTGGTCTTTTCATGCAGGGCCGCCGCAGCATCGGGGGAGAGCTGCGGATCAATCGGCTCGTGAACGAGTTCGCCCTGCTCGTCCTCCATCGGCACGGTGGGGTGGCGGCCTTTCCAGCGGGCGTGACTGCGGGCGAGATTCGCCGCGATGTGAAACAGGTAGGTCGAGAAGGCGGCCACGGGCTTGTAGCTGTGGCGGCTGGTGTAGAGGCGCACAAAGGTCTCCTGCGTGAGATCCATGGCTGTGGCGTGATCGCCCACCATGCGCAGGAGAAACGCGGCGACGCGCTCTCGCCAGCGGGCCATGAGCTCGTTCAAGGCCAGATCCTCACCGCCAGCGAGTCGCTGCATGAGCACTACATCAGCATCGTGGGTGAGGTCCATGCGGCGGAAGGGATCAGTGGCCGCTGTGCGTGGTGGCAGGCTCCATCTTCATGTCGATGACCTGCGGCAGCATGGCATCGAGATAGCTGCGTGCCTGCTCGGGCGAGAGGCAGGCCGCTGTCTGGTAAAGATGCGTAAGCAGGGCCGTCTGGCACTCCACATGCAGAGCCGCCTGCTCTTGCAGCGCCGCTTTGAGTTCAGGCGAGACCTGTGTGCCACCCGTGACGAGCTTTTTCACTTTCTCCTGAGACGTCATCACCTTCGCGCAAAGGTCTTCACACGTCGGTCGGTAGGCCAGGTGCAGCTCAGCGACTTTGGCAAACTGCGCATCGGTCAGTTTGAACTCATGGCGCATCCATTCGAGTTCAGGCAGTCGCGAACTGCCGTCATGAGGGGCCGTGTATGCCGTCACGACATCACAGCATGACCGTTGCGTGATGATGAAACCTGCGATGGCCGCCAGCATGGCCACGAGGATGATCCAAAGGCCGCGCTTCATGGTTGAGTCGTGAAACGCGCTGCGACAACGGGGTTGATGGAGGCCACATAAGCGGTGCGCAGAGCGGCGTGATCGTTGTCAGGCGTAATCAGCCGTCCGAGTCCTGATCCCAGGAGCAACATTGCTGTCACCACCGCCATCGCAGGCGCGGGTTGTGCCACCCAGCGGAACAGCGACTCGCTCCATTGCCGCCACCGGGCAGACCACGATTGCTGTTCAGCGACGGCGATGCGCGCCCAGATCTCACGCTGGAACGAGGAGGGAAACTCCGGCTGCGGGTGCGTCTGCCGGATCAGATCATGGAGTTCGTCGTCATTCATGGCAGGGGAAGCTTGGCGGATGACGGGTGAAACACAACCCGCCAGATCATCCGATGCTGGCGGGTTGCGGGCTCGTGGAGCCATTACTTGCAGCAGCCCTTGGCTTTCACCTGGGCAGTGTCCTTGGCCGCTGGCGCGTCCAAGTGGCAGCCCATGCCGGTGGTGGCAGGTGCGTCTTTGTCAGCGGCGGGTGCAGGAGCCTTCGGCATCTTGGCGCAGCAGCTCATACCGGCAGGTTTGTCAGCCGCTGGTGTGGTTGTGTCGAGGGCGACACTGGTGCCGATGCCTGCAAGGATGACAGCCGCGAGGAGGGTGAGTTTCGTTTTCATGGTGGGGTC
>CAMCWM010000153.1 GCA_945882215.1 Akkermansia muciniphila | reverse complement strand
CGAAAACTATGACCTCGACGGCCTCGAACTCGATTTCCTGCGCTTCTACAGCTACTTCCGCCCCGAAACGCCGCTGGAGCAACGTCGGGCCATCATGACGAACTTCGTCCAAGACGTGCGAAAGCTTCTCGGACCCAAAAAATGGCTCTGCGCCCGCGTGCCGTGTTATTTGCCCGCTTTGGACGAACTCGGCTTCGACTTAAAAACGCTCGTCGCCGCCGGTCTCGACATGGTGAACGCCTCCTCGCACTATTTCACGACCCAGCAGCACGATCTCGCCTCGATTCGGAAGCTGACCACTGGTGCGACGCTCTACTTCGAACTCTGCCACACGATTTGGAAAGGCGATAAAGTGCAGGCCGGCTACGACGTGTTTCCCTTTCGCCGTGCCACTCGCGAGCACCTGCATACCTCGGCGCATCTCGCGTATGTCCGCGGTGCGGATGGCATCAGCCTGTTCAATTTCGCCTATTACCGCCAGCACGGTCAGGGCGAGGGACGCGGCCAGTTCGGCGAGCCGCCGTTTGAAGCGCTGAAGGCACTGCGAGAGCCTCAAGCACTCGCCAAAGAACCTCAGCACTGGTTCATCGCGAGCGGTTGGCGCTCCCCCGGTGCCAAACCTCTGCCCGTGCCGCGCAAAATCGAACTGAGCAAGCCAGCGAAGTTCAACTTCGACCTAGCCGCTCCGCGAGGCGATGCACGCATCCGCATTCAAGCCGACAAAAGCCTCGCAGGCTCCGAATGGTCGGCCACGTTCAATAGTGAAGCCATCTCCGCCACCGATGATGTCTCCGAACCATTTGCGGTGCCTTATCCATCCATGATCGCGAAACCGGATGAACACCGCGCATGGATTGTCCCAGCCAGACTGCTGCGTGAAGGCAAGAACAGCCTCGAGGTCACTCAGAAAACCGGAGAGTCGGTCTCTGTCGTGTTCGTCGATCTGGCGACGGATCCGAAGGCATGATCAGGGTGCCTCCTGCTGCGCAGCAAACTCCACGCCGCACAGCACGGGCTTCGATTTGGAACCTGCGGCGGATTGGAGCTTGATGTGCAGATCAGCGCCGATGGAGATGTTTTTGAACTCGCGCACGACGCTGCCGCCTTCTTTGGCGGGGTCGAAGTTCTCCAGCACGGTCTTGCCTTGCAGCATGACGTTGAAGATGCGGCCGCCGGGAGGGAGGTTGTCTGGATCGCTGAAGTGCAGGCGGACGGTGTGCGGAAGCGGTGGATAGTCGAGCTTGAGCAGCGGCTCCTGCACGGGCGGCGGGGCGGGCAGGGCCTTGGCATCGGTTTTCTTTTTGCTGCCGGGCTTGTCGTCATCGTCGTCGGATTTTTTGACAGGCTTCACGAGCAGTGGTCGGCGGAGCGATGGCGTGATGATGATCTCGCCTTCGCCAATGAAGCCGGAGGCGGCGATCCATGGCGGGCTTTTGCCAGCATCATTGATTTGCGAGCTGTGACGACGGAACCACGTCACGTTTTTGCCGATGCCTTCGACGCCGAACTGCGGTGCGTTGCCGTCGCCGACGTGCGGATGTTCCAGCCAGAGTGTGCCATCGGGGGCACGGCGATTGCCGGGTGCGCCGAAGTTGATGCCGGCTCGTAGAATGCGGTCGCCCTGCTGACCATCGAGGCCGAACTGGCTGTAGCTCCACATTTCCATCTCGGGCATGTGAATGAGCGCGAGTGAGGTCTGGTTCTGATACGCGCAGGAGCAGGTGCGTGTGTAGTCGGGTGCGTTGAGCACGCCATTGGCCACAACGAGGTTCGAGGTGCAGCCGGATTTGAAACCGCCGAGGTTCGAGGTGCCGCTCATGCTGTCGAGATCATAAAAGCCCGCTGCGCCGCTGCGATAGGTGAGCAGGTGCTCGCTGGCGATGATGGTGTTGCAGCCATAGGTGCGGTTGAGCCGCCACGGTTCCATTTTTTCGGTGAGCGGATTTTTCACGAGGTGTGGCTCGCCGGTGAGCAGGCTGAAAGCGCCGCCGGAGCTGCTGTAGGAGTTCGCGCCGGTGAGGATGAGTTCGTTGTGCAGGATGCAGGGGCCGGTGTAGGCGCGTTTGAGATCCTGCCAGCGCACACGACCTGTTTTGCCCTGGTAGGCGATCATGCCGTCGCCGACTTCCGATGAGATGCGATCACTCGCCTTGGCCCCGGCTTGCAGCAATACATCATGCGCCTTGGAGTAACCGAGCCAGGTGCCAAAGATGTCCGTCTCCTGCTCCCACAGCACTTTTCCCGTGCGCGCATCAAGGGCGATGACGCGGTAATCCTTCGGCAGATCAGCGCCGCGCCGCTCCAGCAGGTTCTCGGCATGAGCGGTGAGTTTGTCGATGCAGTAGATGCGGCCGTTGCCGGCGACGATGCCGTTGTGCAGGAAGCTGTGATGCGCCTTCATGCGCCAAAGCAGCTTGCCGCTGTGCCGGTCAAACACGGCGAGACCTCCGCTGGCGGAGAGATCCTCGATAGGGGCGCTCGCGCGACTTTTCACCGTGCCAAACTGAAGGCTGAAGTGCGCGAAGTCATCGCCACCGATGAGGAGATCATCCAGCACACCGATGAAGGCCCACTGCGCGGGATCTTTGGCATCCTCACGCAGTTTGATCGTCTTTTTCAGCTCACCAGTGCGTGAGTCGAGCATCTGGCACTCGCCTTTCAGCGCCACATAAACAGCGTCCTCGGTGGCGATGTAGTTCGTGCCGCGACCGTTCGCGCCGGGAATGTGCTTTTGGTTATACGCCGTGCTCAGCGGCGTGTCGGCATAGGTTTCGTTGTAGTAGATGCCAAAGGTGCCGAGGTCTTTGAAGTCGTGCTTCCAGATGACGCGGCCGGTATAGACATCGCGCGCGCTGACGCTGTGCATGCCCTGGATGAAAAGGCGTCCGCCCACCACCTGCTCAGGCGGTCCGTGACCGTGACGCGGAAGCACGTCCATGTTCGAACTGCCGCCGAACCACAGCACGCCGAGCGGCGCACGCACGCGGTTGTCGTCGGACTTCACGGTGTTGCCGATGTCGCCGTATTGATGCGTCCAGTCCGCCGCGCCTGGGAGAGCACCTTCGCGAGTGATGAGTTGATGTTCACCGAGCTTCTCCGCTTTGGCGTTTTCGAGTTTGCTGACATCAACCGCGCCACGGCAGAGCATCACACCGCCATAAGGCCGCACGGAGGCGTAAGCGGCGGAGAGATGCGCATTCGGCGTGATGACGAGATGCGCAAAGTGAGGTTGTGCCTGAAACGAGAGTGCGTCGCCCGCGTGGAAGGTGATGCGAGTGCCGTAAAGGCCGAGCGAGTCGTAGCTACGGCGCAGATCGTCCACCTTCTCGACATCTGGCTCCACCACGGTGATCTGCATCTGCGATCCGGCGAGCAGTGCATCCATCAAGGCGCGATCCTCCGTGCCGAAGATCAACGCATGGCCGCCTTTGTCTCCCACCCTCTCCAATAATGCCTGTGCGAGCGGCACAGCATTTGCAGCAAGCTTTTGCGGCTTCGGCACGAGGCTTCCGAGGTTCTTGCCGCCGCCATACACCTGAATGCGACCATCCAGCGTCACAGCGATGAGCTTGCCATTCGCAGCGAGCAAGCGACGCACCTCACCCTTCACGGGCAGAGTCCAGGTCACGTTGGGTTTGTCGTTCAATGCGATGGCGCTGAGGCTGCTTTTGCCTGCGGCGTAGAGATGCTCACCCGCCTTGATGAGATCGCCGGAGCCATCGGCCTCTACTTCCCACACTACTTTGTCGCTGGTGCCGAGTTCACGCACTTTGCTCGCATCCGAGTCGAAAAGGCGACTGCCGTCGATGACCGGCTCGTTCATCACCGACTTGCCAGCGACACCTGTTTTCAGATCATAGACACGCACGCCGCGTTCGCGGGTGTGGACGTAAAAATACTTGTCGCCCGAGGCCACAAAGGAGCCGCCATTGCCACCGTCATTGAGATGGAAGTATTTCATGGCACCCGTCGCGAGATCGAAACCCGCAGGCACGGAGCGTCCGCCCGGCACGAGCAACGTGTCTTGCGTCGCCACCATGGCCCCTTGCGGAGCTACACCGGCGAAAGACGACGCGCTGTGCGGCTGCTTGATGAAATCCGCGCCAGTGCCGTCGTTCACCCACACGATTTTGCCTGTCTCCGCGTCGAGCGCATAAAGAAACGTGCCCATGAACGGCCAGATGCTCGCCGCGAAAAACACGCGGCCATCACGGATCACCGGTCCGCCGCGCGCAGGCCACGCGGAGGTGAGGCGGCGATTCCCCAGCGCCTTTCGCGCCGATGGCGCACCACTAAATGACCACACTTGCTTGCCGTCCTCAGCGTTCACGCAGTAGAGATGCCCATCGTCGCTGGTGAAGTAAACTTTACCCTGCCAGCACACCGGTGGCAGCCGCACCGGCCCGCCGGTGAAAAAAGACCAAGCTTCCTCACCCGTGCTCAAATCGAGCGCCACGACCTTGTCGCGATCATTGAAGCCGATGAACATCTTGTTGCCGAGCACCACCGGCTCGAACACGCGGTCGTAGGGCATCAGATCGTGGTTCAGCGGATCATCCCACACCTGCTCGCGTGGCGAATACACGCGCTCCCATTCGAGTTGGAGCTTCGCGGGAAGTTTTTCATCGGAAGCAGCCGTGCGCCCCGCATCAAAACGCCACATCGGCCAGTCGGCGGCGTGTGTGGTGAGGCAGAGGAGTGGCAGGAGCAAGAACAGGCATTTCATCGGGCCTGATTCAACGTCTCTCATGAGTGAACATTGCCCGGAATGTCAGGTGAAAAGAGTGGCGCTGAACTTTCGATCCGGCACTGGTCAGGCTTCTTGACCAGCAAGGCGGGCGGGGTTGGTTCGTCTGGTTCAATCCAACCTTATGAAATCATTCCTGCTCGCCCTGGCCTTCCTTTCCTCCACATGCGCGGCTGAAGTCATCGAATCCGATCTCTGCGTCTATGGCGGCACCAGCGGCGGTGTGGCGGCGGCCGTGCAGGGCGCACGGATGGGGAAGTTGATCGTCATTGCGGAGCCGGGCAACCATCTCGGCGGCATGACCAGCGGTGGACTCAGCGCGGTGGACATTGGCGACCCGCGTTCGGTCGGCGGCATCGCGCGGGAGTATTTCACGAAGCTGGCGGCGACGGTGGGTGTGACGTTGGCCTGGGACAAGGCTTTCAAAGGCGATGGCGGAGGTGGTCCGGCCACGGGCGGTGCGTATGCCATCGAGCCGCACAAGGCGGAGCAGGTCTTCACCGACATGGCGAAGGAGGCGGGCGTGAAGGTGCATTTCGGCACGCGGCTGGCCTCGGTGAAGAAGGACGGCGCGCGCATCACCGAACTCGTCATGGAAAATGGCGACATCTTCCGTGCGAAGGTCTTCATCGACACCAGTTACGAGGGCGATCTCATGGCGAAGGCTGGCGTGAGTTACACACTGATGCGCGAAGGCAATGCGAAGTATGGCGAGCCGCTCAACGGCATTCATTACACGGAGAAATACATCCCGCGCACAAACCATCTCAAACCTGGGCCGCATGGCCGCGTGCCGGGCGGTCAGGGCGTGTGGGATCGTGATTTCCCGCTCGATCCGTATGTGGTGAAGGGCGATCCGAAAAGTGGACTGCTGCCGCTCATCAACGAAGGCGATCCCGGCAAGCAGGGCGACCCAGCGCCGGGTGTGCAGGCCTACTGCTTCCGCCTTTGCCTCACCACAAATCCGGCAAACATGATCCCAATCACGCCGTCGTCGGATTACGATCCGAAGCGCTACGAGATCGTCGCGCGCTTCATCGAAGCCTGCCTCGCCATCGGCGATGACATGGACCTGCGCTGGTTCTCGAAGCACGATCCGCTGCCGAATGACAAGTGGGATTTTAATACGGCCACCTTTGGCGGCAATCTGCCCGGCGCATCGCACGCCTGGCCGGAGGCGAGCCATGCCGAGCGTGAAAAGATCGCGAAGGAGCACGAGGACTACCATCGCGGCCTGCTGCACTTCCTCGCGACTGATCCACGCGTACCGGAGAAGGTACGCAAAGACATGCAGCGCTTCGGTTTGCCAAAGGACGAGTTCACCGACAACGGCGGCTGGCCGCATCAAATCTATGTACGCGAGGCGCGGCGCATGGTCAGCGACCTGGTGATGACTGAAAATCACACCTTTGGTCGTCAGGCGGTGTCGAAGTCCGTCGGGCTCGGCAGTTATGGCACCGACGTGCATGAAATCCGCCGCATCGTGAAGGACGGCGTGGTCGCTCGC
Source organism: Akkermansia muciniphila (assembly GCA_945882215.1). GTDB lineage: Bacteria > Verrucomicrobiota > Verrucomicrobiia > Verrucomicrobiales > Verrucomicrobiaceae > Prosthecobacter. The sequence goes on along the minus strand of CAMCWM010000153.1, from coordinate 7,227 downwards.
GAAGGCAAGGTCGCCACCGGTCGCGATGGTGCGCCGCCGTATGCCGTGGGCTACGACGCCATCGTGCCAAAGCGGAGCGAGTGTGAAAATTTGTTCGTCACCTTTGCCCTCAGCAGCAGCCACGTCGCCTTTGCCAGCATCCGCATGGAGCCGGTCTTCATGTGTTCCAGTCAAAGCGCCGCCGCAGCCGCAGTGATCGCTATGGATGCCCATCAAGCCGCTCAAGACGTGAACTACGAGGCTCTCAAGGCTGTTTTGATCAAGCACAAGCAAGTCCTCACCTGGCCGCCCCAGTAGAACCAAAGCTCCACCCACTCTCAATCTCATGAATCGCGTTCTTTTCTCAGTCTCCGTGTTGCTCTGTGCCCTCGGTGGTTTTCTTCAGGCCGCATCCATCCCCGTCGTCGATTTGTCTCAAGACGCCGCACGCCACGTCATCATCGCGCAAGGCACGGAGAAGGTCTATCAATGCCATCCGACGACGCTGTTGATGCCGGATGGCAAAACGATGTTCTGCGTTTGGACACATGGTCATGGCGGCACAGCGGGGCCGCTGAAGCACAGCGATGATGGTGGCAAAGCGTGGAGCGAGGAACTGCCGGTGCCGGAGAACTGGTGGAAGGTGAAAAACTGCCCGGCGATCTACCGCCTCACCGATCCGCAGGGCGTGGCGCGGCTTATCGTTTATGCCGGGCAAGGGCCGGATGGCACGATGCAGCAGTCCGTCTCCACCGATGAAGGCAAAACGTGGTCGCCGATGCAAAGCAACGGTCTCGTGTGCGTGATGCCCTTCTGCACCATCATCCCGGTGGAGGGCGGGAAGAAGCTCATCGGACTATCCAACATACGCCGTCCTGGCGAGACGAAGGACACGAAGTCGAACATCGTCACGCAGAGCGAATCGACCGATGGCGGACTGACGTGGAGTCCGTGGCGCGTGCTTGTCGATCTTGGCGATTTGAAGCCATGCGAGCCGGAGGTGGTGCGCTCGCCGGATGGGAAACAGTTGCTCTGCCTCATCCGCGAAAACATCCGCAGCCAGCCCGCGCACTTCATCACGAGCGATGACGAGGGCAAGACGTGGTCAGAGGTGAAGGCGCTGCCGCCGGGCCTGCATGGCGACCGGCACAAGCACGTCTATCTGCCGGACGGCAGGCTCGTCATCGCCTTCCGAGACATGGGCAAAGACAGCCCGGCGCGTGCGAATTTTGTCGCGTGGGTCGGGCGCTACGAGGACATCGTCAGCGGCAAGGACGGCGAATACAAAATCAAGCTGCTGCACAGCCACAAAGGCAGCGATTGCGGCTATCCCGGTCTCGAATTGCTGCCGGACGGCACCATCGTCGCGACGACCTACATCAAGTATCGCCCCGGCGCGGAACAGAACTCGGTCGTGAGCACGCGCTTCACGCTCGTGGAAACGGACAAGGCGGAAAAAGTGACCAACGCGACTGCTGAACGCAAAACGGCGGGCATCGTGCTCGATGACGACGAGGCGGAGTTCACCGGCGCGTGGAAGATGGCTGACAAACTGCCGCCGCTCGTCGGCGCATCGTATCGTCACGATGATCGCGCGAAGAAGTCGGACGCGGTGGCGAAGTTCACGCCTGAGATTCCGGCGGATGGCAACTACGAGGTGCGGCTTCTTTACATTCATGCCTCGAATCGCGCGCAAAAAGCGCAGATCACCATCCGCAGTGCTGATGGCGAAAAGGTGGTCACGCAAAATCAGCGCGTAGCCTGTTTGGAAGATGGCATTCCGCGTTCACTCGGCGTGTTTGCCTTCACGAAGGGCAAATCGGGCAGCATCGAAATCTCAAACGTGGGCGCGGACGGCTATGTCGTCGTCGATGGCCTGCAACTCGTGCCGGAGGCCGAGGCCATCGCCGAGCGCAACACACGCGCTGACGCTGGTTTTCCCATCAAGACGAGTGCCGCCCCTGTGCCGGTGAAAATCCCGCCGCCGATGCTTTTGAAGAGCGCCGCGAAGCCGCAGGAGGTCAATGGCAAGTCGTATGACATGGTCGTCATCGGCGGCACCCCGGGCGGCATCGCGTGTGCGGTGCGTGCCGCGCGAGAAGGCTTGAGCGTTCTGTTGGTGAATCACACGCAGCACCTCGGCGGTTTCTCCACCAGCGGCGCAGGCGGCTGGGAGGCACCGTATGATGGACTGCGCTCGCCGATCTATGGCGAGATGATCACCGGCGCGGCGCAATATTACGCGAAGACTTATGGCGAAGAATCGTCCCAGCACATTCTCTCGATGCCGAGCAAGACGAGCCGTGCGCACATCGACAGACCGAAGATCGAGCCGCGCATCGCGGAGATGCTTTTCAATCAGATGGTCGAAAAGGAGAAGACGTTGACCGTATTGCTCGGGCACATCGTCACGAAAGCGGAGCGCGATGGCGCTTTGATCAAAAACGTCACGCTCAAACCGATGCACGGTGATAGCACTGTGACCGTAAGCGGCAAAGTTTTCGCCGATGGTATGTATGAAGGCGATCTCATGGCCGCGGCTGGTGTGAAGACGCAAATCGGCCGCGAGGCACGCACCCAATACGGCGAGAAACACGCGGGCGTCATCTACACCCAGGAACGCCACAAGGAACCCGGCCAGCGTGGCTTCCCCAAAGCCGCCGACGAAGGCACGCTGAACATCCGCTACAACAGCCACGCGACCGCTGAGATCGTTGAAGGTCCGCAAAGCGGCGAGGCGGACGGCTCTGTGATGGCCTACAACTACCGCCTCGTGCTCACGCGTGATCCGGCGAACAAGATCATGGTCACGAAGCCCGCGAATTACGATGTCGCCATCGCCAAAGCCGCAGGAGGCGGAGGTTTCGTGCCGAATCTGCCGAACAAGAAGGTCGCGTGGAACGGTGGACGCCTCATCGGCCCGCAGAATGAATATCCCGGTGCCGACTGGCCCACGCGCGAGGCCATTTCCAAGCGCTACCTCGAAGGCATGCTCATGCGCCTTTGGTGGGTGCAAAATGATCCCGCAGCACCGGAGAAGGAGCGCAAGCAGTTCGAGAACTACGGCCTCGCCGCCGATGAGTTCCCCGACAACAACCACGCGCCGTATGAGATCTATGTCCGCGAGGCGCGGCGGCTCGTCGGTCGCTATGTCTTCAAAGAGCAGGACAACGTCATCGCCGAAAGCATCGCCCGCACACCGATCCACGCCGACAGCATTGCCATGACCGACTGGCCCGTCGATTCCGTCGCCTGCCTGCCGCGCAAAGCTCCCGGTGGCAACACCGACGGCATCCTCTTCCTCGGCGAAGAGTCCCGTCCCGCGCAGGTGCCGTATCGCAGCATCCTCGCGAACGAGATCGATAACCTCCTCGTCCCCGTCGCCATCAGCGCCTCGCACGTCGGCTGGGGCAGCATCCGCCTCGAACCCGTGTGGATGCAACTCGGCGAAAGCGCCGGCCACGCCGCCGCGCTGGCTGTGAAAGGCAAAACCACTCCCGGAAAGCTCGATCCCGATGCCTTGATCCGCAAACTCGCCACCAGTCGCGTGATGATCAGCTTCTTCAACGATGTCGATGTCACCGCTGATGATCCGCGCATCCCCGCCGCGCAGTATTTCGGCACGAAGGGCTTCTTTGCGAGTTACGACGCCAAACTCGACGAGCCGCTCACCAAAGCCGTGGCGACTATTTGGGCGAAAAACTACGATGATCCGCAAAAGCGGGCTGTGGCGGTTCGCATCGCCGAAACTCAAGAATCTCCCGCTACCAACGAATCACGTGGCCAGGCCTTGTTGCGTCTATGGGGCAAGTTATAGCTTCGATTGGCAATCGAAGCCAAACCTCCCCACCCATTCGATTGCCATTCGAATCTACGATGAAAAATTATCCATACCCAATCATGAAAAGGCTCTTCCTCTTGCTCGCTTTCTGCCTCGGTGAACTACACGCCGCCGAACCACTTCTGGAAAAAACCGCTGTGTTCCCGCCCGGCATGAACGGCATCGCGCGGTATCGTATTCCGGGCATCGTGGTCACGGCGAAGGGCACGGTGGTGGCCTACAGCGAGGCGAGGCGGAATAGCAGCGCGGACTGGGGCGAGATCGAGGTTCATCTGCGCCGCTCGACCGATGGCGGAAAGACGTGGCAGGAGCCGACGCACATCGCGCACAGCGGCACGCGCATTGAGGGCAATCCGCACAAGAAAACGGATGGCGGCGAGCGTGAGCAGACGGTGAACAATCCCGTCGCTATCGTGGATCGCGAGACCGGGGCCATCGAGATGCTTTACTGCATCAACTACGCGCGCTGCTTCTCCATGCGCAGCACGGACGATGGCGTGACGTGGAGCACACCCGTGGAGATCACGGCGACGTTTGAGCCGTTTCGGCAGCACTACGACTGGATGGTCATCGCTACCGGGCCGGGGCATGGCATTCAGATGAAGAGCGGTCGCCTCGTGGTGCCGATCTGGCTCGCCTATGGCGCTGTGGGAGATCACAAACCCTCTGCCGCCGCCACGATCTACAGCGATGATCACGGCAAGACCTGGAAGGCGGGCGTTCTCTGCCTGCCGAACGAAGGCGACCTCGGCAATCCGAATGAAACGATGATCACCGAGCTGTCCGATGGTCGCGTGATGCTCGTCGCGCGCAGCGTGTCGCAGGCCAGCCGCAAGATCATCACGACCAGCGCCGATGGAGCCACGGGCTGGACGAAGCCGGTGTTTCACGAGCAGCTCTGGGAGCCGATCTGCATGGCCAGCATCGCGGCGCATCCGTCCAAGCCGGGCACGCTGCTCTTCTCCAATCCCCACACGCTTGGGCTCGGCAAGGACGGCAAACCCGTCCCCGCAGGACGCGGCAAGCGCGAGAATCTCTGCATCAAGCTCAGCCGCGACGACGGCAAGACTTGGCCCGTGAACAAAGTCCTCGATCCCGGCAAAGCAGCCTACTCGGACCTCGCCGTGCTGCCGGATGGTACGGTGCTCTGTCTGTATGAATCCGACACCTCCATCGACTGCGCGCGTTTCAATCTGGAGTGGGTCGCCGCGCCATGAATTCTTGCCCCCTAGTTTTCGGGGGAAGCGCACTGCTAACTATCTCGCCACCGAGGCGTATGCATCTGACTCCACTATGACTTTTTGTTTCCGCTTTCGATCCTCATTCACCGTTGCGCTCACTGCTGGCCTTGCCTTTGCCAGTGCTGGCTTCGCTGCGGAACCGTATGACGCTTTCCTGGAGAAACACTGCATCAGTTGCCATGGCCCCGAGAAGGAGAAGGGGGACTTGCGCATCGACCAACTCTCACGCGATTTCAAGCTGGGGGCGGACACGCATCACTGGGCGGAGATGATGGAACAGGTGAATTCCGGCGAAATGCCGCCGAAGAAGGAGAAGAAGCCGACTCAGGAGGAGATCGCGGCGTTTGTGACGAGTCTCGATGCGCGGATCAAAGAGGGCCGGGCGGCGCGGATGGCGGCGCGGCCAGCGGTATCGCATTACCGGCTGAGCCGGAAGGAGTATCAAAACACCGTGTATGACCTGCTCGGCGTGCGCTATGATCCCGCGAAGCCCGGCGAGCTGAACGAGGATACGCGGTGGCATGGATTTGAGCGCATCGGGTCGGAACTTTCGCTTTCGCCGTCGCATGTGGATCGCTATTACCGCGCGGCGGAACTCGTGCTGGATCGCGCCTTCCCCGTAGCGACGTCGGCTGAGACTCGCAAACTCCGCAAGACTGCGGCGGAGATCCGTTACGGCGGCGGGAAGGACCAGCAGGCGGCGCTGGACCGCTTCGGCATCAAGCGGCCGCTGCGTTATCTCTTGTTCCCCGGCACTGTCCAAAACGCGCTCTCGCCGAACACGCTCGGAAAGACCGGCCCAGAGCACAGCGGGCTCTACAAACTCCGCATCCAGGCCAGCGGCATCCGCCCAATCGGCGGCCAGACGGCGCATCTGAGCATCGGCAAGCGCACAGGCGAGGAGACGGTGGATGGACTCATTGAGTTCGACATCACGGCACCGGAGGACAAACCGCAGGTGTATGAGTTCGAGGTGTTTCTCGAGATGCCCGCGACGTTGGATTTCTGCGTGGTGGCCACCGATGTGGTGGACCGCCGAGCAGGCGCGGCCTTCCGCAATGCGCTCGGCAGCCGGGGCGGCTACATTTTCACCCACAGCAGCGAGACTCTGCTCCTCAACCCGAACGCGCCGCAGATGTTCGATGGCAAGGGGAACGGCATCTTTTCCACCGTGCTCCTGGATTGGATCGAATGGGAGGGACCGCTGGTGTCGGAAGCGGAAAAATCACTGCGCATCGGCTTGGTGCCACCCGATGACGCGACGCCCGAGGTGGTGGCGGAGCATCTGCAACGCTTTGCCGAACGCGCCTGGCGTCGTCCGGTGAAAAAGGAAGAGTTGGAGGAGTATCTGCATTCTTACCGCACCGAGCGCGAGGCGGGCGAAAAGACGGCTGATGCCTATCGCGTGGCGTTGCAGGGCGTGCTGACCTCCCGGCATTTCATTTATCTCGTCGAGGGAGACACTGTGGCCCGTGAACGCCTCACTGAGGCGGAACTCGCCTCGCGGCTGTCGTATTTCCTCTGGAGTTCGATGCCCGATGACACGCTCTTCACCGCAGCGAAGAGCGGCACGCTGAATGGCGATGGCCTCAAGAAAGAAGTGGACCGGATGCTCGCGGACGGCAAAGCCAACCGCTTCATCGACGACTTCGCGCGGCAGTGGTTGCAACTGCACCGCGTGGGCATGTTCCCGCCGGACAAGAAGCTCTACCCCGCTTACGACGCGTGGCTGGAGGAAAGCATGCGCTCGGAGCCGGTGGAGTTCTTCCGCGAGATGTTCGGCAAGAACCTGCCCATCGACGGCTTCATCCATTCTGACTGGACCGTGGCCAACGCGCGGCTCTGCGATTTCTATGGACTGGCGGAGCCGAAGAATGGCGGCTTCCAGCGAGTCTCGCTGAAGCCCGAGGATCGTCGCGGCGGTCTGCTCACGATGGGTGCGGTGCTCGGCCTGACCTCCGACGGCACGCGGCAACGTCCGGTGCATCGCGGTGTCTGGCTCAGCGAGGTGGTGCTCGGCAAGACACCCCCGCCACCACCCGCGAACGTGCCCGCCATCGAACCCCCAACTCCGCAAAGCCCCAAAGCGACGCTGCGCCAAAAAATCGAGGCTCACCGCAACGATGCAAACTGCGCCGCCTGTCACGCGAAGCTCGATCCGCTCGG